>DASPWU010000183.1:0-7328 GCA_035637675.1 Candidatus Limnocylindria bacterium | reverse complement strand
GGCGTGGCGATCGTGCTGTTCGCGCTGCTCGCCTATGGCTCGCCGGTCCTGGCAGGGCTGGCCACCTTCTGCAGCATCTTCCCCGGCCTGCTGCTGAGCCCGATCGCGGGGGCCCTGCTGGATCGTCACGGGCGAACGCGACTCGTGGTCCTGGACTACTGCATCGCGCTCGTCTCGCTCGTCCTCATGGGTGTCCTTGGCCTCCTCGGCGCCCTACCGGCCTGGCTGCTCCTGGTCATCGCCACGGTTTCGTCGCTGACGGCGCCCCTGTCTGCCACCGGCCTGCGCAGCCTGTTCCCGCTCATCGTCCCGAGCCACCTCTGGGAGCGGGTGAACGCGATCGACTCGAACGGCTACGTCATCGCTTCCGTCATCGGCCCGCCACTGGCCGCCGGAATGGTCGCCGTGTGGGGTGGGCCGGTCGCGCTCATCGTGATCGGGCTCTCCTTCGGGATCGCCGCGGTCGTCGTGGGCCGCGTGCCGGACCCGGAGACCGATACGGCCACGACCGGACGGCTGCTCCTGGATGCGTGGCAGGGACTGCTCTACACCTGGCGCAATCGGACGCTGCGCGGGCTGGGCCTCTCGGTGGCGGTGATGAACCTCGTCGGCGGCACGTACACGATCGTCATCCCGCTGATCGTGCTGGAGCGCCTGCACCTGGGCGAGGCCACCGTGGGCCTGGTCTTCGCCGTGCAGGGCGTGGCCGGCATCGTGTCGGCGCTCATCGTCGGCCGGATCGACAGCCGCGGCCGTGAGGTTCGCATGCTGGCCCTGCCGATGATCGCGTCGGGCCTGTTCGTGGCGCTCCTTCTGTGGTCGTCCAGCCTGATGACGGTCGTGATCGTCATGTTCCTCACCGGCCTGCTCAGCGGGCCGCTCGACATCGCCCTCTTCACGCTTCGCCAACGGCGGACCGACCCGGCCTGGACGGGTCGCGCCTTCGCGGTGTCGATGTCATTCAACTTCCTGGGCGTGCCCATCGGATCCGTCATCGCCGGCGTCGTGGCGACGCGGTCGCTGGAGGCGGCCGTGGCCATCGGCGCGGTGGCCTGCCTCCTGGCCGGGATCATCGCCGCGGTCGCGGTCCCGCCTTCGGACTGAGGGACGCCGGGCGTCGCCGTCAGAACGGCTTGACGACCATGAGCCAGAGGATCACGACCAGGCCGATGCCGCCGATCGCCGCGATCGCCTCGGGCCGCCGCGAGTCGAGGAGCGCCAGGAGCTGTTCGGTCGGCACGGGCTCCGGCGCGGGCTCCTTGCTGCCCGGCCGCACCTGACCGAGGGCCCGGCGGACACCGGTGTAGTAGGTCGTGGCCACCACGTACATGAGCACCGTGATGACGACGAAGATGCCCAGCGCGAGCCAGATCCAGCCCTTCGAGAACCAGTTGCCCATGATCCCGGCGGCGATTCCCGCGAGCAGCAGCAGCCCGAGCGTGCCGTACATGGGCCCGATGGTCGATGCGGACAGGTCGAGCAGGGCGACGATCCGGGTCGGGTCACGCTCCGCCCGCAGCCGGAACGACACGAACGCCGATGCGCCATGCGCGAGGATGAACAGAAACGCGGCGACCACGTGGACGAGGACGACCCAGGGGTAGAGCTCCATGGCCCCTCCAGGCTATTCGCCGCTGCTGCGGCGGACGGAGCGGCGTCAGCCGATCCGTGGCGGGGCCATTGTGGCGAATCCGGTCCGTGCGGCGCAGGGTGAACGGACGTTACGACCCGCGCGTCGCGCGGCCCGACGGGCTGCGGCCGCGCGCCACGTAGGAGCTGGCCGCAAAGGCCGCCTTGCGGGCCATTTCCGGGGCGGGCGCGGCCCACTGGTCCTCGTCGCGATCGAGCTGCGCGAGCAGGCCCCGCAGCTGCGGATCGTCGCCCGCGCTTTCGCCGATCCGTTGCGCGACCGCCTGGAGCGCCGCGCGCGCTGCGTCGTAGCGGCCGGCGCGATTGTGGCTGACGGCCTCCTGCCGGGCCCGCGCGGCCATCAGCTCCGCAACCGCACGATCCACGATCCGGTCTCGGCGCTGGGCGTCGTTCGCCGGGTTGTCGGCGTACGTCCAGCTCAGCGCGACGGGAGCGACGGCGAGCGAGCCGTCCCGGTCGCTCACAGCCAGGAGCGCTCCGACCTGGCGGCCGATCTCCCCGTAGGCGAAGCGGAACCGGAGGACCACGGCCAGCTGCTGGTCGGACACGAGGTCCCCGAGAGCGATGCGCGTCCGGTTGCCGCCGCGCTCGACGGGGAACGGTGAGAGCGGTTCCACTTCCACGCCGTCTGCCGCCGTGATCTCGATGGCGGCGCCATGCGCAACCACCTGGAGGACCTCGCCGACCTCGCTCGTGATGTGATCGGCGATCTGGGCGGCCTCCGCGATGTAATAGAAGTGACCGCCGCCGGCATCGGCCATCGCCTGGAGCAGCCGCTCGTCGAAGTCCTCGCCGACCCCGAAGGTGGACGTGGTCACGCCCCGCGCCCTGAGCTCCGCGGCATGGCGCTCGAGCTCGGCCGGATCGGTGATCCCGACGTTGGCCAGGCCGTCGGTGAGAAGTAGAGTGCGATTGACCCCGTGCCCGGCGAGATGGAGCGCGACCTGCTCGCACCCCCGCAGCCAGCCGCCGGCGAGGTCGGTGGATCCCCGCGCATCGATCGCTCGCAGGCGCTCGACGGCAGCCCGCCTGGCTTCCGGGCTGGCCGGCGTCGACTCGGTGACCAGGTCGATCTCTTCGTCATAGACCACGACCGTGAATCGGTCCTCGGGGTGGAGACGGGCGATCGCCGCCTCGACCGCCTGACGCGCGAGCGCGATCTTGGCGCCGGTCATGGAGCCCGACCGATCCAGGACGAAGGCCAGATTGACCGGCTGACGCTCGGTCTGCCTGGGAGCCGTCGGCGCGGTCAGCTCGACGAGCACGAAGCGCTCGCTCCGATGGGTCGCCCGGATCAGGGTGCGGTCGGGCCGCGCGTGAACGGTCATGGCGTTTCCTCCTTCAGGACCTGTCGGGCGATCGTGATGAGGCGTTCGACCCGGCGCTGTTCCAGCCTGCCCAACGGCCGGCGGATATGGAGCTCGACGTCCGGCGTGAGGGCGATGCGGTCCCACTGGGAACGCTCGGCGCCCGGCGCCGGTCCGGGCGACGCGCCGCTACCCGCGGCAATGGCCTCGACCGGGGCCGCTATCGCGGCGGCCGCAGGTGGCTGAGCCAAGCGGGCGACCCCGACGGGGTACTGCCCGACCGCACGTTGCCCGATGAGGCCGCGGATGTAATCGATGGCGGTCTCGGAGGGCGCCGGGGATGGCGGAACGACCAGCCGGTCGACCTCGGCGTCGGTCAGGCCGGCCAGGCGCGTCCTGATCTCGGCCAGCGGCAGGTGGCTGCGCTGCAGCTCGCGGATGAGGCGGAGACGCGAGAGCGCCGACTCCGGGTAGCGTGCACCAGGTCCGGCGTGGCCGGGCGGGCGGAGCAGTCCCTGAGCGACGTAATAGCGGACGGTGCGGGGGGTGACATCCGCAAGGCGGGCAAGGTCGGCGATCGTGAACGTCGTCCCCGCGGGGCTCGGCCTGGTCATGGACATACGGCGATTGTGACAGTGGCACGGTCCACTGTCAAGAGACACCGCAGAGACGCAAGTGGGTCATGCTCGATGCGCTGATCCAGACGGCCGCACCGACGATCGGCGCCGCACGGGCAATCGGCGCCGCCCGGTCGATCGAGGAGGGGAAGATGGCGACCGTGCTCGTTCCGGGGTTCTCACCGCAGGCGTCCGGTTTCCGCTTCCGAAACGCGTTCGCGCCGGCCCCAATCCGCGAGCTGCGCCTTCAGGGCGTTGCCACCCTTACGATCGGCGACGCGGCCAACGGCCTGTGCGGCGGGATGTCCTTCAGCGCGGCCGACCTGCACGGGGCATCGGTCGCGCCGCCGTCCGATACGACGCCACCGGTGGCCGGCAGCCCGGCCTTCGACTACATCGTCAATCGCCAGATCGCCAGCTTTGCCGGCGGCATCGTCCCCCTCCGGTTCTACCGCCTGATGGATCCGCGTCGCCCGGAGCGGGAGCCGTTCTGGGCGTCGTGGCTGGGCTGGGCAGGACTGGATCGGCACAGCCGCACCTACGTGATGGTTCGCGAGGAGTGGCCGCGTATCCGGAGCGATCTCGACCAGGGAAAGCTGTCCATGATCGGCCTGGTCCGGGTGATCGACCGTGACCCGCGCAAGCTGAGCAGCAATCATCAGGTCGTGGCCTACGGCTACGACCTCCAGGGCAGCCAGGTCACGCTTCGCATCTACGACCCGAACTGGCCGGGCGAGGAGGTGACGCTCGGCTTCGATGCCGCGGATCCGAACGGCTCGATCCGGCCCGCCTACTCGACCACCGATGCGCCGCTCGTCTGCTTCTTCCGGGCCCCATACGAGGCGCAGGAGCCGACCGTCTGGCGATAGCCTGGTCGTCCGGGCCGACTCCGCCCGTTTCGGCCGGCCTACTCCGGAGCAGTCGAAAATCGCACGACGGCCATCTCACGCCTCGAGCGCTTGCCGCCGGCGGCCCGATAGAACGCGAGCGCGTCGCGATCGTCCGTCTCCGCGATGACGAAGGCGCTGCCGATGCCGTGCTCCCGGCCGATTGCCCACAGGCTTTCGAGCAGCCGCCGTCCGATCCCCTCGCGGCGACGCTCGGCGCGGACGCGGACCTCGCGGACGAAGAGCCTGACCGGATCGCCGAATGGACGCGGCAGCTCGTGAGCGACGAGGAAACCGACCGGCGCATCCGCCTCGAACGCGACCAGCAGGTACACGTCGGCATCAGCCAGGAGCCGGCGCGCGCCCCGAGCGTCGAGGGCCGCGTGGTCCGACACGCTGGAGGAGCGCTGTGACCTGCCGCCTGCCTCGAAGCCACCGGCTTCCTCGGCCAGCCGCCTGAGCACCGGACCGTCGCCCGGCTCGAGTCTGCGGATGACGAGCGGCGGCGGCGCCGGCTCGGGCTGCGGCTCGGGTTCCGGCGCCACCCGCTTTTCCGCGGTCCCGGCTTTCGGCGCTCGAGACCCGGACCGCTCCGCGGCCTTGCGGGGCGAGGCCGCCTTTGCGCGCCTGGCGAGCGGTGACGTTGGCGCCGGGCCGGTCCGGGCGGTCGCAATCGCCTCCCGCGCATCGTCCAGCGTGGAGAACGGACCCCGGACGAGCGGCAGGCCCAGCTCGTCGGTCTGCTCGGTATCGAGGACCAGCCAGCGGCCGGAGTTCTGCTCGACCGCGAATCGTTCGTCGCGGGTCCGGTAACGGCCCGCGCTCTCCCGTTTGAGCGGCGGCTCCTCGTCCGGCATCCCGGTCGGGCCGCTCAGCTCTCCCCGCGGGGGATCGGCTCCAGGTCGATGGTGCGGACCTGGCGCGTCCGGCCGGCCTCGGTGCGCACGAGCGCCGTCGGGATCACGCCGCCGCTCATGCGCTCGATGACCGCAGCCTCTCCGCTATAGAGACCCGTTCCCGCGATCCGCACGCGGTCGCCGGTGGTGAAGCCGTCCTTGCCCCGGGCGGCGGTGAGGTCGATGGATGCCACGTTGGAGCGGACGACCGGCGGTGGCTCACTGCCCGGGAGCGGCGCCTTGGGTGGCGGAGCAGGCCGGCGGTAGACGGGGCGGCGTTTTGGTGGAATGGGGCGTTACCTCACCATGCGGCGCCCGACGACTCGTCGGGACCGCCGAACCATACACCCTGGTCCGGTCCGGCCCCGTCGATATACCCGGGGGCGCGGGCGCGACTAATCGCCGAGGTTGCGCGCCGCCTGCTCCAGGGTCTGCGCAAGGTCGGCGTCGCTCTTTGCCTCTATTCCCATCTCCGCCGCGCGGCGGCCGAGCACATCCTCAGTAGCACGTTCCCGCGCAGCCTGGACCTGCGCCGTGGTCCTCTCGCTCTCGCTCATCGAGTCCTTCTGGAGCTCACCCTCGATCTTGTCGGCTCGAGCGTCCGCGGCATACGCCCCGCCCTGGGCTTTGGCCTGCTCGGCAAGGTCATCGGCAACCATCTTCCACTGCGATGCGGCCATTGCCAGATCCAGCCCTTGCTGGATATCGGTCGCAGCCGCTGCCGATGTGCTGCTGGCTGCAGCGGAGGCTACCTTCGCAGCCTCGTCGAAGCCGATGCTCTCCAGCACCTCGGCGCTGGCGTTGAGCCCGGCCGCCATGGACATCAGCATCTTGGCCTCGTCGAACTCCTGCTTGGCCTCGAGCGCGTCGTCGTGCGCCATCTCCATCGGGGTGTCGTCGACCACGAGATTGACCTCCGGTTAGGTTGCGCCCGGTCGCCCCATCGGCTCGACCTCGCGGGTGGCTCGATCATGTCCATGGGGACGGCGCGAAGTGCAGGAGAGCCCCGTGCTAGTCGTCCAATTGGCGGGCCATGCGCTCCATGCCCTCGGCCAGTTCGATCACGGTCTTGGCGGAGTCTCCCAGCTCGTCGGCGCGCCGCTCGAAGACGCCCTCTTCGGCATGCGCCCGTGCCGCGTCCAGCTGGGCGGCCGTCTTCTCCCGCTCGCTCAGGTCCTGATCCCCCAGCCGCTCCTCGGCCGCCTCGGCCCGGTTCCCGGCGACGTAGGCCTGGCCCTGCGCCCTGGCCTGCAGCTTGAGGTCGTTGCCGGCGATCAGCCACTCCGTCGCCGCGGCGCTGTACGCGATCCCCTGTTGCGTGTCGATGAGCGCGGCGACTCGTTCGGCGTCTGCGGCGGCCTGGGCGGCTTTGGCAGCCTCATCGAGCCCGATCGAATCCAGGAAGTCCGCGGTGACGCCGAGGCCATCGGCCGCGGCGTTCAGCAGCTTCGCCTCGGCGAACTCGCGGTCGGCCTCGGCTCCATCGTGGATGGCCTGGTGCTCTGGAGTCCATTCGTGGTCGCCCACCGGGTCTACCTCCCTGGCGGCGCGGCGCCGCTCATGTCTCGCAGGATTGCCCCCACCGCCGTCATTCTCCCGCGGCGCGCAAGTCGTTCCCACCGCCCCGAACTGGAACCGCTCGGGCGGCACGAGGGCAACACCTCGTAGACTTGTCGGATGCCACACGTCGAGGCCCCCGGAGCCGTTGGCCCGGGGCGGACGGCCCTGAAGTGGAGCCCGTGGGAGGCGCCGGAGCTCACCTCCCTGCATCGCCTCTCCATGCACGCCGTGCCTCACCCGGACCGGCTCAGCCTGGATGGCATGTGGCGCTTCCAGCTGCTTCCTCGGCCTGACGCCGAGCCGACGAGCAGCTGGGGCGAGATCACGGTTCCGGGCTGCTGGACGATGCAGCCGGCCGGACAGGCCGCCGGGGACCTGCCGCAGTACACGAACGTGCAGATGCCGTTCGAC
>DASPWU010000182.1:0-6435 GCA_035637675.1 Candidatus Limnocylindria bacterium | reverse complement strand
GCGAGCTCGCGCAGCGTCGTCCCGTCCGCGACCGAGACGTACTCGACGTTTGCCAGCGGCTCCCCGGCGAGGACCCGGCGCATCTCGTCGCGCAGCGCATCGCCCGACCGCTCGCCCGCCGTCCACCGCTCGCGCGCCGCGTCCAGCGCCCGATGGAGCACCGGCGCGGCCGCCCGTTCGGCGGCCGACAGATGGACGTTGCGCGACGAGATGGCCAGGCCGTCTGGCTCCCGCACGGTCGGACAGGCGATGACCGTCGTCGGCAGGGCCAGGTCCCGTGCCATCTGCCGGATGACCATCACCTGCTGGGCGTCCTTCTGGCCGAAGTAGGCGCGTTCGGCGCCGACCAGCGCGAACAAGATCGCGACCACGGTTGCCACGCCGTCGAAATGTCCCGGCCGCGCCGCTCCCTCGAGTGTTCCGGCCACGGCGCCCACCGAGACGGTGGTGTCAAAACCCGGTGGGTAGACCTCGTCGACCGGCGGTGCCCAGACGATGTCCACCGCTTCGTCGTCGGCGATGGCGATGTCGCGTGCCTCGTTCCGCGGATAGCGCTCGAAGTCGTCCGGCCGGTTGAACTGGCGGGGGTTCACGAAGATCGTGACCACGGTCGTGGAGTTCTCGGCCCGGGCCTGCCGCATGAGCGACCGATGGCCATCGTGGAGCCAGCCCATGGTGGGCACGAGCCCGACCGGCCGCTCTGCCGAGGCGAGCGCCGCGCGCAGCTCCGCCCGCGTTCTGAGGACTCGGGTCATGCCCTGGCGCGACGCCGTTCCTACAGGTCGCGATCGAGCGGGATGCCTCCCACCGGCACGATCGCCGGGCGATCGAGCTGGCCTTGACCGAGCGCCTCGGCCAGGATCTCGTCGTCCATCCGCACGGTCTCGTCCGGTCCGGGGAAGGTGCCCCTCTCGACGTCCGCGGCGTACGCCCGTGCGGCGTCCAGGATCGTCTGCCGAAGGCCGGCGTACGGCCGGGCGTGGCGCGGAATGAAGGATCCCAGTCCCAGCAGGTCGGTCACCACCTGGACCTCGCCACTGCACCCGGCTCCGGCGCCGATGCCGATTGTCGGAATGCGCAGGCGCTCCGTGATCGCCGCGGCCAGCTGCCCGGGCACGAGCTCGAGCACGATCGAGAAGGCGCCGGCCTCCTGGATCGCGAGGGCGTCGTGAAGAAGGGCGCGGGCCTGCTCGGGGCTCTTGCCCTGGACGCGGACCTTGCCGCCCATGCCGAGCTTGGCCTGCGGTGTCCAGCCGATGTGACCCATCACCGGGATGCCCGTGCGCACGAGCGTCTCGACGATCTTCGCGCTGCGGACCCCGCCCTCCACCTTGACCGCCTGGGCACCGGCTTCGCGAAGGAACAGGCCGGCGTTCTCCACCGCCTCGTCGGCGGTGGAATAGCTGAGGAAGGGCATGTCGCCGATGACGAGGGCGCGCTGGGTGCCGCGGACGACGGCCTTCGTGTGGTGGAGCATCTCGGCCATCGTCACCCGGACCGTGGAGTCGTATCCAAGCACGACCTCGCCGAGCGAGTCGCCCACGAGCAGCAGCGGAATACCGGCCTCGTCGAGCAGGCGCGCGGTCGGGTAGTCGTAGGCCGTGAGCATCGCAATCCGCGTGCCGTCCGCGTACAGCTTGGCGATGTCGCTCACGGTCAGTCTGCGGGTCGGCTCGGGGGCGGCGCTCATCGTCTGGTCTCCTCGGGGTCTCGTTGCGGCGAGACGCTGTTCGAAGTCTGCCGCGCGCCGTCCCGGGCGTCCAGTCGCGTGGAGACGAGGTCGAGCAGGCGGTCGGCAACCTCCCGCTTTGTAAGCAGCGGCAGGGATTCGGGCTCCCCGTAGGCGGCGAAGATCGTGACGCGGTTGGTCTCGGTCCCGAAACCGGAGCCGGCCTCGGCGACGTCGTTCGCCACCAGGAGGTCCAGGCCCTTGCGCCGCAGCTTGGCCGTCGCCCGATCGAGGGATCCCGTCTCGGCCGCGAAGCCGACCAGGACCGGCCGTGGCCCGATCTGAGGATGCCCCGGCTCGCCGATCGCGCCGCGGGCGCCGGGATCGCGAGCGCCGACGAGTCGCGAGACCTCGGCCAGGATGTCGGGCGTCAGCTCGAGCTCCAGGTTGAGCGATTCGGCGCGCGGGATCTTCGACTCGGCCGGGCGGGCGGGGCGGAAGTCGCCGACCGCGGCGGCCATGATGAGGGCGTCGACACCAGCGTCGACACCGGCGTCGTCCGAGCCGGCCAGGCTGGCGTCGTCCGGGCCGGCCAGGCCGGCCAGCACCGCCGAGCGCATCTGGGCGGCCGATTCGGCCCGGACGATTCGGGCGCGGTCCGGCAGCGGCACGCTGACGTTCGCGGCGATGAGCGTGACGCGCGCGCCGCGGTCGAGGGCCGCCTCCGCGACCGCGACGCCCATCCGTCCCGACGAGCGATTGGTGAGGACACGGACCGGGTCGATCGGCTCGGCCGTGCCCCCGGCCGTGACGATCAGGTGGCGGCCGGTCAGGTCCGCCTCGCGCGGCAGGGGAGCCACAGCTGGCCGGCTGGCCGGGTCGGGCGATCGAACGGGTCGGTCCCCGACGGCCGCGACGACGGCGTCCACGATCGCCGCCAGGGTGGCCAACCTCCCCAGGCCCGAGGCGCCCGAGGCGAGCGGCCCCACCTCCGGCTCCACGATCGTGTAGCCGAAGCCGTCGCGCAGCCGGGTCACGTTGGCCTGCGTCGCGGGATGGGCGTACATCTCCCCGTCCATGGCCGGTGCCACGACCACCGGAGCAGAAGTGGCGAGCGACGTGGCCGTGACGACATCGCCGGCGAGCCCCGTGGCCATGGCCGCCAGCCAGTGGGCTGTCGCCGGGGCGACCACGACGGCATCAGCCGTGTCAGCCGCGACGATGTGCCCGATGCGGCCATCCGGCAGCAGCGCAAGAACGTCATCCTCCACCGCGTGCCTGGTCAGCGCGGCCAGGGTCAGCGGAGCGACGAAGCGCGTGGCCGACGGCGACAGCAGCGCCACGACGTCGGCCCCCTCGGCCTGCAGCAGCCGGACGAGCTCGGGCGCCTTGTAGGCGGCGATCGAGCCCGTGATCCCGAGGGCGATGAGGCGTCCGGCCAGCCGCACGGTCCCGTCCTCGCCGCGGTCGCCGGTGCCAGTGCTCATCCCAGGCCCAGCTCGATCCGCTCGCCGCCCGTCACCTCCGCGTGAAGGATCGCCAGGCCGCGCAGCGTCAGGTCCGGATCGACGGCGTCGAGGCCGTCCAGGCCCCGGATCCAGGGCGCCTGCGACAAACCACCCGTCGCGATCGCCTTCACGTCCCGGGGCGCGAGGCCGGCAGGCGCCGCCAGCTCGGCACGGATGCGGCCCAGGAGGCCGGCCGTCAGTGCCTGGTAACCGAGGACGATACCGGCCTGCATCGCCGAGACGGTGTCCCGTCCGATCGCCCGGTCCGGAGCGCGGAGCTCCACGCGCGGAAGGCTCGCGGTGCGGGTGGCCAGGGCATCCCCACCCAGCGTCAACCCAGGCGCGATCGACCCGCCAACGAAGGCGCCGTCGGTGGCAATCGCATCGAAGGTCGTAGCCGTCCCGAAATCCACGATGACCGCCGGCGCGCCATACAGGCGATGGGCGGCCAGGGCGTTCACGAGCCGGTCGGCACCGACCTCCGCCGGCCGGTCGACCCGCACGGCCAGCGGAATCGTGCCGGCCGACGCGACGAGGATCGGGATCCGGCGCCGGGCGGCCAGCCCTTCCATACCCGCCGTGAGGTCCGACACGACCGAGGCGAGACAGATCGCCGACACGTCTGCGAGGCCCGACTCGTCGAGCCGAAGCAGGCCATCGAGCTGGAGCTCGAGCTCGTCCGTCGTCGCGCCGGCATGCGTCGCCGCGCGGCGGGTGGCGACGAGGGCTCCGTCGCGGATGAGCCCGATCGTCACGTTCGAATTGCCGATGTCGATCGCCAGCAGCATGGCCGGATCATACGCGGCGCGGCCGGGAATCCCTCTCTCCGGGCGACCATCGATGCGGTACCATCCGGCCGTCCAGCCCGACCCGCCCGGGAGCCGTCGGTCCGGCCGCCCGAACAGCACGCTCAAACGAACGGACCAGTGCGCCTTACCGCGTCCTCACCCCGAGCAGGAGTGCCGCGTGTCGACCGAGCCGCCCGCGAAGTTCTTCGTCAACCGCGGGATCGTCTCCAGCCGGACGGATATCCATCATCTGCTCCGGCCGCTGCTCAAGCAGACGGTGAGCTATCGCTACTACCGCGGTCGGGACCTCGTGGACCACGGCACCGGCTGGGTCGAGCGCATCGTCGTCGACCACCCGGACGTCTCCACCTTCTTCACGCCGCTGTCCATCTGCCTGAACATCGATTCGTTCGAGCACCTGGAGTTCGAGACGCGGCTCGACCAGCTCATCGCATACGCGCTCGTCCAGGGCGACGAACGCGTCGTCATCGAGTTCGCCCCGGTCGGCGCGGCCGGCGAGGATCGGTTCGCGGCGCGCCAGCTGGAGTTCGATACGAGCGGATTCGTCCAGATGGAGCTGCTCAGCCTCGACGTGGATGACGGCACGAGCGGGCGGGGCTCTGCCGAGCAGGGTTCAGCGGGACAGGGGGGCTCCGGGGGCTGAGGCCGGAGAACGATTCGATCGGGCCCAACGCGCCGGGTCATCGAGCCGGCGCCGGCTGACAGGAGAAGAGGGAGCTCGCCAGGTGACCACCTCATCGCAGGTCGAACCCCGCCCGGCCCCGGCGGGAGGCAACGCGATCGCCGACTACTTCCGCTTCGCGGACCGCGGCACCAACTTCGTCACCGAGATCAGAGCGGGCCTGACCACCTTCATGGTGATGGCCTACATCATCTTCGTGAACGCGGACATCCTGGGCGATCCGAAGGGCGCCGCCATGGACCCGGTGGCCGTCGCGGCCGCCACGGCCCTCGTCGCCGGGATCATGACCATCGCCATGGGCGTCGTGGGCAATTACCCGTTTGCCCTGGCGGCGGGGCTCGGGATCAACGGCATCGTGTCGTACGCCCTGGCCACCAGGATCGGCTGGCAGGGGGCGATGGGCATCATCTTTCTGGAGGGCGCGGCGATCACGGTGCTGGTCATCCTCGGCCTCCGCGAAGCCATCATGTCGGCCATCCCGCTCTCCCTGAAGCGGGCGATCGGAGTGGGCATCGGCCTGTTCATCCTGTTCATCGGGTTCGTCAACGGCGGCCTCATCGCCACTCCGGCTGCGGGCTTTCCGCCGGTCTCGTTCGTCTTCCCGACGGGGACCGGCCCGGCCGTCACGCTGATCGGCCTGTTCATCACGATCGCCCTGTTCGTCATGCGCGTTCGCGGCGCCCTCATCCTGAGCATCGCGATCACGACGGTCATCGCCCTCATCGTGGGTGTGGCGAAGGTGCCGACGGCGTTCACGGCGTCGTACAGCTTCAGCACGTTGTTCCAGCTCGACATCGGCAAGTCATTCGCCTCGCTGGGCGTCTTCGTCGCGCTGCTGACGATCTTCTCGATCATGCTCATCGACTTCTTCGACACGATGGGGACGGTCACCGGCGTGGCCGAGCAGGCGGGGCTGACGACGCCCGACGGCCAGGTGCCGGGCGTTGGGCGGGTGCTCCTGGTCGACTCGATCGCGGCGGCGGTCGGTGGCCTGGCAGGCACGAGCTCCAACACCACCTACATCGAGAGCGCCGCCGGCGTCGCGGAGGGCGGCAGGACCGGCTTCACGGCCGTGGTCACCGGCGTCCTGTTCCTGGCCGCGATCCTGCTGTCGCCACTCGCCGGCATCGTGCCGTCCCAGGCCACGGCGCCGGTTCTGATCCTCGTCGGGTTCCTCATGTTCACGCTGATCAGGGACATCGACGTGGCCGACGTCGAGGAGGGCATCCCGGCCCTCCTCACGATGGTGCTCATGCCGCTGACGTACGACATCTCGATCGGCATCGGCGCCGGCTTCATCTCGTGGACGTTCATCAAGGTCATCCGGGGCAAGCTGAACCAGATCCATCCGCTGATGTGGGCGGTGTCGATCGCGTTCATCGTGTTCTTCGCCAAGGACTGGATCGAGCCGCTCCTCCCGAAATAGGCCGCCGGCCGTCACAGCGGAGGTCCGGCCAGCGCCTCGCGCGTCGCCGTAGTCCGAGCATGATTACCGGGGTGGTTCCGCGGGCCGCAGGGCCGGGCGCTCGACGATCGGGCGAGAGCTTCGTGCGGCGGCCACGGCTCTTGGCGCCTCTTTCGGCCCACCATAACGATGCTCGGAATACGCGAGGGGTCAGCGGTCCGTCCAGCCGCGCCGCAACGATGCTCGGAATACGCGAGAGGTCAGCGGTCCGTCCAGCCGCGCCATAACGATGCTCGGAATACGCGATATCCATCGACGCTCAAACCAGCGCGGTTGCACGATGTGGCAACAACGGGCCTCAA
>DASPWU010000181.1:0-1730 GCA_035637675.1 Candidatus Limnocylindria bacterium | reverse complement strand
ATCACCGACGCCTTGCCCGACTCCTTCTGCCCTCTCACGAATGCGTCGACCGTTCGGTAGGCAGACGA
The DNA here is from genome assembly GCA_035637675.1 of Candidatus Limnocylindria bacterium. Classification (GTDB taxonomy): domain Bacteria; phylum Chloroflexota; class Limnocylindria; order Limnocylindrales; family CSP1-4; genus C-114. The sequence goes on along the minus strand of DASPWU010000181.1, from coordinate 1,662 downwards.
CTCGGTGCCCGTGACGAACGGCGCGACAATCGAGGCATCGTCCGTCCGCCGTGCTTGTGCGAACGCATCGAAGAAGGCCCGTGTGGCGCCCTCCGGCGTGGATGGGTCGGCGGACGGCGACGCGGTCGCCTGCGAGCCCGATGGCGTCGGCGCGGGCGGCGGTCCCAGCCGACCGACGAGCAATACGCCGCCGGCCACGATGACCAACACGGCGACGCCGACGGCGAAGATGACAAGCGGCCGGTTGCGCTCGGGAATGCGATTCACGTCACGTCCTCGCCGACGCGGAGCCGTCGATCGTGAGCGTCACGACGGGCGCGATCCCCGCCAGCCCAAGGAGCGGAATGCGAGCCGGGGCGGTGATCTCGATGCTCACGGTCGGGGCGGTGTTCGACGCGCCCGTGATCGGATCGGTGCCAGGTACGTTCGAGATGACGACCTGTGCCGCCGCCGCGATCTCGGACGGTGAAGCGACAAGCACGTCACCCGTCGCGGCGAGGTTCCGCGCGAGGTACTCGCGAGCGAGTCGCTCGGCCTCGGCCACTTGAAGCTTTGGTGGCTCCCCCGCGGCGAGCGCCGCGGGATCGAGGGCCTGGGTCGCGGTCAACGCGGCCATGTCGAGCTGGGCCCGGAGGCGCGTTCGGAGGCCTTCGATCGTCCCGACGGCGAGCACGAGCGCGAGGACCAGCATCAGCACCGGGAAGAGCAGGACGGCGTAGACGGCGACCTGGCCGCGCTCGCCGGCTCGGCGCGGCCTCACCGCGTCACCTCGCTACGGGTCACGAACTCCGCCTCGAGTGGAACAGCCCAGGTGCCGGCAAATGGAATGGCCGCTTGCTCCTCGATCGAGATCTGGACCCGGATCGGCTCGCCCCAGGCGGCAATCGCCGGTTCGATGACGATCCGGGCGCGGTCGGGATCGAGCCCACCGTCGGACAGCTCGGTCATGATCCGGGTCCGGACCAGCGAGCTGTCCCCGCCAACGACCGCCGCCTGCCGGGCACCGGCAGCTGCTGCCGCGTCGAGAACCAGGCGGGTGTGCTCGAGCCGGCCAAAGACGACGACCGCTAGGAGGACCGGGACGAGGACGAGAGGCACGACCAGGACGGCCTCGACCGTCGCCAAGCCACGCTCCCCGCGGCGAGGATCGGTCCGGCTGCCTGGTCGGCCGCGTTCGGTCATTGGCCCAGCAGCTGCCCGATGAGCTCGCCGATCTTCTGAGCGAGCCCGTTGTTCCAGGCCAGGATGGCGGCCGCCAGGACGACGAGGATGATCCCCGCGGCAATGACGTACTCGAGGGTCGTCAGGCCACGCTCGTCTTCACGGATCTTCCGCCAGATTAGTCGCGCGATTGTCTTCAGTCGTTCCCGGTCCCACATTCCTTCGACCTCCTTCATATCCGCCCCAGTGTCGAGAGGAAGAGGGGCACAACGATCAGGACGATGAACTCCGGCAGGTAAATGGCGGCGAGGATCGCCGCCAGCTTCGGCTGGACCGTCGAGGCCGCGCCGAGGAGCCGGTTCCGCTCCGACTCCCGGAGTGACCGCTCTTGCTCGCCGAGAACGTCCGGCACGCCTTTGCCCGTGCGGCGGGCCTGGCCGAGCGCCGCCGCCAACTCGTCGAGCTCTTCGAGGTCGGCCGCCGCGGCGACGTCGGCGAGGG
>DASPWU010000180.1:0-2981 GCA_035637675.1 Candidatus Limnocylindria bacterium | reverse complement strand
GGCCTGCCGCGCGCGATCGGCCCGGCGCTGGGTGCGGCGGTTGCCGCTCTCGTGACGCTCGATCCGACCGGTTGGTTCTGGAGCAGGGCCCCCCGCCGCGACACACGACCGGCCGCCTCGATCGCGCCCGGCCAAGTGGGGCAAGCCTCCTAGTCGTCCCCGTCGCTAGGATGGGGCGTCGAGACGTCCTCCGACTCTCCGCCCCCAGACGAGCTTCCCGATCCAGACAGGTCGCCGCCGCCGTGGTCATCGTCGTCTTCGGGCGTCTCGACGGGCTTAACCGTCGGCCGCGGCGTGCTCCGCTTCGGCGTGGCGGTAGGTTCAGACGTCGCCTGAGGTTTCGGAGTCGCGCTGGGTTCCGCGGAAGGTGTCGGCGAAGGCGACACCTCCTGACTCGGCGCGACCACGATGGACGGCGGTCTCGGTGTTGTCTCCGTCGAGTGCCTGAGCATGCCCGAGACGCCGGCAATGGCGATGCCGCTCACCGAGGCAGCTCCAACGACGAGAACCAGCACGACGGCCAGCGCCTGGGCCCGCGCGGCCAGGGGCCGGCCGCCACTCCAGGCGAGGCGCCACGCGTCCACCAGCGCGTAGATTGCTGCTTGCGCCCGCCCCTGGCGAGCAGCGAGCCTGAAGGCCGCCAGCGGCCGTGGAAGCGGCTCGGCGGCAACGGCCGCCATCACTCGTTCGGAGAAGCCCGCGGTGGGGCGAGCGTCGGCGGCCACCGCGGCCGCCTCCAGGTCCCGCGCGAGGCCGAGCGCCTGTGCCAGTTCCACGAGTGTCAGCGGCTCTTCGGCGCCGTCCAGCTCGCTCGGCCGGAAGGGACCCGTCATCGCTCGTATCCGCCGGCCTCGAGGCCCGCGCGCAGCCGGCGCAGTCCTCGATGGAGATGCGTCTTGACGGTGCCGAGCGGGCGGCCGGATGTCGCCGCGATCTCCGCGAGCGACAGCTCTCCGAAGAAGCGGAGGACAACGACCTCTCGATACGGTTCCTCGAGCCTGCCGACCGCCGAGCGAACCGCCGCGTCCCGTTCCCGGCGAATCGTCAGCCAAGCGGGGTCGTGGCCGGTCGCATCGCGCGGCGGCGACAGGTTCGCAGCCTTGCGCGGGTCCCGGTCGGTGACCGACGATTCGAGCTGCACGAGTGCCTTCCGCCGGCCGGCCTGTCGCAGGGACTGGCGAACGGCGATCCTGGCGATCCACGCCCCGAACGGCCCGTCGCCGCGCCACGAGCCCAGAGACCGGAACGCGATCACGAACGCCTCCTGGGCGGCATCTTCGGCATCGGGAAGGGTGCCGAGAACACGGAAACAGGTCCGAACCACGTTGGCCGACTCCCGCTCCACGAACACCCGGAACGCCTCGCGGTCGCCCTCCAGGACTCGTGCGACGGCAGCCTCAAGATCCGCGTCGTCGCGCGTGACGGGTTGGGCGGAGAAGCGCTCGACGGACTCGATCGGTTCGGCCCCCGGTGGATCAGGGTCAGCCCGACCAGAACACGGTCGGGCGACCCATCATCGCCCAGATCGTCCGTCGGCACGATGAGCCCTCAGTCACGAGTACGAGGGCCGAACGTACCGATGGCGGGTAGGTCAGTCGTCGCCGCCGTCGCCGTCCGAGTCGTCATGCTCGTCCGGCTCCGGGGTCTTGGGGGCCGCGGCATGTTCGCCCTCGTTCTCGCCCTGATCATCCTCGTCGCCCTGAGCGTCGCTGTCTTCACCCTGGTCGTCTTCGACCTCGGGCGTGTCCGCGGCCTCCGGGGTCTCGGCGGCCTCCGGGGTCTCGGCGGCCTCTGGTGTCTCCGCGGCCTCCGGGGTCTCGGTCGGCTCGGGCGTCTCGACCTCCGGAGTCTCGGTGGCCTCTTCGTTGAGGACGGCGGGCACGGCCTGCGTGGACGAGCGGCCGCTCAGCGCGTTCGCGCCGACGACTCCGCCGACAACGAGCGTGGTGGCGACGAGCAGGGCGCCGATGGCGCGTGTCCGACGAGTTCGATCCATCGATTCTGTCTCCCGGCGGGCCGATCGATCGATCGGCTCTAACCACCTGAGACAGCGCAGCGCGCAAAGGTTTCAGACCGCTGGCTCGACCTCGTCGTGGACGACTTCCAGCCGGCCGAATCCTGCGCCCTCCAAGCCCCCCGCCACCGCGTCGGCATCCCCGACCAGGACGACCGCGGCACGATCGACGTAAAGGTGCTCTCGTGCCACCCGGACGACGTCGTCGATCGTGACGGCCTCGATCTGCGGCCGGTACCGAGCCAGCTCGTCGTCCGGCAGGTCGTGGACCACGAGCCCGGCGATCGCCCCAACGACCGGGCCCGGCGTCTCGAAGCGGAGCGGGAAGACCCCCACCAGGAAGTCGCGGCCGGCCGCCAGCTCGTCGTCGGTCACGGGCTCGTCGCGCATCCGCTCGAGCTCGCGCAGCATCTCCGCGATGGCCGGCACGGTGACCTCTGTGTTCACTGCAGCGCGCGCGGCGAACGGCCCAGGGCCTCGCCGGAGGTCGAAGCCCGCGCCGGCTCCATAGGTGTAGCCCTTGTCCTCCCGCAGGTTCCGGTTGAGACGCGAGTTGAACAGGCCGCCCAGGATCGCGCCCATCACCGAGAGCGCGTGGAAGTCGGGAATCCGGCGGGGCAAGCCGGGATGGCCGATCCGGATCTCGGACTGGACAGAGCCGGGCCGGTGGACCAGGCGGACCAGGCGGCCATCCAGTGCGGATCTGGCGACGACCGGTCTGGGTTGCGCCGCGCCTGGCGCGGCCTCCCAGCCACCGAACAATCCCTGGGCGATGGCGGCAACGTCGACGCCACGGAGGTCGCCGCCCACGACGAGGGTGAGCGCGGCAGGGTCCATGCCCCGTTCCCAGCTTCGCCGGGCATGGTCGCGGCTGAGGATCGCCACGGTCTCGGCCGTGCCGGCGGCGGGCCGGTGATAGGGCGAGTCGTCCGTGTAGATCGCGTCCACGAACACCTCATCTGCCCGG
>DASPWU010000179.1:0-14392 GCA_035637675.1 Candidatus Limnocylindria bacterium | reverse complement strand
GCGGTGCTGGGAGCGCTCGAGTTCCTGCCGTTCCTGTTGTTCACCCTGCCGGCGGGCGCCTGGGTCGATCGACTGCCGCGCCGCCGAGTCCTCATCGCTGCCGACGTCGGTCGGGCCGGCCTGCTCCTCGTCATTCCGGCGAGCTACCAGCTCGGCGCCCTGTCCGTGTGGCATCTGTATCTGATCGCGTTCGGCGTCGGCACGTTCACGGTCTTCTTCGACCTGGCCTACCAGTCCTATCTGCCCGGCCTGGTGGGTCGCGAATCGCTGGCCGAGGGAAACGCCCGGCTCGAGGTCAGCCGCTCCACGGCCCAGGTCCTGGGCCCGGGCACCGCCGGCCTCCTGGTCGGAATCGCCGGCGCCCCAATCGCGATCCTCGCCGACTCATTGAGTTATCTCGGGTCAGCGGCCTTCCTGACGAGGATCCGTCGCGCCGATCCGGGCGGCGCACGACGCGACGGGGCCCAGCCCGATCGGCCGGGGCTCCGCCGCGAGATCGCCGACGGCCTCCGCTATTTCGCTCGCGATCCGTATCTTCGCAGCCTGGCGGCGACGGTCACGACCTTCAACTTCTTCAGCGAGATCGGCGCGGCAATCTACCTCGTGTTCGTCGTTCGGGAGCTCGGGCTCCGGCCGGAGGCGATCGGCCTGGTGACGTCGATCGGAGCCATCGGACTCGTGATCGGCGCACTGGCGAGCCGCTCTGTCGCCCGCCGGCTCGGCCTGGGCCGGGCGCTCATCGTCAGCGAATTCATGTCCGGGATCGGCCTCCTCCTCGTCGCCGTCGCGCCGCGCGAAGAGGCCATGGTCTTCCTCACGGCATCGGGGTTCATCGTGGGCGTCGCCGTGATGGTCCTGAACGTGAACGGGGTCAGCCTGCGCCAGGCGGTGACGCCGGATCACATGCTCGGTCGGGTGAACGCGACCGGGCGATGGATCGGATGGGGGACGATCCCACTCGGCGCGGTCGTGGGTGGCGTCCTGGCGACGGCGATCGATCTCCGTCCGACGCTGTTCCTCAGCGCGGTCGGGGCGGGCCTCGCCTTTCTGTGGCTCGTTCCGTCTCCAGTCCGGTCCTTGCGCGATCTGCCAGGGACGCGGTCCTCCACCGAGCCGGCGCCGCCCGAAGTCGCGATGCCGCCCGTTCCTCCGCCAGCCTGAGGGCGCGGGTCAGGTCGTGTCGTCCTCCGGCTGCCAGGCCGGTCGCCGCTTCTCCGTGAAGGCGCGGAACCCCTCCTGCGCCTCGTCCGAGACTCGCTGAGCGGCGATGACCCGAGCCGTGTGCCACTTCGACGAGCCGTGGGGCAGCCCGCGGACCTCACGGACGATCGACTTCGCCCCACGAGCGGCCGTCGGACCGGCCGCCAGCAGGTCGTCGATCGCCACCTGGACGGCCGCGTCGAGCGCATCCGGCCCCTCGACGACCTCGTGTACGAGGCCGATTCGCTGCGCGCGAACTGCGTCGAACCGGCGCCCGCCGGGGAACAGGGCGCGGGCGTGCGACTCACCGATCTTGGCGATGACAAACGGGGCGATGACGGCGGGCAGGATGCCCAGCCGTGTCTCCGTGAAGCCGAAGCGCGCGCCGCTCTCGGCGATGACGATGTCAGCCACCGCGCAGAGACCCATCCCGCCGCCGAGCGCCGCGCCGTGGACGCGCGCGACGACCGGCGCCGGGCAGGTGTCGATGGACTCGAGCATGTCGGCCAGCGCCATCGCGTCCTGCTCGTTGGCCTCGCGGTCGAGGCTCATCGCCGCCCGCATCCACTTGACGTCGGCGCCGGCGCAGAACGATAGGCCCTCGCCAGCCAGGACGACGGCCCGGAGCGCCGTGGGACCTTCCCTGGAAAAAGCCGTGAAGGCGGCTCTTAGCTCCGCGATGAGCGTCGCATCGAAGGAGTTGTGCACCTCGGGCCGCGTCAGCGTGACCCGGGCGACCGTGTCTCCCGGCCCGCTCCGATCGACCCGCAGGCGTTCGCTCACGGACGGCATCGTACCCGCGTCGCGAGCGCTAGGACGAAGGAGCCGCCGCGACATGCCACCTCAGCAGCCACCCGGGCTCTGCTGCTCGACCCGATAGATGTCCCGGGTCCATGCGGCCGTCGGCTCTCCGGCGGCCACCCGGACCGTGATGAGCGGCGTCAGGCGAAAGGCCTGTTCGGTCGGGACGAGGTCCGCGTCGCCCAGTCGCAGGATGAACACGGGTCTCTCGCAGATGAGCGATGAGATCCGCCGCTCTCGGGTGACCCAGCCCTCGTAGACGATGTTCGTGTCGTCGACGATGAGGACGTCCGAGCGTCGGCCTTCCACGAGCTGGCCGTGCCACAACGGCGTCGAGGCATCCCAGTACGAGAGGATCGCCGCGTTGGGCGGCAGGGCCGCGAAGACCGCGTCCACGTACTCCTGTCCGGAGCGATCGCCGCTGCGGTCGGCCCGGTCCCAGTTACCGGCCGCGAGGACCAGCGCGCCGCCGATGGCAGCCGCGCCGATCGCCAGGCCGGCCGCCGTCGCCATCGTCATCGCGCCTGCAGTCGCGTCCGCGCCCCCGCCCGCGCCAGTGGCCGTGGCCGTGGCGGCTCGCCGGGGAGTGCTGCGGGCGAAGAGCCACGCCACGGCACGTGCTGCCGACTCCAGCGCCACCGACGCTCCGATGGCGAGTACCAGGAGCGGAACGAGGAGGTAATGCTCCAGGTGCAGGTAATTGGCCCAGATGTAGACGGCCGAGAAGGCCACACCCAGGCACATGAGCCCGAATGCGGGTCGCCGCACCACCAGGATGACGAGACCGGCCAATCCAAGCACCGGAAGGACGGGTGTCGCTCGGGCGGTCAGCAGCTCCCACAGGTCCGGCAGCGAGGCGACGAACTCACCGGGTCCCCGGGCGGAGAGGAAGTCGAACTGGCCCCGGAACTGGGTGCCGCTGACCAGCCACAGGACGCCGTCCAGGGTCACCGGATGGTTGTACGGCAGCGGCGGCGACTGGCTCGCCGCGAGCGGGATGTAGAGGTAGACGGCGAGGCCCAGGAGGAGGGCGCCAACCGGCAGCGCCAGGATCGCGGGCCTGGATGCGATCTCCCGGCGGCCGCTCCACAAGACGAAGAGCGCCACGAACGGGGCGATGAAGAGGGTGAGCAGGTGGTTGCCGAGCGCCAGGCCCACGAGGAGCCCGCCGATGGTGAGGTCGACCGGAGACCGCCTCTCGGCCCAGACCAGCGCGCGGTGGATGATCAGTGCCGCCATCAGCAGATGCAGCGGATTGACCTCCGCCACCGTGGCGGCCGCCCACACCGTCCCCGTCGCTCCCAGCGCGAGCCCGGCGGCCATGGCGATCAGGGGTCGAGCACCAAGCCGCAGCGCGATCAGGGTGGTGGCAGCGACGGCGGCAGCCACGCAGGCTGCCGAAAAGAGGTTCGCCCGGAACGCGATCGAGCCGACCGGCACGAGCTCGGCCAGCCAGGCCAGAAGGATGTACGTCGGGTAGCCGGTGGGATGGGCGACCCCGAGGACGTGCGGAACGGTCTGCATCTCCCCCCAGTCGCCGAAGGCGATTCCAGGCAGGAGGGTGCGCACGTAGGCCGCCAGCGCCAGGCAGCCCACGATGGCTGGTGCGAGCCGGGCTGCGCGCGCCAGAACGGAATCTGCGGTCGCGCTCAGAAGCTCGGGCCGGGCTGGGAACGCATGGCGCCCATGGTATGCGTGAGACGTGGCGCAGACGCTCTCGTGTCATCGTCAGGCGGAAGGCGAGATGGCTCCACGATCACGTGTATCGATCTGGGTAGTGCGTCACGACCCTGGCGTCTCCACCAGACGGACAGGCCATCCACCCAGCACGGAGGGATTCGCATGACTCGTCGACTGATCATCGCGGCGGCCGCCTCGCTCTTGATGGCTGGAGTCCTCGCCACGCCGGCCTCGGCCGCGCCGGCGGGCCAGTTTCGCTTCTCCACCTCGGGGCCCGGTGTCGACGGCTTCTGGTCGACGTTCCCGGCCGACGGCAACTACGTCGCGAACGTCGTCTACACGGACACGTTCGTCTCGGCCGCCGAGCAGGCGATCGAGGAAGACGGCACGACGTTCACGGACAAGTTCGCCTTTGTCGACATCTTCAGCTACAAGATCGACCGGCGTGGCAACTTTGTCTTCGTCTCCGACACCTTCGGCTTCGCCGCTGGCGACGACGTCTCGTTGAGCGTCGCCAGGGACCTGAGCTCGGCCTCGCTGAAGGCGACCGTGGCTCTCTCGACCTGTACGGAGCGCACCTGCTCCGACGCCGGAACCGGCCAGCTGGCAGGCAAGTGGGTCGCTACCGGACCGGCCGTCCGGGTGAACGGCACGACCACCATCACCTCACCCGGCTTCACCGAGACGGTGCGCCAGAAGGGCACGTTCCGGGATGCGTCTGCGGTCGGTTCCCTGGACGGCGCCGCCTTCGGGGCGTCACTCTACGCTGACATCAACAACACGAGCTTCAGCGACCATTTCATCTGCCACGGCTGCTGATCGACCTCACGTGGCCTCGGCCCGCCCGGTCTCCGGGCGGGCCGTTTTGATGCCCGCGAGCGTCTCGGCAGCAAGTTGTCGCAGTCTGCAGTTCGGCCTGCTCACATCCGGAAGACGCCGAAGCGCGTCTCCGGGATCTCTGCGCACAGCGACGCCTCGATCGCCATGGCGAGCACCCGCCGTGTGTCGACCGGGTCGATGACTCCGTCGTCCCACAGCCGGGCGGTGGCGAAGTAGGGCGAGCCCTCGCGCTCGTACGTATCGAGAATCGGCGCCTCGAAGGCGGTCCGCTCGGCATCGGAGCCCCACCGACCGTTCGGCAGCGACGCCTCGCGCACGGTCGACAGGACCCGTGCGGCCTGTAGGCCGCCCATGACGCTGATGCGGGCGTTCGGCCAGGACCACAGGAACCGCGGCCCGTACGCCCGGCCGGCCATGGCGTAGTTGCCGGCCCCGAAGCTGCCGCCAATGAGGATCGTGAACTTGGGGACCTCGGCGCAGGCGACCGCCATGACCATCTTGGCGCCGTCCTTGGCGATCCCGCCGGCCTCGTACTCGCGACCGACCATGAAGCCGGTGATGTTCTGGAGGAAGACGAGCGGGATCCGCCGCTGCGCGGCGAGCTCGATGAAGTGGGCGCCCTTGAGCGCGCTCTGGCTGAACAGGATGCCGTCGTTGGCGATGATGCCCACCGGGTAGCCGTCGAGGTGAGCGAACCCGCAGACCAGCGTCTCGCCGTACAGCGGCTTGAACTCGTGGAACCGGCTTCCGTCGACCAGGCGAGCGACGATCTCGCGCACGTCGATTGGCCGCCGCGGGTCGGCGCTCACGGCGGCGTACAGGTGCGCCCCGCCGTCCGAGCCTTCGGGAGGGATGGCGGGCGGCTCCGGCCGGGCTCGATCCCAGGGCGTCGGCGGCGGCCGTCGGTTGAGGTTGCGGACGATCTCGCGGCCGAGAGCCAGGGCATGCTCGTCGTCGAGCGCGAGATGATCCACGACACCGGAGGTGCGGGCGTGGACGTCGCCACCGCCCAGGTCCTCGGCGGTGACCTCCTCGCCGGTGGCCGCCTTCACGAGCGGCGGGCCGCCCAGGAAGATCGTGCCGGTCCCGCGGACGATGACCGTCTCGTCGCTCATCGCCGGCACGTACGCGCCGCCAGCCGTGGAGCTGCCCATGACGAGCGCAATCTGGGGAACGCCGGCGGCCGACAGGCGAGCCTGGTTGTAGAAGATCCGGCCGAAGTGATCGCGATCGGGAAAGACGTCCGCCTGGAGGGGCAGGAAGGCGCCGCCGCTATCGACCAGGTACACGCACGGCAGGCCGTTCTCGAGGGCGATCTCCTGTGCCCGGAGGTGCTTCTTGACCGTCAGCGGGTAGTAGGTGCCGCCCTTGACGGTGGCGTCATTGGCGACGATGACGCAGAGCGTTCCCTCCACCCGTCCGAGGCCGGTCACGATGCCGGCGCCCGGCGCTTCACCGTCGTACAGGCCGTCGGCAGCCAGCGGGCTCAGCTCCAGGAATGCCGATCCCGGATCGAGCAGGCGGTCGATGCGCTCGCGGACCGGCAGCTTGCCCCGCTCCCGGTGGCGGGTGATCGAGCGGTCATCGCCACCGGCGCCGCGGCCGGCGACCTGGGCCTGTTTCGCCCGAAGCTCGACGACGAGGGCCTCCATCGCCGCGCGGTTGGCCTGCGTCTCGGCATCGGCAGGGTCGAGGCGGCTTCGGAGGACCGTCATTCGCGGGATGATACGCGGGCATCCCGGGCGCCCTCATAGCCACCGGAGATCCCGCCGACCGAACCCGCCGGGCGGCGGGAGGCCGGCTCGGATCGAATCCGCGTCGAAGAGCGTCCTCGGGACGAGGTCCGTGGGCGGCTCGTCGGCGAACGGCAGCGGTTGCACGACCCCCTCCGCGAGGATTCGGACCTGGGCGATGGATGTGAGCGGAACGGTCATCACTCGCTCCAGTACCCAGGCGAGACCGACATGCAGGGGCACCGGCAGCCGGATCATGAGGGGCCGTCGGCCGACGACCGCCGCCACCCGCCGGACCGCCTGGCCCAGCGTCATCTCGTCCGGTCCGAGCACCGCGATCGTGCGCCGGGCGAGGGTGCCGTCGATCAAGGCCGACTCCAGGATCCGTGCGACGTCGGCCACCGCCACGGGCCTGACCGGCCGATCACGCAGGCCAACGGTGGCAAAGACCGGGAAAGTGTGGAGCGCCCGGCTGAGGTGGTCGAGCATGTGGTCGCCGCGGCCGTAGATGACCCCCGACTTGAGGACGGTCCATTCGAGCTCCGACGACCGGACGATCTCCTCTGCCGCCCATTTCGATTCGTGATAGCCGGAGCCGCATCCGGGCCGGGCGCGGAGGAAGCTGAGCATCGCGATTCGGTGCACGCCTGCGGCCTGTGCCGCGGCCACGACCGTTCGCGTGCCCTCGATGTGGACGGTGCGGTAGGTCTGCTCACCCAGCTCGCGGTTGATGCCGGCGCAATGGGCGACCGCCTCGCAGCCCTGGAACGCCTCGCGCAACAGCGCCGCATCGGTCAGGGACGCCGAGACGAACGTGGTGCGCGGCAGCTTGCGACTTGCCTCGTCGCGCCGGTCGACGCCGCGCGCGACGAGGACGACCTCGTGCCCGTGAGCGGACAGCCGGGCGGCCAGATGGCGCCCGACGAACCCGGTCCCGCCGGTAATCGCGACTCTCACGATGCCTGCTGGTCCGATCGGTCCATCAAGAGCAGCACGAAGGCCGGCAGCCAGACCGCGTCGTTCAACAGGACGACGAGCAGAGCGGCGCGCGGAACGATGCCGGCGGCGATGCCGGCGAGGCAGGAGCCCAGGCCCAGGGCCTTTCCCAGCAGGGCCGTGCCGAGGAGCGGTCGGGCCCGCTCCGGGTTGGCCGCCGCCCACCAGTAGGCGGGGGCAAACGCGGCGACCAGCACGCCCGCGGCCCGCCAGCCAGTTGCGTCCGACACAGTTCCGAGCCCGAGGACTCGCGTCAGCCGATGCGGCGCGACGATCGCCAGCCCGCCCCAGATGGCGTTGTAAACCGCCGCCGCGCGAAGCCACCGGGAGGGCGCCTTGGTCCGCCGCGCCGTTGAGCGCTCTCGGCTCGTATCGGGGAGCGGGGCGGCGGAGCTCATCCTGAAGCTGCCGGAGTAGCCGAGGATCGGACCGAGGACCGGCAGGCCGATCGTGACCTCCACCCGGATGCCGTCGCGGTCGATCCCGTGCTGGACCGCGCGGGCGCGCGGCGTCAGGACGGCAGGCAACGGAACGGCGCGGCCCGCGATCCGTACGCATCCTCCGGCCGCGATGATCGCCAGCCCGTCCGGATCGACCGGCTCGAGCCGCCATTCGATCCGGAGCCGGCCGGTCCGTCCGAGCCGCTCGACGATCGCGTTCCGCCGGCCGTCGAAGGACATCTCGGCATCGAACGCGCGGACGACCGCGAAGCCGAAGCGGCGGTCCCAGGTCTGCCGGGGCACGCCCTCGGGATCCCGGAGCGAGTGCACCCGCAGCGAGGCCGGCACGTCCCGGCCGGCGTCCGGGAACAGGAGTCGCTGGCGGGCCAGCGCGCCCAGCGCCGGGTCGAGCCACCGGTGGCGCCGCCAGACGCGGTCCATCGTGCCGACGAGGAGGACATCGGTGGTCGAGTCGCCGTGGAGGAACAGGCGAGCGAGCGGCTCGGCGAGCGGGTGGTGCCACCGGGCCATGACCGGATCGAACGGCGAGCCAACTCGCGCCGCTTCCATCAGGAACCGCCGAGCGCCTCGCGGAGCGCGGCCTCGATCGTGGGATAGCGGAAGACGTAGCCCGCCGCGATCGCCTTCGCCGGCACGGCCCGGCGGCCGTGGAGGAGGAGGTCGGCCTGGCCCCACAGCGCGAGGCGGAGGAGAGCGGCAGGCGCGGGAACGGCGGCGGGGCGCCCCAGCACCCGTCCGATCGCTCGGGCAACTTCACGTTGCAGGAGTGTCTCCGGGGCGACGAGGTTGAGCGGCCCTGTGATCGACGGGTCGCCCAGGGCCAGGGAGTACAGCCCCACGACGTCGTCGACGTGGATCCAGGTGAACGGCTGGTCACCCCGCCCCAGCCGGCCGCCGAGGAAGAGGCGGTACGGCAGGGCCAGGAGGCGGAAGGCGGGAGCGTCGGCTGCGATGACCAACGCCGTCCGGCACAGGACCACGCGAAGGCCCAGCCGCTCGGCATGCAGAGCGGCGGCCTCCCAGGCAAGGGAGACCCGGGCGAGGAACGTATCCGAGGTCGGCCCATCCTCGGTAAGCTCGAAATCGCGCCGGTCGCCGTAGACGTCGATGCCGGAAGCGTTGACGAGGACGGCCGGACGCTCGCCGGCGGGCAGGCGTTCGATTCCCTCGACGATGGCGCCGGTCGCCCGGAGCCTGCTGGCCAGGATCGCGCGCTTGTGGCGAGGCGTCCACGGCCGTCCCCCGATCGATTCGCCGGCGAGATTCACAACGGCGTCGGTGCCTCGGAGGACGCCGGCGACCGCGCCGCGGTCTCCGCCCGGATCCCAGCGGACCACCTCGACGCCGGGCGGCAGCCGCCGCCGGGCTCGGTCGACGCGGCGACTCAGGATGCTGACCATGTGCCCGTCGGCGAGGAGTGCTGCGGCGAGTCGCCGCCCGATGAGGCCGGACCCGCCGGCGATCGCGATGCGCATCAGTCCGGCCCATCCGGCCGGACCCTCGTCCAGGCGACCCTGAACGCGACGATCCAGACGACCGACGCAGGCAGCGTCAGCAGGGCGACCACGACCGGACCGACGATCACCGCGCCGACCAGCGAGATCACGACGAAGCCCGCGCCGATGTCCACGAGGGGGTAGGAGGTTCCCGACTCGACGACCGAGCCGAGAACGATCCCGACGACCGTGAGGATGTCGCCCAGGATCATCACGCCGATGGCCATGGCCACGACGATCCCGGCGATGCCGAGTGGCCGCGCCTTTGCCGCCGCCGGGCCCAGCAACCACCCGAACGGGGCCGCGGCCAGGACGGGGACGATCCCTGCAGCACCGACCATGAAGCCATTCGTGTCTTCGAGCGGCGCGGAAATCGGTTGGAGGATGCCGACGATCGCGACCACGCCGGCCGCGACGGCAACGGCCACGACGAGGCCAAGCCAACGGGCGTTGGTGAGCTCGGCGCGGGACATCGCGGGGACACCCTGGTCGGGTGCCTGCCAACCTCGCGACGGTTGAAGCGGTGTCCGCCGATGGGCGATCATGATGTCGGGCCCTCCAAGGCCATGTGCTACTCTCACCTAGCAAGTTATGAACCAATAACACGCTACTGTCAAGTCGCATGTTGTAGGAGAGGTTGCGTGGCGACACCGATGGCGTCGCGGGGCAGGGCCACCGCAAAGCAGCGGCCTGCGTCGAAGGGACGCCCTGCGTCGAAGGAGCGGCCCGGCCCGTCCGAGCGGGCCGAGGCGATCCGCCGGAGCCTGGCAGACGCGTGGGGCGACATGGGCGCCGCGTGGGGTGTCGCGCCCGCGATCGCCCGGGTCCACGGCTATCTCCTGTCCCGCCAGGCGCCGCTCACCGAGCGGGAGGTCCGCGAGGCGCTCGGGCTGAGTCATCGGGCGGCCAGCATGGCCCTGGCCGAGTCAGAGGCGTGGGGACTCATCGTGCGCGTCCAGGAACCCCGTCGCGTCGGCCGCCGAGGTCCCGCCGGCGTCGCCTACGCAGCCGTCGGCGACCACTGGCGGTGGTTCGGCCGGGTCGTCGCGCAGCGCAAGCTCCGCGAAGGAGATCCGGTCATCGCAGTGCTCGCCGATGCGGTCAATGAGGCCGCCAAGGCGGCTCGCGAATACGACGACGATTCGGAGCTGACGGCCCTGCGCGATTGGCTGTCGAGCTTCCACGACTTCGTTCGCCTGTTTGACCGGGCGATCGGCATCGTCCCGCAGCTCGATCCGCGTGAGCTGGAGCGTGCCCTGCGTCTCGTCGGCCGGGTGCCCGACGAGACCGCGTTGCGCCTCGTCCGGTTGCTCGTCACCCTCCCCGACGAAGACGTCGTACCGCTCCTGGACGCGATGAGCCGGCTGTCGCCATCTGCGGCGCGTCGGGCAACGAAGCTCATCGCCGGGGTGGTCCGCAGCGTCGGCCGCTGAGGCACGATGGCCGGTCCACGGCCATGACGCCTGTGGATGCCGGCCTGCATCGGTTGAATCGGTGGGAATCGAAGACCCCCGAGCGTCCGCTCGGGGGTCTTTCTTGCGCCGAGCGGAGTTCAGCCGTTGGTGTGCTCTGACCAGGAGACCTTGCCGATCTGACCGAAGACCGACTCGGCGCCTTCGACGCCGTCGATCGACCCCTCGGCCATGCGATACGTGGCCTTGTAGGACGAGTGGCTGTTGAACTCGCCGGGGAGGTGGAAGCTTCCGCGACCGCTCTCCCTGATCGTCCCGGACGTCGCGGTCAGGTCGAGTGCGATCTCGAGAGCCGGAAGCTCGTCATACGACGACTCCCCGGTGCACGAGTCGAACCGATCCTGTTCGACGTACAGGACGCTGCTGGCTGTCGCCGAAGCGAGCTTCCCATCGACCGATAGTGTGGCCGACCCGAAGCCCCAACGGTTCGTGCTGATGGTGCCGAACATATCGTCGCTCGGGTCGTCCGGCGTTTCGGCGCCGGTGCACTGGACGTTCTGCTCGATGTACTGGTTGAACTCGGCAAGGGCGTCGGAGCTGCCCTGCTCCTGGCTGACCGCGAGGTAGCCATAGGAGTAGCTCCCGGCTTCCTTGTCGAACGATCCCCAGTCGGCCTGCGCGATCGTGACGGAGCTGCTGTAGTTGCCGACGTTCGGGCCCGCGGCAACGGGCGCCGCCACCGCCAGAACGAGGAGTCCCGCCATCGGGACCGTCAGGAACGTGCGCATCGCTTTCCCCTTCTTCGGCGCCCTCGGCGCCCTACACGATGGCGGTCCCGGATTGGTCGAGGCCGCTCCACCGATATGGCAGATGACGGTCCTGTGGAGGCGTCGTTACGCTGGGAGGCCTGTCGGCAAGCCGACTCTCCGGCGTCGTCACGACGTCGTTCGACGTGCCGTCTTCACGGGGTTGGCTAAGGGCCGCAAATCCGAGGACGTGGCCCGACCTGGTTCGACGTCACCTCACCGCGCCCGGCCAGACAGCGCATCGATGAATGTCCGCTCGAAGCCCACGGCGTCTGCATTCACCGCGACCTGGATGGTCGGCCCCGCCTCGTCGCGGACGGTTCGACCAGTCTCGGGTCCGTCCTCGATGACCCGGATTCGCTCATCGACCAGGCGCGCGAGCCTGTCATCCCGCGCAATCGTGGCTGCCAGCGGATCCCAGAAGGAGTACTGGCCGCTCTCGATGAAATCGGCCTGACCGGCGAGGATCCGGCCAACGATGGCCGCCGCCCGCGTCGGCTGATCGCCGCTCAGGCGCGCGGCAATCGTGGCTGTCAAGGGAACCCGGTCCGTCGCATCCAGGGCGACCAGCGTGGTGGGAACCCGCGATTGGAACACGACGTTCGCCGCCTTCGGGTCGACGTAGACGTTCCACTCGGCGGGGCTGTTGCTGCCGACGTTGCCGGGGACATTCAGCGCACCGCCCATGGCGACGATTCGACTGACATGGGTGGACACGCCGGCGTCCTGCTGCGCGAGGGCGACGTTCGTCAGGGGCCCAAGGGCGACAAGAACGACTTGTTCGGGCTCGTCGCGCAGGGTGGAGACGAGAAGCTCGACGGCCTCGCGGTCGACGGTCCCTTCGGCGGCCGGCGGGAGACCCAGCGTCTCGAGTCGCGCGAGGGCATCGGCGCCCCAGGCCGGCGGAACAAAGTGACTTCCCGCCAGCGGGTGATCCTGGCCACAGGCCACCGGAACATCGTCGTGTCCGGCAGCCGCCAGGAGACGTTGTGCTGCTTTGGTGGCGCCTTGGCAGCCGAGCGGGGACGTCCCCGCCACCGTGATCGCCCGGACGTCCACGGCCGGCTCCGACAATAGGTAGAGGATCGCCATCCAGTCATCGCCGAGCATGTCCGTGTTCACCACGACGTGGATGAGGGGCAGGGCAGCCGTCCGGGCCGGGACGCTCGGCGCACGATTCGCGATGCGGGCCGGGACGCCCAAGGCGACGAGGGCGACGACCATGGCGACGACGACGCCTCCGGCCAGGCCCAGCGGAAGCCGCATGAAGCCGCGCACCCGAGCCGGCCTACCCACACCCGTGCTGGCAACGCCGAGGGCAATCGATGACGGGCCGAATGGGATCAAGAACCAGACCTGGCCGGATGCGCTGCCCAGGATCAGCAGCGTTGCGGCGGCGAGGAGCACGAAAGCCCAGCCGGGTCGGAGGCCGGCCCGGACGGACGCGAGCGCGGCGACCGTGGTCCCCACGACGAACGCGAAAAGGCCGACGACGGCGATCATCCATGGGCCCAAGACGCCGACGATGCCCAGCCAGGCGACCACGAGGGCTGTCCGACCGGCTCGTCCGACTCGCGGCCACACACGCAGACCCAATCCGTTGGTCACGAGGATTGCGCCACGGCGAGGAGTACCACGACGGCGCCGTCAAAGGGTGCGCGCAGCGTAAACCTTGTGACGAATTCGCTGAGGAGGACGGTCCAGCCGAGGCCACCCGTTGTGATCACGAGCCCGCCGGCTGCGTCGCGGTTGAGATACTGGCGATCGGCTCGTGCAGCTCTCAGCATCTGCCGAGCGTACCTGCATGGCCGAGTGTTCGCGTCACAATGGGCGATCCTCTGCGTCTTGAGCATCGACGTGTCGCGCTGCGAGGGCCGCTGAGGGTTGCCGAACATGAGACGCCTGAGCCGATCGACCCAACTCGCCGGGTTGGTCCTGTGTGGAGCGGTCCTTGCCGCATGCGGCTCGGCCTCGAGCCCGTCCGCCTCGGGCGGAACGGCGTCCGCGACGCTCAATGTCGCAGCCAGCGCCGGTGCCAGTGCTGGAACGCCCGCCTCGCCGACCCCCGATGCGACCGTCGCCTCGTGGGCGAGCCCGAAGGCGAACGCCACGGTCAAGACGTATCGGGTGAAGCTTTCCGCAACCGCGACGGGCTCTGTGGCTCGGATCGACTATGTCGTCATCTCTTCAGGCAAGTCGAGGGCCGCGTGCGTCGCGAGGAGGCCGGACGCCGCCGACAACTGGACGTGCACCGCCGATCTCCTGAAGCTCGGCGTGGTGCCCGGCAAGGTCACCTTCTCG
Source organism: Candidatus Limnocylindria bacterium (assembly GCA_035637675.1). Taxonomy (GTDB): domain Bacteria; phylum Chloroflexota; class Limnocylindria; order Limnocylindrales; family CSP1-4; genus C-114. The sequence goes on along the minus strand of DASPWU010000179.1, from coordinate 666 downwards.
TTCGACGCAACAGACGCGGCAGGCGCGGTGACAAGTCCGCCCGACGGAACGCGCACGGTGACGTATGCGGTCCCGCCACCGGCGCCGTCAGGCGCGACGTACAAGCTCGTCAGGGAGACCATGACGGGACCCTACTCGAAATTGATCGAGTACCGGGCGACGTGGGTCGAACCCGCCGGCTACGCGACGAAGTTCCGCGTCTTCGGCATGATCCCGTGCCCTCGTTACTCGGACGCGAACAACGGGCAGCCGTGTGTCGTCTCGGGAACGAAGATCCCCAGTGGGGCCGTGAAGGTGATCGCCACGCTCGACGGTACCAAACGATCCACGGTGATCAGCTGGAGGGAGGAGGGCGAACTCCCGGGCCCCGGCCCGTACTCGGCGTACCTCGTTCGCGCCTCCAACCAGTACGGCTCCTCGACCTACACGATCCTCTGGTCCGCGACCGTCTGTTGGCAGTGCGTCTACTAGGCTGACTGTCTCGCCTCGGATCGGGCTGGCGGGCGCCTCGTGCAATAATTCAGCGGCGCGTTGCGACCCGACCTACTCGAACGGGCGAGGACCCCGGGGCCAGCACGGCGGGCAGCGGGCGCGGCAGATCAGAGGAACACCTCAGCATGACCGTCGAGACGTCCACCTGGGCCACCAAGACGGGGCTCGCCCAGA
>DASPWU010000178.1:0-7764 GCA_035637675.1 Candidatus Limnocylindria bacterium | reverse complement strand
GGCCGGCCGCGTCGACACTCGTCGAGACGGGGCCGCCGGACACGGTGCCACCGTCCGCGCCGGCCGAATTCGTGGCGACCGGGCAGTCGGCCACGACGGTCGGGTTGACCTGGACCGCCGGCACCGATGACGTCGCGGTGGCAGGCTACCGGATCTCGCGCAATGGAATCGTCGTCGCGACGGCGGCAGGCACGACCTGGACCGACACCGGCCGCGCGCCGGCCACCTCGTACACCTACCAGGTGGCGACACTGGATCGCGCCGGCAACGCGAGCGAGGTCGCGATCGCGACCGGCACGACGCTTCGCGACACGACGCCACCCACGCGTCCCGGCTGGCTGCGCAAGCGGACGTATCTCTACCGGGTCCGGCTGCTGTGGGGCGCCGCCCGGGACAACGTCCGGGTCGCGGGCTACTACGTCTACCGCGTCGGCTACACGAAGCCCGTGGCCAAGACGACCCACCTGTCGGTGTACATCAAGCGAGTTCGTGGCGGACGGTATTACGTGCGCGCCATCGACTCGAGCGGCAACCGCAGCAGCCGCACGAACATCGTCCAGATCTACTGACCCGAGGCGGCCGTCCCGTCCGGGGCTGGGGAGACCCTCGGCGGTGATGCTCGTCGGGGCATCCTCTGGGGCATACGGTGACTCGGGCGGAGGTAGGACTCGGACGACCTCGCGGACGTGGTGGCGGCAGGATTCAGGCGACTCCGCCGCGGGCCTGGTCTGCGGCGCGCTCGATGGGGGAGCGTGACTCCGCCGCTCCGTACGGTCCGTCGGCGGCCGCGGCATCAACTCCGAGCTCGCCGGCCGCTACCTGCCTCCCGAGCTCGGCCACAAGGCGGAGCTCGGCCAGCTGGCCCTCGACGAACGAGCGACCAGCCACGTCGCCGTGGCCGGGAGCGACCGGGCCGGCCACCAGAGCGAGGAGCGCCTCGATCGTGGCTGGCCACTCGAGCGGGAAGCCATCGTCGAAATAGGGCGGCGCTCCGTTCTCGAGGAGGTCTCCCGCAAAGATCACGCCGGCGTCGGCCACGTGAACGACGACGTCACAGTCCGTGTGGCCGCGGCCGAGGTAGCGCAGCTCGACGGAGCGGCCGCCCAGGTCGATGGAGGCCGCGTCGGCGAACGTGAACCGCGGCGGGACCACGACCACCTCGCGGTACTCGTCGGCGTGGTCAGGCTCGTCGGCGATGAGCCTCGCCCGCCATTCGTCTGACCTCGCCAGGAGCGTGGCCGGACACCGTTCATGGCTCCACAGCTCGGCTGCCCCGAACACGGCGTTGCCCCAGCAGTGGTCGTAGTGGTAGTGGGTGTTGACGACCCACCGGACAGGCTCACCGAGCTCACGAAGATCGGCCTGCAGCTCGATGCCCCGCCGATGGGACATGCGGCTGTCGACCACGAGCAGGCCGCCGTCACCTGCGACGGCCCCGATCGTCTGGTCGAGCAGCGGGTAGCGCCGCACCCAGACCCGATCGCCGATCTCCTGCCAGAGGCTCATCTCAACAGATCGTAGCGAGCCAGGGATTGGGCTACAGTCACGGACTGAGGAGACCACCGTTGCCGTCGACGATGACCACGATCACGGGTAGGGCGAAGGGTCCCGATCTGCTCGTGCGCCATTGGCCCGCTGGCGACGAGGCATTCGCCAGCCTGCTCATCGTGCATGGCCTGGGCGAGCACAGCGGCCGCTACGAGCACGTCGGCGAGCGGCTCGCGGCCGACGGCGTCCACGTCCATGCCTATGACCAGCGCGGCTTCGGCGGCTCAGGCGGGCCGCGGGCCTACGTGGACACCTGGGACGACATCTTCGATGACCTGGAGGAGCGCCTGGCGGCCGCCCGATCGGTCGCCCCCGATCTCCCCGTCGTTCTCTACGGGCACTCGCTGGGCGGCCTCATCGCGCTCTGCTACACGCTCCTCGATCGACCGAAGCCCGACCTGCTCGTGCTATCGGCGCCAGGCCTGGAGGATCGACTGCCCGCGTGGAAGCGCCGGTTCGCCCGCGTCCTCGATCGGATCGTGCCCCGGCTGCTGGTCAACAACGGCATCGCCGAGGACCAGCTGGCCGCCGACCCGCGGCCCGACTTCGTTTACGAAGACGACCCACTCATGGAGAATCGCTCGACGGTTCGCTTCGGTGCGCTCGGCTTTGCCAACCAGGCGAGCGCCCGCAGGACGGTACAGGCGCTCGACCATCTTCCTGTGCCGACCCTCGTCATCCATGGCGCCGACGATCCGATCGTGCCGATCGCGGCCAGCGAGCTCCTGGAGCGATTCCCGGAGGTCCGCCGGATCGTCTATCCGGGCCTCCGCCACGAGGTCCACAACGAGAACGACTCGAGAGCCCTTGCCGACATCGTCGCTTGGCTCCGCGAGCAAGTCACCGACCCGGCGGGCGACCTCGAGCGACCGCGACTGGCCCAGTAGGCACGGGACATGCCGTCAGGCCGGCTACTGTTGAACGTCCACGGACCATGGTCTCGTGCAGGTCTGCGCTGCTGGCGGATCCTCGGGTGCGTCGCTTTCGTATCCGCCTTCGCCGCTTGCAGTCCCTTGACGCCGCCTCCCCTGGCGCCGTCCGCCCCATCGATCGCTGGTGCACCCGCAGAGGTGGCCTCCCGGGAGCCCCTACCGTTCTGCGGCCAGGAGCCGTCGTCGAGCGGCATCGACTTCAACCTGCCCGCTCGACAGTGCTTCTGGGATGCGTATCAACGAAGGCGTCCTGCAGAGTTCATTACGACCAAATCAACGATAGAGGGCGATCCGGTAACCATGATCTATCGCGTTCGCCGGGACGGACGCATCGAGGTGTTCGTTGACGCCACGCAGGACCAGTATTCCGCTCGGCTGTGGAGTCGACTCGACTGCCCGACGCTCAGCCGGGCGGACGATGCGATCCAACCGGCGTTCGGCCCCGGAGACTGCCGCGAGACGTTCTTTCACTGACGTCCAACGGGTCGTCGCGTGTCGCGGTGCTAGAATCCGGATCCAACTGAAGATCGCCTCCGGGGAGCGCCGAGTGCGCTGAGAGTGTGGCCCGACCACAGACCCGCGGAACCTGATCTGGTTCGTACCAGCGAAGGAAGCAGGCCCGATGCCTCACGCCGTCCTCCCGGGAGCGACGGCGTTCGTGTCGGAGGTACGCATCACATGGTCAACGCACCGTCGCCAGCCTCGGCGTCCGCCGGAGGCCTGGCGGTTGCGACGCCCGAGGGCCGCTGGCGCACGCGCGACATCATCGTGGCGGCCGTCATCGGCGTCGCGTTCGGCGTGGTGTTCTGGGCCTGGGGCCTCGCCTGGAACGCATTCGAGCCGCTCAACGGCATCTTTCCGGTGGCCCGTGACCTGCTTTATGCCGTCTGGCTCGTCCCGGCGGTCCTGGCCCCGCTCATCGTCCGCAAGCCCGGGGCCGCCCTGTTCGCCGAGATGGTCGCGGCCGGGGTGTCCGCCCTGATCGGCAGCCAATGGGGGGTCGATACGCTGCTGTCGGGGTTCGTCCAGGGCGCCGCGGCCGAGCTCGTGTTCGCCTTCGCCTTCTATCGAAGCTATGGCTTCCCGGTGCTGGCCGTGGCTGCGATCGCGAGCGCGGTGGCGGCCTGGATCCACGATTGGGTGCTCTACTACGCGCAGATCAGCCTGGAGATCCAGATCGCCCGCGGCATCGTCATGGCGATCTCGGCGGTCGTCATCGTCGCCGGTGGCTCCGTGCTGCTGGAGCGGTCGCTGCGACGGGCCGGCGTCCTGGAAGGGTTCCCCGGCTGATCGCTCGGTCGGGCGTGCCGTCCGCCGGGGAAGCCGCCGGCGCCGGCAGGCCGGGGGCGATCCGGGCGAACGGGGTGGGCTTTCGGTACGCGTCGCGGCCGGTCGCGGCTCTCCGCGACGTCGCGTTCGAGGTGGGCCCGGGCGAGTGCCTCCTCGTCGTCGGTCCATCGGGCTCGGGCAAGAGCACGCTGGCCATGGCGATCGCCGGGCTCGTGCCCCATGAGATACCCGGCGAGTGGCTCGGGCGGCTCGAGGTCGACGGTCTCGACTCCGCGGCCGTGCCGCGCGCGGAGCTCGCGGCACGGGTCGGGCTCGTCTTCCAGGATCCGGCCTCGCAGGTCGTCATGGATCGGGTGGAGGATGACGTCGCCTTCGGCCTCGAGAATCGAGCCTGGCTGCCCGATGCGATGCGGGCGCGCGTCCCGGAGGCGATCGACGCGGCCGGTCTCCGCGGGCTCGCCCGGCGACGGACCGGCCATCTGTCTGGCGGGGAGCAGCAGCGGCTCGCGCTTGCCGGCGCCCTCGCGCCCCGGCCGGGGATCCTGGTTCTGGACGAGCCGACGGCGAACCTGGATCCGTGGGGAGCCGCGGCCTTCTTCGATCAGTTGCGGGCGATCCGGGAGTCGCGGACCGCGACGATCGTCCTCGTCGAGCACCGCGCCGACGACGCCTGGGCGCTCGCCGACCGTGTCCTGGCGCTCGCGGCGGACGGATCTCCGATGGACGTCGGGCCGCCTCGGGAGGTGCTGGCTCGGTCGGGGACGCGGCTGCGGGAGGCGGGCGTCTGGCTGCCCGGCGAACGGAGCCTGCCGGCCGATTCGGAGAGTCGACTCGAGCTGCTGGGACCGTTGCTCGTGGACGCCCGGAACCTCACCTTCGGATACGACCCGGAGGTGCTGGTCGTCAGCCATGTCGAGCTCGACCTGGCGGCGGGTGAGCGTGTCGCACTGGCGGGCCCGAACGGCAGCGGCAAGTCGACGCTGGGTCGCCTTCTCGTCGGCCTCCTCCGGCCGACCCGCGGCCGTGTGCGGCTCGACGGCGCGGATCCAGCCCGGCTCCCCGCGGCGCAGCTCGCCCGTCGCGCCGGCTACGTCTTCCAGGATCCCGAGCAGCAGTTCCTGGCGGACACCGTGAGCGCTGAAGTGCTGCTGGGACTCCGGCCGGAGGAGCGGACGGCGGCGGACGAGGTGATGGCCGGGCTGGACCTCCCGCTCGAACAGTTCGCCGGTCGCAGCCCGTACACGCTCTCCGGTGGCGAAAAGCGTCGCTTGTCGCTGGCCTGCATCCTCGTTCGGCGGCCGGCGCTGCTCGTCCTCGACGAGCCGACCTTCGGTCAGGACCGCCACGGCTACGAGGGCCTCCTGACGATCCTGCGCGACCGCGTCGCAGCGGGCACGTGCCTCGTCGTCGCGACGCATGACGAGCGCTTCGTCCGCGACGTGGCCAGGCGGCGGATCGCCCTGGAACGTGGTCGGGTCGTTGCCGATGAAACGCTGGTGCTGGAACCACCGTCCGAGGCGGCATTGGATGGGCCGGCGGCTCGGGGCGGGAGCGGGCCGGCGGCGAGCGCGCCGGCGGCGAGGGCGCCGTGATCGCGCGCATGGAACCAGCCGACCGGCAGCTGGCCAGTCCACTCGGCCAGGCCAGCCCTCTCGTGAAGCTCGCCGTGGCGATCGCCTGGTTCGTGGGCCTGGCGTTCACCACCGACGTCCGGCCGCCCATCGTGCTGGCCTGCCTGGCCCTCCTGGCGGCGATCTGGTTCGGGCGTGTGGACCTCGAGACCCTCGGCCGGGGCCTGGCCCCGCTCTGGACTGCCGCCCTGGCGATCGGCCTCTTCAACGCCCTGTTCGCCGCCGCCAACCTGGATCCCTCTGCGGCGGAGATGGCCCGCATCGGGCCGTTCCGCCTGACCCAGGCGGCCGTCGCCGGCGGCATCGGGCTCGCGGCGCGAGTGGTGGCCTTCGCGACGATCGGGATCGTCTTCGCGCAGACGACCGATCCCACCCGCCTGGTCGACGCGCTCGTCCAGCAGGCGCGGGTCTCGCCACGTTTCGCGTACGGGGCGCTCGCCGCCTACCAGGCGGTGCCGCGCTTCGCCGAAGACCTCACCACCCTGCGCCAGGCTCGGCGGATTCGTGGACTGCCCGGCAACTGGCATCCCCGGGTCCTGGTGGGGCTGCTCGTCCTGGCGATCCGCCACGCCGACCGGCTCGCCCTGGCGATGGACGCCCGCGCGTTCGGCATGGGTCCTCGCAGCCGGTACCGCGAGGTCCGCTGGAGCGCACTCGACGCCGTGATGCTCGCGGGCGGTATCGTGGCCCTGACTCTCGCGCTGAGCCTGGCACGTCCCTGAACGAGGCGGACCGTCGCGCCGCCCACGATGACGAATTTACGATGCCAATCGATGCTCAATTCGATTGACTATCGAGCGGCATTCGAAGAGAGGGTTCCTGGCGATGCGGCCGGGCTCGTGACGCGAGCGGCCGGGCTCTGCTCTTCGGGCTCTGCTCTTGGGACGACGCGGCCGACTCCGCTCTCACGATGCCAATCGATGCTCAATCCGATTGACTATCGAGCGGCATTCGAAGAGAGGGTTCCTGGCGCGATGCGGCCGGGCTCCTGGCGAGATGCGGCCGGGCTCCTGGCGCGATGCGGCCGGGCTCCTGACGCGAGCGGCCGGGCTCCTCATCGCCGGGACCAAGGGCGTTCCACCGGACTCACACTACGATCGACCCGGTTCGCCAGGCTGCCACCTGCGTGATCCGTGGCGTATCCGATTCGGGCCGACGTGGGACTATGTAGCGGGAGGGCTGTTTCCGTCGGCGGACAACTCCAACAGCGTCGGCGGCAACCCGGACGGCGCCCTCACGCGGTTCGACGTGTACACCGCGGCGATCATCGTCCAATGACGGGAGCCCGCATCCAGGCGGCGCCGATGCCGCGGGACAGGACACGCCCACCGCCAGTGGGCCCGATGCGATGAGGAGGAGCCCATGACGGGGACGCTCGAGCAGGTCAAGAGCTACCGGCAGTTCATCGGCGGCGAGTGGGTGGACGCCGCCGGCGGCGAGACGCTGACCGTCGAGAACCCGGCCAACGAGCAGGTCGTCGCCCGGGTGCCCGCCTCGGGAGAGGAGGACGTCGATCGAGCCGTCAAGGCAGCCGCGAGTGCCTTCGAAGGGTGGCAGAAGACGACACCCCAGGAGCGGATGACGCTCCTCCTCAAGCTCGCCGACATCGTGGAGCAGAACGCCGACGAGCTGGCCCGCCTGGAGAGCTCGCAGACCGGAAAACCCCTCAACGTCGCGGCCGTGGACATGCCTGCCATCGCCGATAACCTGCGCTTCTTTGCCGGGGCGGCCCGCAACCTGGAGGGCAAGGCCGCCGGCGAATATGTCGCCGATCGGACGTCCCTCATCCGCCGCGAGCCCGTCGGCGTGGTGGCCTCCATCGCGCCCTGGAACTACCCGCTCTACATGGCCGGCTGGAAGATCGGGCCGGCGCTTGCGGCCGGCAATACGGTCGTGCTCAAGCCGTCCGCCCGCACGCCGCTGACCGCCCTGCGATTCGCCGAGCTGGCCGCCGAGGCGCTGCCGCCGGGTGTCCTCAATGTCCTGGTCGGAACCGGCGACGCGATCGGCCCTGCGCTGGTCGCCCATCCCAAGGTGGGGATGATCTCGCTGACCGGCGACACGGACACGGGCAAGAAGATCGCCAGGATCGCCGCCGATCGCGTGAAGCGGCTCCACCTGGAGCTCGGTGGAAAGGCGCCCGTCATCGTGTTCGACGACGCGGACCTCGACCTCGTGGCCGAGACGCTCCGCTTCGCGAGCTACTGGAACAGCGGTCAGGACTGCACCGCGGCGACCCGCGTCCTCGCCGGTCCCCGGATCTACGACAACTTCGTGTCGAAGCTGTCCGAACAGGTCAACGACATCAAGTGGGGCGATCCCACCGGCGGCGACGAGCTGGAGATGGGATCGCTCATCTCCAA
>DASPWU010000177.1:0-2214 GCA_035637675.1 Candidatus Limnocylindria bacterium | reverse complement strand
CGCGACGTCCGCACGCCACTGCAGGCCGATATCGCGAGGGCGTTCGTGGCTGTGGGCGCCCTCATCGTCCTGTCCGGCATCGCGGTAGTGCTGTCGTTCCTGTTGGCACCCGTTGACGCAGCCCACGAAACGGTCTTCGCTGCCGCCGTGCTCGTCACGCTCGTGCCACAGGGCCTCGCCCTGATGCTGACCGTGACCTACACCGCGGCCGCGGTCCGCATCTCACGACTCGGGGCGCTCGCCCAGCGGCAGAGCTCGATCGAGGCGATGAGCCGGATCGACACCTTCTGTAGCGACAAGACCGGCACCCTGACGACCCAGCGAATCGAGTTCGGGACCGTCGAGGCGCTCGTTGCTGGTTCCGACGCCGACACGATCGGCCGACTGCTTGCCGCCGTCGCCGCGAGCACCGCCGCTCCGAACAACACGACGGTCGCGCTCCGGGCGGCCTTTCCCGGCCCGTCGCTCGTCGTCGCCGAGGAGGTCGCCTTCTCGTCCGCCCTGCGCTGGTCCGCAGTCCGCTTCGAGCGTGGCGACGATGACCACCCCGCCATCGGCGGGACGTACGTCCTGGGCGCGCCGGCCGTCCTGGCGCGGTCGATGAATGGCCAGGGCGATGCCGTGATCGCTCGCACGATCGAGCTTGCCTCGGCCGGGCAGCGCGTCCTCGCGTTCGCGCGCGGCGAACCCGCCGCCTCCATCGGCGGGGACGATCCGGCGATCCCGGGACCGCTGGAGCCGCTCGCCCTCCTGACCTTCACCGAGGAGTTGCGGCCGGAGGCGCAGGCCACGATCGACGGCCTCCGAGAACGCGGCATCGACGTCAAGATCGTTTCCGGCGACGATCCCCACACGGTCGCGGCGATCGGCCGTCGCCTGGGGCTTGCGGGGACGGGCGAGACGGCCTCGGGCCTGGACCTGTCGCACCTCGACGACGAGGCACTGGGCGAGGCCGCGACGCGGACGACGATCTTCGGTCGCGTCGACCCGCACCTCAAGGCACGGCTGGTGACGGTGCTCAAGGCTCGCGGCCGATACGTCGCGATGACCGGCGACGGCGTCAACGACATCCTGCCCGTGCGCACGGCCGACGTGGGCATCGCGATGCAGAGCGGCAGCCCCGCCACACGCGGTGTGGCCGATCTCGTGCTCGTTCGCGACGACTTCTCGATTCTTCCGGAGGCGATCCGCGACGGCCAGCGCATCGTCGCGGCGATGACGGCGACGCTGACCGTCCTTCTGGCCCGGACCTTCTACGTGCTATTGATCGTCGTCGGCGCCTCGCTGCTGCAGCTGCCGTTCCCGTTCACGCCACGCCAGAACTCGATCCTGGCGTTGATCACCGTCGGAGTTCCGATTCTCGTCCTGGCCGTCTGGGTCAAGCCCGGTCCGTCACGGTCGGGCCTGCTCGGCCAGACCCTGCGGTTCTCGATCCCACTGTCTCTGGGCGTGGTCGCCGTTGCGCTGCCCGTCTATGCGACGGCCCTGCTCAACGGAGGAAGCCCGGACTTCGCCCGTACGATGCTGACGACGGTGACGTGCTTCATGGGCATCGGCGCGCTCGTGATCGTCCCGGTCGCCGCGGACGTCGAGGGGCGCGTGCGCATGCCCGCCTGGATGAGAACGGTCCTGCTGGTGGGCGCGCTGGCTGTCGGCTATCTCGCGGTGCTATCCACGGCTACCGGGCGTGCCTTCTTCCAACTCGAGCCGCTGCCGGCCGAGATCGTCCTTATCCTCGGCGTTCTCGCCGCCATCTGGACCTGGGCCGTCGTGCACATCCATCGGACGAGGATCGTTCAGCGAGCCATCGACATCCTCCTCGCGGGCTGGCGCAACCTTCGGCCGACCGCCGTGCCGGCCGAATAGCGCGATGCTGGTCACGCACCATTTCCGGGCGATCGTGCGACCTGGCGCTACAGTTTGGACAGAATCGGGGAGCGATCATGCATGTACGTCCCGATCGTGATGCGTGACCCGCAATCAGCCCCTACGAAGGCCGCCGGGCGTGACGTGGGTGGCCGAGGAGCCTAATCCGCGGTCCTGGCCTGCGTCTCCCGGGCGAGCTCGAGGAGCTTCGTGACCGTGTTCCAGTTGCGGTTGGTCATGGCGACGGCCAGCCGCTTGTCCGTCAGCGCACCCGACAGCCTCGAACCCTGGAGCCCGAACCGGAACCAGGCGTAGATGACCCGATCGCCGACTCGGAACTCCTCGGGC
>DASPWU010000176.1:0-4725 GCA_035637675.1 Candidatus Limnocylindria bacterium | reverse complement strand
GGGGTGGCCTCGGCCTTCGGCGCTTCGGCCGGGGCCGGCGGGCTGGCCTCGGCCTTCGGCGCTTCGGCCGGGGCCGGCGGGCTGGCCTCGGCCTTCGGCGCTTCGGCCGGGGCCGGCGGGGTGGCCTCGCCCTTCGGCGCTTCGGCCGGGGCCGGCGGGGTGGCCTCGCCCTTCGGCGCTTCGGCCGGGGCCGGCGGGGTGGCCTCGCCCTTCGGCGCTTCGGCCTCGGGCGCATCGGCCTTCACAGGAGCCTGCGCAGTTGTCTCGGCCTCCGCGGTCTCGGCCTTCGCCGCGGCGGGCGGAGCGGCCTCGGCCTCGGTAACCTCGGCCTTCGTAACCTCGGCCTTGACAGGAGCCGCCGCCGGTTCGTCCGTTCGGGCCGCCTGTTCGGAGGCGGCGACCTGCTCACGGACCTGCGCGAACGCGGCCGCCAGCGTGTTGTCGATCCCGCCCTCGGGCTCCTGGACGGCGTCGGACATCGAGTAGCCACGTTCCGGGCGGGGCCTTCGCTCGCCACGCTCGGGGCGCGGTGCGGCCGGCTCGGGGGCCACCCGGACCGGGGCCTCCTCGGCCTGCTTGAGGCTGAGGCCCAGGCGATGCCGTTCCGAATCGAGCGAGATGATCTTCAACTTGAGCGCCTGTCCCTCGTGGACGACGTCGCCCGGATGAGCCACCCGCTGGTGCGAAAGCTCGCTGATGTGGATGAGCCCCTCGAGGCCGTCTCGCACGCGAACGAAGGCTCCGAAGTTCACGAGCTTCGTCACCGTGCCATCGATGATGTCGCCCACCTTGTAGTCCGCGACCGTGGAGTGCCACGGGTCCGGTTGCAGGCGGCGGATCGAAAGGCTGATCCGGCCTCGCTCGTGGTTGATGTCGATGACTTCGGCCTCGACCTCCTCGCCGACCTTGTAGCCGGCTTCGGGGTTGTTGACCTTGTTCCAGGACAGCTCGCTCTTGTGGACGAGCCCGTCGATGCCGCCGAGATCGATGAAGACGCCGAACGGCGCGATCGAGCGCACGGTGCCCGTGACCTTCTGGCCGACCTGGAGGCTGCTGAAGAGCTCGTCTCGCTTCTCGCGGCGCTCCTCGTACAGCGCGACCTTCTCCGACAGGATGAGCCGGTTGGCCTTGCGGTTGACCTCGAGGATCTTGAGCCGGAGCTTACGGCCGACGAAGGGCTGGAGCTTCTCAGCGATCTCCTGGGCGGCGTCTCTCGGCTGGTCGTTCTGGGGGCGACGCGGGAAGTCGACGATCTGGCTGATGGGGACGAAGCCGCGGATCCCACAGTCGACGATCAGGCCACCCTTGTTGTGATCGATGACCGGCGCCTCGATGATGACGCCTGCCTCGAACTGCTCCTGCATGGCGCGCCACTTTCGCTCCAGGCCTGCCCGGCGGAGCGAAAGGACGACATGGCCCTCTTGCGATTCGGGCTGGAGGACGTAGACGAGGACCGTGTCGCCGACGTTGAGCTGGGGCGAGGATTCCGCGTGCCGTCCATAGAGCTCGCGATTGGAGACGACGCCTTCACTCTTGGCTCCGATGTCGACGAGGATCTCGTCCTTGTCGATTCGGACCACGTTGCCCTCAACGACGTCGCCATGCTTGAAGCTCTTGATGTCCGTGTCCTGCTCGGCGAGGAGCTCCTCCATCGTCGACGGCTCGGGTCCGGCTTCGGCTCGGCGCGGTTTGGGCTCCGCGGCAGGCGCGTCGACGGTGTCGTCCGCGGTGAGCGCGGGTGCGGATCCGCTGTGGGGCTGCTCGGGGCCGGTCGCCGCAGGGGCGGCGGCCGGTTCAGGCCCGGCAGCCGGTGCAGCCGCGGCGACCGGTGCGGCCACGTTCGCGGGTCCGGGCGCGGCCACGGCAGCTTCGGAAGCTGCGGCGGGCGGTGCGGAAGGTTCGGCGGGCGATGTCGCAGATTCGGCGGGCGATGTCGCAGATTCGGCGGGCGGGGCGGCGAGTTCAGCCGCCGTGCCGGGCGCGCTCGACGTCGGGGCTGTGGCCGGGGTGGTCGGGCCACCCGCGGCCGGGGTGGGCGGCGCGCTCTTGGTGTCTGTCGGGTTCTTCGTATCGGCGGGCTCGTCGGCGACGGCGATCGCCCCGACGGCTTGCTCGGACGCCTGGGTAGCGATGGAGGCCGGTGCCTCCCGCTCAGGCGCGGTCCCGCCCGTCTTCTCTTCGGTCAATGGATAGGTACTCCTGTCAGGTTATTCGGCCCTGGCAAAACGAACGGCTCGGACGCCTGCCGAGCCGTAGAAGACGATCAGCTGGTCCGTGCTGCTGGGCCGCGGTCCGCTCCTTCGTGGATCAAGGCTGGGTGGCGTCTTCATCTGTCCGCCGCTGGGGCCGGGAGAGTCTAGCACGGGCATCCCATGGCTACAATCAGCGGCCGATGCCTGAGCTTCCTGACCTGACGGTCGTCGCGGAGGCCTTCCACGCCGCCCTCGCCGGCCGGACGGTCGAGTCCGCAGAGGCGACCGCGCCACTCGCTGTCCGCGGGACGCCCGCCGAGCTGGCCGCGCTCGCCGGGCAGCGCCTCCTGCGCATCGTCCGGCGCGGCAAGTTCCTGCGGCTCGAGCTGGAGCGCGACCTCGTCGTGGTCAATCCGATGCTGACCGGCAGGTTCCAGCTGGCGGCTCCGGCCGTGAAGCGCCCATCCAAGACGGCCTTCGTCCTCGCCTTCGGCCCTCGCGAACGCGGCCCGCGGGATGCCGCATCCTGGACCCGAGGCGCCGATTGGGTCCCGGCCGACGACGGCCAGCCGGAGATCCGCTATCGGGATCCGACCCAGATGGGCAAGGTCTACATCCTTCCGGCGGACGTGATTCGCCCCGTGCCGGGCCTGGCCGACGGGGAGTTCGGGCCCGAGGCCGACGACCCCGGGCTGTCGATCGACGCCTGGCGGACGCGCATCCGGCGGCATCCGGGCGAGCTCAAGAACCTTCTCCGGAACCAGACGTTCGTCGCCGGCGTCGGCAATGCCTACAGCGACGAGATCCTGCACGCCGCCCGTCTCCTGCCCTTTCGCAAGCGATCCAGCCTTGCCGACGAGGAGGTCGACGAGCTGTACCGGGCGACCCGCTCCACCCTCGCGCGCGCGGTCGATATTCTCCGCCGCCGGGTGCCGCCCACCTTCGAGCAGCAGGTCCGCGACTTCCTGGCGGTGCACGACAAGGGCGGTCAGCCGTGCCCGCGCTGCGGGACGCGGATCACGGAGATCCGGCCAGGCGGGATGATCACGTCCTACTGCCGCGGCTGCCAGCGCTGACGGCCGGCCGAGTTGGACGCCGCCTGACCCGGCGGGCTCACGGTGCCAGTCCGGATGTGCCGGGGGATGAGCCGGGGGATGATCCGTCCTGCGGCGTTTCGGACGGCTCATGGCTGGGCTGATCGGTCGCCGTCGGGGTCGTGGCGGCGTTGCTCGGAGCGGCCGACGTGGCCGCCGACGGCGACACCGGGACCGCCGCCGGTGAGCCGGGCGTGCCAAGGCGCGCCAGAGCGATCAGGACGAAGGCGATGACCACGAGCGCGACCAGGACGAGCTGACCCAGGGACCGGCCGGCGGCTGCCGACAGCGCCATGCCCGGTCGTGGCCGCTCGAGCAGGACCGGGGTGGTCCGGGCAACCGGCCGGCCGGTCCATGGGCGGCTCCCGGGTCGCGGGCTGCCACGCCCGCTGGTCACCGACGATCCGCCGGCGCCGACACCCATGGGGGCGCGCTCGGCGAGGGCGGCGCGGTACGTTGCGCAGGTCTCGTGATAGGCAACCAGGCACAGCCGGCGCTGCTTGTCGAGGGCAAGCGGTACCGGCGGCTCGACGGCCGCGCAGAGATGCTCGTGCGACGGGAACGCGGCCCGCCACGCACCCGACGACGTGGCCAGGAACGGGCACAGCCCGAGCGGTAGCCCCGAGGGCTCGGAGGGCCGGTCGGTGCGGGGATCGGCCCGCCGATCGAGCTCGCCAACATCGCTGCCGTCGCCGATCAGCAGGCCCTCCTCGGCCGCTGTGGCCGGTGCAGGCGGGCGCCCCGTGTCGGTGGTCATCACGAGAGTCTATCGACCAAACTCGTCGGCCTCCGCCGTGGCCAGTGCCCCGGAAACGTCAAAATCCTGGCGACGACCTATTTTCCCGAAAGGCTGCCCTCTCAGTATCTTCGGCGCTGGAGAGCTTAACTTCCGTGTTCGGGATGGGAACGGGTGTGGCCTCTCCGCTAGGGTCACCAGGATCCTGAACGTCTGGACGTCTCGGCAGCGACGCTGGCGCGACGGGTGGTCGCAACGAGCGGCGCCATGTTCGAAGAACTTCGATTGGGTGAGTCGTTGTGCGCCGACGTCCATCCCGGACGCGGGCGCGGATCATCTCGAGTCAGCGACTGACCGCCCGGTCAGTTGCTGAAGAGGTCAAGCCCTCGACCATTAGTACGGCTCAGCTTCATCCGTCGCCGGACTTCCACGTGCCGCCTATCAAACAGGTGGTCTCCCTGCGGTCTTACCCGGTTGACCCGGTGGGGAACCTCATCTTGAGGCGAGCTTCGCACTTAGATGCTTTCAGCGCTTATCCCGACCGAACGTAGCTACCCAGCGGTGCCCCTGGCGGGACAACTGGCACACCAGCGGTTCGTCCACTCCGGTCCTCTCGTACTAGGAGCAGCTCCTCTCAAGTTCCCTACGCCCACGATGGATAGAGACCGAACTGTCTCACGACGTTCTGAACCCAGCTCGCGTG
>DASPWU010000175.1:0-4322 GCA_035637675.1 Candidatus Limnocylindria bacterium | reverse complement strand
GCCCGCGGAGCTCGGCGCACACCACGCCGGCCGCGTATGTGTGCAACCTGTCGTAGTAGGTTGGGTCGCTTCCCGGCGCCGCGACTTGCAGTCGCTCGGCGGCCGTGAGGGCAGGATCTCCGGGCGGATTGGCGAGGTACTCGTTGGCCGTGGCCTCGGCCGCGTCGCGGGTGGCCGCTTCGAGGTCGACGCCGGCGGCGAAGATCCGCCCGAAGTCGGCGATCGCAACGAAGACCACGAGGAGGATCGGAATGACGAGGGCAAACTCGGTAAGCGACTGGCCGGCTGACGACCGGCGGCGTCCGCCGCGTCCAGTGGCGGCCCGGAAGGCCCGTAGAGAAGTTGGTCTCATATCAGCCGATGTGTGATCAGGTGATCCCCGTTCGCCCGGTAGGGCAGTACCGGTACGAACGTACTATCACCAGATTCGTTTGGTGGGCGCAACGCCTTGCGCTGATTGCGGGTGCCCGGCGGCACCGTCGCCGCGTCCCTCGCCCACGGCTGCTGGCACATCCTAGCCACGCCGACCTTGCATACTGCATTGCACGGCGATCGCGGGCGATACGGAAATGCACGTATCGTCACGCCGCGGGTTGTTCACCAGGCGTCGAGGCGGCTACGCTCAGACCATGATCGCCGTCGTGGGACAGCCCGCCTACCGTCAGGCCTCGGACACGATGCCCGGTGGTGCGACAGGTCCGGCCGTGGGCGTGGCCCGTGCGGCGGTCGCGGCCGGGGCGTCCGCTCAGATCATCGGCAAGGTTGGGGCTGACCATACCGGCGATGTGTTGCTGCTCGACCTTGCCAGAGCGGGAATTGGCCATGCGGCGGTCCTCCGGGATCCCGGCCGTCCGACGTCAGCGGCGCCCTCTCAGACCGATGCAGAAACCGATGAGGATCCGGATGAGGGCCCGATCCTGGACCCGAGTCTGGAAGAGCACGATGAGGACCCGCAGGCTCGCGCGAAGCCAGCCGACTCCCGCGCCCGACTCACGCTCGATCCGGCGGACGTCGAGCTCGGTCTTCGATACCTCACCGGCTACCGCGTGGTAGTGGCCGCCGAACCGCTCGCCGAGGCTACGCTGGCGGTTGTGGCCGAGGCGGCCGCCTATGCCGGCGCCCATCTCGTCGTCGTCATGGCGCCCGGGTCGGTGCGTCCGATGCTCGACCCGAGCATCGCCGTCACGCTCCTGGAGGCACCTCCCGACGACCCCGATGAGCAGTTTGCCTCGCTGGTCGGCCGGTATGCAGCCGCGCTGGACGCCGGCGTCGCCGCCGACGAGGCGTTCCGCGCCGCGCTGAGCCCCTCGGGCTGGGAGCCCGTGCCGCCGGCGACCTAGCCATCGGCCTGGAGTCCCAGCGTTTCCTCGGGCGCGTTGAGGTCTGGCTGCGGGTCCAGGCGCCGGACGAGCCCGGGCCCGTCGTTCCGGACGTTGTTGACCAGCGGCCGGACGGCAAAGATCTCCAGCCAGTCCTCGGGCGCCGGTTGCAGGAGCGCCTGGAGCTCTCCGATCTCGGCCGGTCGCGGGTCGAGCCAGGTCGCCCAGGCATCGCGCGGCAGGACCACCGGCATGCGGTCGTGGAGCCGTGCAACGGCCGCATTCGCCTGGGTCGTAACGATCGCGAAGGTGCGCCGGACCTGCCCGGTCGATGGATCGCGCCAGCCTGACCACAGCCCGGCCAGGCCGAGCGGGGCATCATCCGCGCGCCGAATGACGAAGGGCTGGCGCCGGTCGTTCAGGCGGAGCCATTCGTAGAAGCCGTCGGCCGGCACGATGCAGCGCCGGCGGGCGAAGGACTCGCGAAAGGCGCGGCTCGTCGCGAGCGTCTCGGCTCGCGCGTTGATGTGGCGGGTGCCGATCGAAGGATCAGTCGCCCAGTGGGGGATGAGGCCCCAGCGATAGATCGTGAGGGCCCGCCGGTCGTCTCGCTGGACGACGACCGAGGCGGGGTCGGTCGGCGCCACGTTGAACCGCCCGCCGGGATCGTCCGTGATGGGCTCGGCCTCGAAGATCCCCGCCAGCTCGGTGTGGGATCGCTCCTGGACGAAGCGGCCGCACATCAGCGCGGGTGGGGCGGGGCGATCACGAGTGGAAGTCTAGTAGAGTCGCTTGCGATGGACGGCCCACGCGATCCGAACGAGGCCGGACTGCACGTGGCCGGCCTGGATGAGTCCGGCCCGCTCGATCGGGAGACCGCGCTCCGCCTGCTCGCCCGGGCAGACGAGCTGTTCGCAGCCGGCGAGTTCGAAGAGGCCGGCCGCTACTACCAGCGGGTCTACGGCTACGACGACCCACCGATCACCGCGAGCGCCCTGTACGGCCTGGGCAACGCGCTCTTCCACCTCGACCGGGAAGACGTCGCGCGCACGGTGTGGGAGCAGATCCTCAAGCTGCCCGAGACACCCAGCACGTATCTCGCCTGGCGACAGATCGCCGCGCTTCGCGTCAGGGAGGGCGACCTCAACGGCGCGCTCGCCGCCTATCGCGAGGCCGATCGCCGGGCGCCCGCCGCCGACAAGGCGGAGATCGCGTCTCGGCTGGGCTGGTTGGCCAAGGAGACGGGCGACACGCGCGCCGCGGCGAGACACTTCCGGCGCAGTCGGGGCTCCACCGTGGCTGCGGTCACGTACGGCATCATCGCGCTCACCGTCATCGTCTCGCTCACCGCGTGGGCCGGGCTGAGCGTCACCCGGGAGGGGATCGACTACGGGCCCATCTATCCCGCGCTGTGGCTGGACAAGGCCGCGGTCGCCGATGGCCAGCTGTGGCGCCTCGTCACGGTCACCCTGGTCCACGCCCCGGACCCGACGTTCATGTTCATCCACCTCGGCTTCAACATGTACGCGCTCTATCTGGTGGGGCCCGTCGTCGAGTCGATCTATGGCTCGGCCCGGATGGCGCTCATGTACGTCGTCGCGGCGATCGCCGGTTCCACGGCCAGCTTCGTGTTCGTGCCGCAGGGTGAATCGGTTGGCGCTTCCGGGGCGGTCTTCGGCCTGTTCGGGATTCTGCTCGTGGCGTCGCGCGTCCACCATCCCATGCTCGATCGACGGGGCCGGGCCATCACCGCACAGGTTGGCACGCTCATCCTGATCAACCTGGCGTTCGGCTTCGGCGCTGGCGGCGGGGCCATCGACAATGCCGCGCATGTCGGAGGTCTCCTCGGTGGGATGTGGCTCGGGCTCATCCTGCTGCCGCCCGGGGCGCCGACACTGGCCGGGATGTGGCAGCGGCCGTCGGGCAACGAGCCGGCCGCCTGGCGCGTCACCCCGCTCCTGCAGGCGCTCGGTCTGGCGGCGCTCGCCCTCGTCCTGGCGATCGGCCTGATCGTGGGCGGCCAGTCGTACCGACGTGGCGTCGCCGCGGATCCCGAGCCGCCTCCGGCTACGAGCGTCGAGATCGCCGGCGGCTGAGGTAGGCCTGATCGGCCGGCCTGGTTGCAGAATGCGGATCACGTCGAGCACAAACGTGCACGGTCCAATCCGCGTTTCGACGGAATCGGGCAAAGGCCGCGCACGGCCGTGTCGAGGATGGTGCGCGAAACGCAACGGCCACTGGAGAGCCGACGCGGGACCGCCGTCAGGCCGTCGCCTGAGGCACCCTCGGCAGGATCACGCTGACGCGCGCCCCGTGCGGGGCGACCTGCTCCGCGAGAGCCCGTCCACGATGCGCCTCGGCGAGCTCGCGGACGATGGCGAGGCCCAGCCCGCTGCCCCGTCCCGAACGCGCCGGGTCTGCCCGGTAGAATCGTTCGAATACGCGGTCCACCGTGCCGGGCGGGAAGCCGGGCCCGTCGTCAGTCACCGAGAATGCGATCCGGCTCGGTTCCCCGGCGACCACGGCCGGAACGGCTCTCGCCGACAGCCAGACGTGGCCACCCGGCCGGGGCACGGCCTGGAGCGCGTTGACCACGAGGTTCCCGAGCATCCGATCGACCGCCAGCCGGTCGGCGGCGAACCGCAGGTCGTTCGTCGGCTCGGTCGCGGCCGTCTCGGTCCGGCCCGGCTCGGCCGGGGCCGCCTCGACCACGAGCTCGACCCCTGCTGAACCCACCTCCTGCGCGAATCGCTCGGCGGTCCGGCGGAGCGCGTCGATCGCGTCGATCCGCTCCGGACGGAGCCCGGCGGCGCCGGTTCGCAACCGTTCGATCGCGTCGAGCTCGTCGACGAGCGTCTCCAGGCGGGCCGATTCCTCCCCGATCGCGCGCGCCGCCCGACCGGCGGCTTCACCGGTGGCGGTCCCGTCGGCGAGCGCTGCGGCGAACCCGCCGATCACGGTCAACGGCGTCCGCAGGTCGTGCCGGAGGTTGGCAAGCAGCTC
>DASPWU010000174.1:0-3428 GCA_035637675.1 Candidatus Limnocylindria bacterium | reverse complement strand
TCGGGGCCACCGGATGCACGGGCGACGAGGACACCCACCGGAATCGACCCACACAGGTAGGCCACGATCACGAGCAGGGCGTCTCGAGCGAGTTCACCTGCGTTCATCGTCGGCTCGTGCTCCGTGTCGATCGAACGGCGGCGAGTCTAGCACCGCCGATCCGCGGGCGAACGGCGTCAGCACGGCCAGCTCTGGCCAGGCCACGGCCCTTCATTCGCCTCGCAACTCGCCGGGTCATCGCCCTCCGATATTCCGAGCATGCTTACGGAGCGGCATATGTCGGCCGATTACCCGGCGGTTTCGGCCGTTCCGAGACCCTCGAGCGACAGCGAGAACTCGCTCGCGTCACCGCAAGGTCTGCCATTGCATTGCCGGGACTACGGAGGGGGGTTCCAGCGGCGCGAACCCTTCCATAACATTGCTCGGACTACGCGGAGGGTTTCACTGGAGGGTTCTCGTCCACCAGGCGATGCGTGCCCTGCGCGCCAGGAACGCGGTACCATCCCCGACGTGACGCCCGAGGTAACGCAGCCCGATCGGCGGCCGCGACGGGCGGCCGTCCCCGAGATCCCCTGAACCGATGGCAGTCGGCTCCTCCAACGATTTCGATCTCGTCGTCCTGGGTGCAGGCACCGGCGGCTACACGGCCGCTTTCCGGGCTGCCCAGCTCGGGCTCCGCGTCGCACTGGTCGACGAGGACAAGGTCGGCGGGACGTGCCTCCATCGCGGCTGCATCCCCACGAAGGCGCTCCTCGAATCGGCGGAGGCCGTCAATCGGGCCCGCGATCTCAAGGACTTCGGCGTGGTCCTGCCCGGCGAGCCGGGGGTCGACTACGCCCAGATGGCGGCCCGCCGCGACCAGGTCGTGAAGCGGATGTGGACCGGCCTCAAGACGCTGGTGACGAAGAACAAGGTCACCTGGGTCCAGGGCCGCGGCCGCGTCGACGGGCCGGGACGCGTCCGCGTCAAGCAGTCGGCGGAGGACGGCTCGGGTGACGCTGACGCGGGGAAGGGCGGCGAGCGCCTCCTCCAGGCCACCGACATCATCATCGCCACCGGGTCCCGTGTGAAGAGCCTGCCGGGCCTGACGCCGGACGGCGAGCGGATCCTCACCAGCGACGACGTGCTGCGTCGGGCCGATGCCCCCAAGAGCATCATCATCGTTGGGGCCGGCGCGGTCGGTGTCGAGTTCGCGAGCTTCTACCAGGACATCGGCACGCAGGTCACTCTTCTCGAATACCTCCCCCGGATCGTTCCGCTCGAGGACCGGGACGTCAGCCAGCTCGTGGAGCGGAGCTTCACGAAGCGCGGCATGAAGGTCCTCACCAACGCCCGCTTCGACGCGGGCAAGGTAGAGACCACCAAGGATGGCGTCTGCGTCGACGTCGGCCCGGAAGGCGAGAACGGTGGCGGCAAGTCGGAGGAGGTCCGGGCCGAGGTGATGCTGGTGGCGACCGGCCGCGCCGCCAACGTGGAGGAGATCGGCCTGGAGACCACCAAGGTCGAGGTCGAGAAGGGGATCGTCAAGGTCAACGGCAGGATGCGGACCAGGGAGCCGCACGTGTACGCCATCGGCGACATCGTGGGTGGCCTGTGGCTCGCCCATGTCGCGGCCCACGAAGGCCTGGTTGCCGCCCACGTCATCGCCGGCGACAAGGACGTTCACGAGATCGACTACACGACCCAGCCCAGGGCAACCTATTGCCGGCCCGAGATCGCCTCGATCGGCCTGACCGAGCAGCAGTGCGAGGAGCAGGGCCTGCCCACGAAGGTCGGCAAGGTGCCGTTCCAGGCCATCGCCAAGGCGGTCATCGGCGGCGAGTACGAGGGCTTTGCCAAGGTCATCGGCCATCGCGACACGGACGACACGCTGGGGATCCACATCGTGGGGCCGCGCGCGACCGACCTCATCGCCGAAGCGTCGGTGGCCTTCAGCCTGGACGCGACGCCATGGGAGATCGGGTCCGCGACGCACGCCCACCCGACGTTCGCCGAGGTCCTCGGCGAGGCCGCCATGGCGGTCGACGGCCGGTCGATCAACTTCTAGGCCAGGGAGGCCCGATCCCACCCATGGTCGTGAACCATCGCACCAGTCCGGCGAAGGTCAAGGCGCCACGTCCCAAGGCGCAAGGTCCCAAGTCGGCACGTCCCAAGGCGCCACGTCCCGGGTCGCAACACCCCGGCGAGGCGCTTGGCCTGAGCGACGACGAGCTCGTCGCGATGTACCGGATGGTCGCGCTGGCCCGCGCCGTGGACGAGCGGATGTGGGTCCTCAACCGGGCCGGCCGGATTCCATTCGTCATCAGCGGCCAGGGGCATGAAGGCGCCCAGGTCGGGATCACCTGGGCCCTCAGGAAGGACCACGACTGGATCGCGCCGTTCTACCGCAGCATCGCGTCCGCGATGACGTTCGGGATGAGCGCTCGCGACATCATGACCGCCCAGTACGCGACCGCCCGCGACCCGTCATCCGGCGGCCGCCAGATGCCCGGCCATTACGGCGATCGGAAGCACAACCTCCTCTCGGTCAGCTCGCCCGTGGCGACCCAGATCCTCCATGCGGTCGGAATCGCCCTGGCGGCGAAGATTCGGAAGACCGGCCAGGTCGCGATGACATTCATGGGCGAGGGCAGCTCGAACCAGGGCGACGTCCATGAAGGGCTCAATTTCGCCGGCATCCACAAGCTCCCGTTCGTGCTCGTCGTCGAGAACAACGGCTATGCGATCAGCGTGCCGATGAGCAAGCAGTGCGCGGTGCCGGACGTCGCAATCCGCGCCGAAGGCTATGCGATGCCGGGCGTCGTCGTGGACGGCACGGACGTCCTGGCCTGCTACGCTGCGGCGAAGGAGGCCGTCGATCGTGCACGGCGCGGCGATGGGCCAACCCTCATCGAGGCCAAGGTGACCCGCCTCACCGCCCACTCCTCCGACGACCAGCAGACGAAGTACCGCTCGGCCGAGGAGCTCGAGGCGGAGAAGGGCAGGGATGCGCTGCCGCGCTTCCGGGAACAGCTCATGAGCGCGGGCGTGCTCAACGACGCGAAGCTGTCCGAGCTGGCGTCAGAGATCATCGCGATCGTCAACGACGCAACCGACTATGCGGAGGGCGAACCCGACCCGGATCCGGCCACGGCGCTCGAGCACGTCTACGCCGAGGGCGTGGAGGGCACCTTCTGATGCCCACCAAGACGTTCATCGAGGCCATCCGCGAGGGCATGGCCGAGGAGATGCGACGGGACGACTCGACGATCGTCATGGGCGAGGACGTCGGGGTGAAGGGCGGCGTGTTCCTGGCCACCGATGGGCTGTTCGACGAGTTCGGCGAGGAGCGGGTGATCGACACGCCCCTCACGGAGTCGATGATCGTGGGCGTCGGCATCGGGGCCGCCGTGAACGGTCTCCGGCCGATCTGCGAGATCCAGTTCGCC
>DASPWU010000173.1:0-26860 GCA_035637675.1 Candidatus Limnocylindria bacterium | reverse complement strand
GGGGCAGGCTCCGCGTCGGCCTCGGCGGCGGCGATTGCGCGGTCGGTCACGATTCGGAACGCGAGCAGGAGCAGGACTGTCAAGAGAGCCGCCATGAGGAACACGGCGGGCAGGCCGAGCACCTCCCCGATCGCGCCGCCGAGCAGCGCACCGAGCGGCTGGCTGCCCCAGGCCAGCAGCCGGTAGCTCGCGTTCAGGCGGCCGAGCAGCCGATCCGGAACGATCCGCTGCCGAAGCGAGACCGTCACGACGTTCCACATCACGATCCCAACGCCCGACAGGGCGAACGCGGCACCGACTATCCAGGGGTTCGCCGTCAGGCCCGGCACCGCAGACATGGCCGCGCTCAGGATCACGGCGACGACGAGAATGCGAGTCCGCCCCAGCGCTCGCTCGATCCGCTCGACGACGAAGGACCCCACGATGCTGCCGATCGCCAGCGACGACATGAGGATGCCGAATCCCGTTTCGTCGAGACCCATCGGGCCGGGTGCGACCGCGTAGAGCACGAACACGGCGAACACCGCGGACGACGAGAGGTTCATGACCCCGACCATCAGCGCCAGCGTCCGCAGCAGCCGGTGCGAGAAGAGGTAGCCCAGGCCCTCGCGGATCTCCTCGACCACGCTCGTCTCGCGCGCGGCCGGCGCCGGGCGGAACGAGCCGGTGAGGGACGCCAGCGCGATCGCGCCGAAGACGAACGCGGCCGACGACCCGGCGAACGCGAGCGCTATGGCGACGCCGGCAAGCAGGCCGCCGAGCGGCGGCCCCACGAACTGGTTCATCGTCAGCTCGACGGCATACAGTCGCCCGTTCGCCTGGCTGAGCCGGTCCCGATCGACGAGGCTCGGCATGATCGACTGGGCCGCCGTGTCGAACAGCGTCTCCCCAACCCCGAGCACGAACGCGGCGAGGTACATCACCGGCAGGCCCACGATGCCCATCGCGATCCCGACCGCCAGGCCGCCCGCGATCATCGCCCGGAGGGCCGCGACGCCGACCATGGTCCGCCGCCGATCGAGTCGGTCGGCGAGAGCGCCCGCGACGAGGACGAACACGAGCCAGGGCAGCCGGCCGATGACCGTGATGCCCGCCACGAGGACCGGCGAGTAGGTCAGTCGAACGGCGAGCAACGGGAACGCGATCCAGAAGACGCCGTCGGCGAGGTTCGAGGAGGCCGACGCACCCCAGAGCTTCCAATAGTTCGCTCCGAGCCCGCCGGAGAGCCGATGCCGGAGTGATTTAGTCCAGCCCACCGATGGAGACTAACCCACTGATGGACACCAGTCAATCACTGGGCTATGCTCCTGCCATGGAACGGCGCCCGGCAACGCCTGAGGAGGCGCGTGCCCTCTCCAATCCGCTCCGCCTGCGGATCCTTCGGCTGTGCCTGAACCGCGCCTTGACGAACAAGGAGCTGGCCGAGCGGCTCGGGCGCGACCCGGGGACCGTGCTCCACCACGTTCGTGTGCTCGTCGCGACGCGATTCCTCGCACCAGAGGCGGACCGGCGAGGCGCGCGGGGGGCGACGGAGCGCCCGTACCGGGCCACCGGGAAGTCGTGGACGCTCGACGTCGGTGACCGCCCGTCCGCCATGCTCGCGATGGTCGACGCGTTCCGCGAGGAGCTCAAGGAAGCTGCCGACCGCGACGTCAAGGAGCTCAGCCGACTCGGGGTGCGGCTCCGGCCCGACGCGCTCGAGGGATTCGCGAACCGGGTAGAAGCGCTCGTGGCAGACCTCGCCGCCGCCGACGACCCGGGCGGCGAGCCGTTCAGCTTCTTCGTCGGCCTGCACCGGCGCCGCGATGATCAGCCGCGCTGACAGAGGTGCAGCCGGCACCGGACGCGGCGTGTGGGGCCTCGCAACCCAACCGCACCCTTTCCGGTCCCGTACCTGGGCCGACATCGGCGGCTGGCACGCCTAGGCTCGTCCATGGATCGCCGTCTCCTGGCGGCGGCCGATCGCGCCGACGACCTCGCGTGTACCGGGGGGTCGTCGACCAACCCTGCATCTTCCGATCCATGCGCCGGCCCTCGCCGACCCACCTCCTCCCTGGCCGGCGAGGGCCGGCCTTCCGCCGCCCGGGAGCCCTCGATGACGCTCAGGCCCCACCGTCCCCTCGAGGTTCCGCTCTACGATCCCCGGCTCGAGCATGACGCGTGCGGGGTTGGGTTCGTCGCCGATGCCGGCGGGCGCTCGCGCGACCGCGTCCTGCCGCTGGCACTCGCCGGGCTCGGCGCACTGGGCCACCGCGGCGCGTTCGCCGCCGATGGCCAGACGAGCGACGGATCCGGGATCGGCCTGCCGCTGGAGCCCTCCGTCCTGGCCAGCATCGCGCCGGGACTCGGACCTCGGCCCGGCATCCTGGGCCTGTTCCTGCCGCGCGACCGGCGCGGCCGGACAGAGGCTCGGGCGATCGTGGAGGCCGCCATCGCGGCAGAGGGGCTCGGCCGACCGGAATGGCGGACCGTCCCGATGGATGCGGCGGTCCTGGGCGCAGAGGCTGCCGCCAGCCGGCCGCTGGTCGCCCAGGCGATCGTGTCGCGGCCGAACGGCTGCCCGGCATCCCGCTTCGAGCTCCTCCTGGTTCTCGCAGCCCGGCGGATCGAGAGCCTGGCCCGGGCGGCAGCCCTCGAGGTGGCCGTGACCTCGGCATCCGCTCGCCGGATCGTCTACAAGGCGCTCGTCGCCGGCGGCAGTCTTGCCGACCTCTATCCGGACCTGGCAATGCCGCTCCGTGTCCGCTACGCGGTCTTCCACCAGCGCTACGCCACGAACACGATCCCGATCTGGCGCCTGGCCCAACCCTTCCGCACGCTGGCCCACAACGGCGAGATCAATACCGTTCGGGGCAATCGCGAGCAGGTCCGCGGCCGGCGTCGCGACCGAGCTCGGCTCGGGCTCGCGGCGCGCATCCTCGACAGTGGGCCGCTCACCTCGCCGGACGGCTCGGACTCGCTTTCGCTCGACGAGACGGTCGAGGCGCTGGTCGCCAGCGGCTGGCGAACGGAAACCGCCCTGCTCGCCGCGATCCCCGATGCGCCCGCCCTGCGAACCGTGCCCGATGCGTCCCTCGACTCGTTCATGCGCCGGATTGCCGGGTTCATCGCCCCGTGGGACGGGCCCGCGGCGATCGCGTTCGCGGACGGCCGCCGCGTTGGAGCGATGGTGGATCGCAACGGCCTGCGGCCGGCGGCGTATGCCATGACCGAGGATCGACTCATCGCGCTCGCCTCCGAGGCGGGCGCCGTGCCGTTGCCGGCTTCGCAGATCGTCCGGCGCGGCCGGCTCGGACCGGGGGAGATGCTGCTGGTGGACCCGGGCCGCGGCGCGATCTGGGAGAGCATCGCGGCGAAGCGGACGGCCGTCGCCGGCGCGCAGCGGGGATCGAGGAGCAGCGCCGTCGGCCCGGGCCGGCGGCCGGCCACTGCCCGGGAGCCACGGCGCGCGCTGACCGCCTCTCCAGAGCGACCCCCGACGCCCACGGCCGTCCGGTTCCTCGCCGGTCTGGACGCGGAGCGGCTTCGCCTGGACGTCAGGACCATGGCCCTCGAGGGTCACGAGCCGCTCTGGAGCATGGGCGACGACACGCCGCTGGCGGCTCTCGGACGGGTGGATCGTCCGGTCGCCGACCATCTTCGCCAGGCGTTCGCCCAGGTGACGAACCCGGCGATCGATCCCGAGCGCGAGCGCGCCGTGGTGGACCTGTCCGTCGAGCTCGGGCCGCGCCCGCCGTTGCTGGGCGGGATCCCGTCCGGTCGCCGGCGAACGATCCACCTCGCCGGCCCGATCGTGCGGGACATGGAACGCGCCCTGGCGAGCCGGCCCTTCCGGATGGTCCGGTTGAATGCCACCTGGGATCCGGCGTCTGGGCCGGCCGGGCTGGCTGCCGCCCTGGACCGCCTGGCCGATCGGGCCGTCCAGCTCGCCGCCGGCCGACGGAGGCCTGGCGTCATCGTCCTGTCCGATCGCCGGATCTCCCTGCGACACCTGCCGATCCCGTCTGCCCTGGCCACGGGCGCGGTGCACACCGCGCTGACCGACGCCGGATTGCGCGGCCGGGTCGACCTCATGACGGAGGCGAGCGACATCCTGGACGTCCACGCCGCGGCGATGGCCCTCGCGGCCGGAGCGACCGCCGTGCGCCCGTGGCTGGCGCTGGAGCTGGCGGCCGAGCTGGCAGGCAGCCGCGGTGCGGAGGACCTGACGGCGGACGGTGCGCTGACGAAGCTCGTCGACGCCTTCGAGACCGGCCTGCGCAAGACGCTCGCCCGCATCGGCATCTCGGCTGTCGCGTCATATGTCGGCGCCGCCCTGTTCGAGACCGTCGAGCTCACCCCCGAACTGGTTGCCCGTTGCTTCCCGGCAGCCCCCGGCTGGCCGGGCCGGGTGGGCCTGGAAGCGGTCGCCGAGCGGCAGCTGCGCCGTCTGGCCGCGGCCAGGACGATGAGCGCGGCCGGGGCGGCCGGGGCGACCGCTCGGCTGCCCGACCCCGGGTTCGCCCGCTATCGGGCGGACGGCGAGCGACACCTCTACGCGCCGCAGGTCGTCAAGATTCTCCAGGCCCGCGCGATGGATCAGACGACACCCGTGGCAGCCGCGAACCAGGCCGCGCGGCCGGATCCGGAGCCGGCACTGGTTCGCGACCAGCTCCGCCTCCGACGTCCGGTCGGTCGATCCCGCGTTCGACTCGCCGACGTGGAGCCGGTCGAGGCCATCACCCGCCGCTTCGTGGCCTCCGCCATGAGCGTCGGAGCACTCAGTCCCGAGGCGCACCGCGCGGTCACGATCGGCATGCAACGCGCCGGGGGGGCGGCGAATACCGGCGAAGGCGGCGAGGACCCGGCCTGGTATGCGCCGGGGCCCGGTGGCGAGCGGCTGGATGCCCGGATCAAGCAGGTCGCCTCGGGTCGATTCGGGGTGACCACCGCCTACCTCGCCCGAGCCGACCAGCTCGAGATCAAGATCGCCCAGGGCTCCAAGCCGGGCGAGGGCGGCCAGCTCCCCGGCCGCAAGGCGACGGCCTACATCGCCGCCCTGCGCCGGGCCCAGCCCGGCCAGTCGCTCATCAGCCCGCCGCCGCACCACGACATCTACTCGATCGAGGACCTGGCCCAGCTCATCGCCGACCTGCGAGCCGTGGCGCCGCGGGCCCGGATCGGCGTCAAGCTCGTGGCCAGCCGGGGAGTCGGCACGATCGCGGCCGGGGTGGCCAAGGCCGGCGCCGACTACGTCCATCTGGCCGGTCACGCAGGCGGAACGGGAGCGTCGCCGCTGAGCTCGATCAAGCACGTCGGCGTGCCCTGGGAGCTCGGGCTGGCAGAGACTCACCAGGTCCTCCTCCGGAACGGCCTGCGCGACCGCGTCGCGGTGCGCACGGATGGGGGCCTGCGCTCCGGCCGCGACGTCGTGGTCGCCGCGCTCCTCGGCGCCGAGGAGTTCGGGTTCGGGACGGCCCTGCTCGTGGCCATCGGCTGCGACATGGCCCGCCAGTGCCATCTGGACACCTGCCCGACCGGCGTCGCCACCCAGCGCGACGACCTGCGGGCGAAGTTCACCGGGACGCCGGAGCAGGTCGAGTGGCTGGTGCGCTCGATCGCGGCCGAGGTTCGCCTCGTACTCGCCGAGATCGGCGCGCATTCCCTGGCCGAGATCGTCGGCGAAGCGCGCCGCTTCCTGCGCCCGGTGGCCGGCGCCAGCCTGGAGCTCGGCACGATTGTCGGTGCCCCGAGCTGGCCGGCCAGGGAGGCGCGTCGCGCAAGCCCCGCATCCGCGACGTCGGTCGTGAGCCGCGAGCCGGCCTCCGCCCTGGAGCATCGGATTGTGGCCGAGGTCGCCGAGTTCGGGCCGGGCTCGGCGGGCGTCTTCGCGATCACTACGGCTGACCGCTCGTTCGGCGCCGAGCTGTCCGGCGCCCTGGCGCGCGGCGAGATCCGGGGCCCGGTGCGGCTAGGCCTCGGTGGGGCCGCCGGCCAGAGCCTTGGCGCCTTCCTCGCCGACGGCATCGAGCTCCGCCTCACCGGCCAGGCCAACGACTACGTCGGCAAGGGCATGGCCGGCGGTGTCCTCGTCGTCCGGCCCGAGTCGGACATCCCGGAGCCCGAGCGCCAGGCCGTGGCCGGCAACACGTGCCTCTACGGCGCCACTGGCGGCCGCCTTCATCTCGTCGGCCAGGCCGGCATGCGCTTCGCCGTCCGCAACTCGGGGGCAGAGGCGGTGGTCGAGGGCATCGGCGCCCACGGCTGCGAATACATGACGGGCGGCACCGTCGTGGTCCTCGGTCCCATCGGACCGAACTTCGGGGCGGGCATGACCGGCGGCCGCGCCTACCTCCACCGGCCGGAGGGCCTGGCTCCCGATCTCCTGCACGGCTCCGCCGTGACCGCCAGCCAGCTCGCGCTGGTCGTCCGCGAGCGGGCCGACGGCGCGCTGCTCGTGGCCGACCTTCTTCGGCTGCTGGACGCGCACCGGGCGGCTGGATCCGTCCTGGCCGCCCGGATCGTTTCCGGCGGGCGACTGCCGCTGGATGAGTTCTGGCTGGTGGAGCCCGCCGAGGCCGGCGCGGCGGGTGTCGCTACCGCATCGCAACCTTCTCGCGACCTGGTCGCAGCCGACGGGCGGCGCGCGGACGGCTAGCCTGTGAAAGCTGGCTGCAGACCGGCCACCAAACCTGCCCGCCGATCACCTGACGAGGTGCTTCCATGATCAATGCGTCCGATCGCCACCTCGGCTTCGATGCCGTTCGAAACGGCCGCGCCGCTCCGGTCACGTGTGCGGCGTGCGGCTGTCGGCTTGAACGCGTCGGCCTCGTCGGGCGGGCAGCCTGGTTCCATTTCTCGCCGATGGCCGGTCGCGACGCTCGTGGTTGCCGGATCGACTGCGCCGAGCTGGCTCACGACGCCGGCGGCCGCAGCTAACCGGTCGCAGCGGAGAATCGAGCGCCGAACCGCCGGCCCCCTATCGCGCGGGCGCTTCCCTCGCCGGCGCCTCACGCGGCGGCGCCGGCCGCGCTGGCCCGGCTTCCATCCGATACCCCACGCCGCGAACCGCCACGACGTCTGGACCGCCGGCCGCCCGAACCTTGGAGCGCAGCCGGGCGAGATGCGGCTTCAGCCAGAGCAGGTCCGGATCCGCTTCGGCGGGCCACCCTGCCCGTGCCAGGCGGTGGTGAGGGACCAGGTCGCCGCCGGCTCCGACGAGAGCCTCCAGGATCCGGTACTCGGTGGGTGTCAGGCTGAGCCCACGGTCGCCGACGCGCGCCTCGTGGCGGCCGGGCTCCAGTCGAAGCGCGCCCAGCGTCAGCCCACCGGCCGCGGCCGCTCGTTCGTTGGACTGACCGGCCCGTCGCATGAGGGCCCTGATCCTGGCCAACAGCTCGGCCCGCCCGAACGGCTTGACGAGGTAGTCGTCCGCGCCGATCTCCAGTGCTCGCACCTTGGCCTGCTCGTTGCTCTCGCCGGACACGACGAGGATGGGCACCTCGCCCGTCGCCCGCATCTGGCCGGCGACCGTGAAGCCGTCGGGGCCGGGCATGGCCAGGTCCAGGAGCACGAGGTCCGGGCGCTCTTCCCGGAAGCGCCTCACGGCCGTCAGGCCATCGTAGGCGGTGATCACCTGGTGGCCCTCCGTTCCGACCAGTGCCGTGATCGCCCCGACCATGGCCGGGTCGTCGTCGACGACCAGGATGCGGAGCGGTCGAATCGCCGGCATCGTGGGCCTCGCGGCCTAGACCGCCACCGCGGCCGCCAGGGCGACGACGAACCGGGCGCCCGGCCCGTCGGTCGGCTCGCACCACAGCCGGGCGCCCATCGACTCGGCCAGGCGCAGTGCCGCAAAGAGGCCGATTCCGGAGCCGCGGGCGGTGTGCGTGTCGCGGCGGGCGTATGGCTCGAAGATGCGCTGGCGCCACTCCGGCGGGATCCCCGGTCCTTCGTCGGCCACGCCGAGGTGAACGAACCCCTCGACGAGGGAGGAGTCGATCGTGATCGTCGTGTCCGGCGGGGCATACTTGACGGCGTTCTCGACGAGATGCTCGACGATCTGGCGCAGTCGGGGCGGGTCGACCAGGACGAACAGGCGGATGGGCATCTGGACATCGGTGCGATGACGTCGGAGCAGCGGCCGGATCGAATCGAGCAAGGTCTCCACCGCCTCGCGCAGGTCGACCGGGACGACCTCGGCGGGCAGGTCGTGCAGCGGCCGAACGGACGCGAGGATCGAGTCCACCAGGCGGTCCAGCCGCTCGATCTGCTCGATGGTCGCCGAGTGCCAGCCCGACCGGATGGCGCGACGCTCCGGGTCGCGCGACTCGCGCCCGTCGAGCGACGGCTCGTCGGCCAGCAGGTCCGTGTATGCGCGCACGACCGCCAGCGGGGTCCGCAGCTCGTGCGTCACCAGGGCGATGAGCTCGCTGCGGGCCTCGTCGATGGCCTTCAGCGCGGCCACCTGGGCCTCCGCCTCGCGCGTGATCCGACCCTTTTCGATCACCGCCGCCAGGAGGTCGCCGATCGCGGACAGCTGCTCCACGTCGGACTGGCTGAAGTCGCGTGGCTGCTCGGTCTGGACGTTGAGGACGCCGACGACCTGGTCGTGCCAGGACAGCGGCACCGACAGCATGGAGGCGACGAACCGCCGCTGGTCCAGGCCGCGGACCCACAAGAAGCGCGGCTCGTGGCGGACGTCGGGGATGATCGTCGGCGTGCGCGTCGCCGCAACCCGGCCCGTGACGCCCTCGCCGAGCGGCATCCGGGCTCGGCCGATCTGGAAGCGATCCAGACCGTTGGTCGCAGCCAGGGTCAGGTAGGCGCCGTCGCGGTCGAGCAGGTAGAGGGAGGAGACGTCGGCATGGAGCGCGTCGCGCGTCTCGTCGACGATCGTCTCCAGGAGCTCGTCCCACGTCCGCGCGGTCGTCACGAGGCGAGCCACGCGATGAAGGAAGCGCAGCTGGTCGAGCTGCTTCGGCTCCCGTTCCGGGGAGCGACGAGGATCGAGGTCGAGGCCGGACATGATCGTCACGATACAAGCCTAGAGAACAATCGCCCGGCGGATGGTTGCGGAGCGGTTGCGGCTCCGACACGGAACGGTCGAGGTCCGAAGCCAGGTCGTCAGCCAGACGAGCCGCCAACTGTGCGGCGAGGCGCGCGGCCAGGCGTGCGGCCAGGGGTGCTGCGATGACCCAGACGCGCCGTCCCGGCTCCAGGCCGGCCAGGAACCCGAGGCAAGGGGCCAATCCGGCGGTCCTCGCCGAACCGGGCGGGATTGGCACGTCCGGTGCGCGCGATCCGCTCCGCCGGGAGGTCAAGTTGCTCGGATCGCTGCTCGGCCAGGTGATCGCCGAGCAGTCCGGCCCCGACCTCCTCGACCTGATCGAGCGCATCCGGCGCCGGACGATCGCCCTCCGCCGCACCGTCGACCCCGCCGAGCATCGGCGGCTCGCGGATGAGCTCGAGCGGAACCTGCAGACGATCGACGACCCGGAGGACGGGCTCGATCGGGCCGAGGTTCTCATCCGCGCGTTCGGGCTCTACTTCCAGCTCGCCAACCTGGCCGAGGAGCGCCATCGTGTTCGGACCCTCCGGCGGCGGGCCCGTGCGGGCCGGCGGGCGTCGGTGGAGGGGTCGCTGGCCTGGGCGCTGGCCGGCCTCCCGCCCGAGGCCGCCAGCGAAGCGGCGCTGCGCGACCAGCTCGAGCGGCTGGCGATCGTCCCGGTCCTGACCGCCCACCCGACCGAGGCACGCCGCCGGACCCTCCTCATCGCGCTCCATCGCTGCGCGGCGCTGGTGGAGCGGCTGGACGATCCCAGGCTGACGCCGGATGAGGACGCCGATCTGCGCCGCCGCCTCCGCGAGGAGATCACGACTCTGTGGCGGACCACCGAGCTGCGCCTCGCCGCGCCGACGCCGCTGGACGAGGTTCGAACGGCGATGGCGTTCTTCGACGAGACGCTGTTCCGGGTCGTTCCCCAGTTGTATCGGGCGCTGGACCAGGCGCTCGATGCGATCCTGCGGCCGCCGGCGCGCGACCGCTCAGTGGACCTCGCAACGGCCGCTCCGCCGGCCAGCGACGCGGGCCGGACCGGGACCCGGCCGCCGGTCGTGCCGGCATTCCTCCGGTGGGGCAGCTGGATCGGTGGCGATCGCGACGGCAACCCGTCCGTCACCGCCGAGGCGACCGTTCAGTCGGTCCGGATCCAGGCGGACCACGTCCTGCACGGATACGAGAACGTGACGCTCCGACTCATGCAGTCGATCTCGCCGATCGTGCCCGACGGTCGGCTGGCCCGACCGCTCGCCAGGCGGCTCGCTCGCGACGCCGACGAGCTGCCGGACCTCATGCGACAGCTGGACCGGCGCTTCCCGGGCGAGCCATACCGGCGCCGGCTGGGAGCGATGGCCGAGCGCCTCCGGCGAACCCGGGCTCGACTGACCGGCCAGGCCGCCGCCCTGACCGGCCGCTACGAGTCGGCGGCGGACTTCGTCGCCGAGCTGGCCGAGCTCCAGGCGGCCCTCGTCGAGGACGGCCTGGGCCGGATCGCGTACGGCGAGCTCCAGGACCTGCGCTGGCAGGCCGAGACGTTCGGGTTCCACCTCGCCTCGCTCGAGGTCCGCCAGCACTCGGAGGTGCACGCGGGCGCCCTGGAGGACGCGCGGGCCGGTCGCCTCGACGCCGAGCGGCCGGCGGCACCCGGTGTGTCCGCCGCCGAGGTGCTTGCCACCTTCCGTGCGATGGCCGCGATCCAGGAGCGCTTCGGCGAGACCGCCTGCCACCGCTATGTCATCAGCTTCACGCGCGGCGTCGAGGACGTCCTGGCCGTCCTCGACCTTGCCGGGCTGGCTGGCTCGCCCTCGATCGCCGCCACAGAGACAGCGGGCCTCGCGGCGGCCAGCCCGAAGCTGGACGTGGTGCCGCTGCTCGAGTCGGCCGACGCACTCGAGTCGGCCGGTCCGATGCTGCGCGACCTGCTGGCCAACGAGGCCTACCGGCAGCACCTGTGCGAGCGAGGCGATCGGCAGGAGGTCATGCTCGGCTACTCGGACTCGAACAAGGAATCGGGGTTCCTCGCCGCCAACTGGCTGCTCTACCGGGCCCAGGAGGCCCTCGTCCGGGAGGCCCGCGCGGCCGGCATCCTGCTGACGCTGTTCCACGGCCGCGGCGGCGCCATCGGTCGGGGCGGCGGGCCGGCCGGGCGGGCGATCCTGGCGCAGGCGCCTGGCTCGGTGGCCGGCCGGCTCAAGCTGACGGAGCAAGGTGAGGTGATCGCGGCCCGCTATGGCAACCTGGCGATTGCCCGCCGAGAGCTCGAGCAGCTGACGGGCGCCGTGCTGCTGGCTTCCACGGCGACCCACGATGCGGACGTCGCGCAGGTCGCCTCGGAGGGCGCCCCCATCTTCGACGAGCTGGCCGCGGTCGCCCGTCGAGCCTACCGCTCGCTCGTCTGGGAGGACCCCGCCTTCGCCGGCTTCTTCCGCGCGGCCACGCCGATCGGTGAGCTGTCCGCGCTCAGGCTTGGATCTCGCCCGGCGTCGCGGGGCGAGGACACCCGCCCCGATGCCGGTCGAGACGACGCCGATGGACGCACAGCGAGCGGGGGCGGCCGTGGCAGGACCGCGGCTGCGGGCGGTGACTCGATCGAGTCCCTCCGGGCCATCCCGTGGGTCTTCGCCTGGTCGCAGTCGCGCCTGAACCTGCCCGGCTGGTACGGGCTCGGCTCGGCGCTGGCCAGCATGCGCGACAGTGCGGGAGAGGGCGGGCTCGACCGGCTGGCCGATCTCTACCGCCGCTGGCCGTTCGTGGCGTCCGTGCTCGACAACGCAGAGCTGAGCCTGGCCAAGGCCGACATGTCAGTCGCCGGCCGGTACGCGTCGCTCGCCAGCGGCCCCGATGCGGAGCGGATCTGGGCCCGGATCGAGGAGGAGTACGACCTGACCGTGGAGCTCGTCCTGCGGGTCACGGGGCGGTCACGGTTGCTGGACGATGTGCCGGCGATCCAGCGATCCGTCGCACTGCGCAATCCCTATGTCGATTCGCTGTCCGAGCTCCAGGTCCGGCTCCTGTCCCGGCTGCGGGCCACGTCAGCCGACGACCCGACCCATGGGCGCCTCCTCCAGCTCGTGCAGCTCACCGTCAACGGGGTGGCGGCGGGCCTCCAGAACACGGGCTGACGCGCCTGGCGGCGGCAACTGCGCCTGGCGGCCGCGGGCCTAGCTCGCGGCCTTGCCGATCAGGATCAGGCCCACGATCCGTGCGTAGTGCGAGTAGTACGTGTTCGAGTGGATGACCCGCCCGTTCCTGTCGCGAACGGTGCGCGTGACCCAGGCGTCGAAGCCGTCGGCCTCGTATTCCACCTGCTGTCGCACGCCCGGGCTGAGCGCCGTCGTGTACGAGACCACCGTCGTGCTGGACTGGTAGTTCCTGACGGTCGGCGCAGTGAATGCCACCCTGCGACCGGTCGGCACGCTGTACACGGTGAACCGCACGATACCGGGCACCGCATACGCCTTGACGAGAACCGGGTAGGGCGTGTCGTTTCGCCAGGTCATGTCCTGGGCGCCGCCGCCATCCGACTTGTAGACCGTCGCGTCCAGGCCCTTGGGGTAGCGACTGATGTAGTAGAAGTGGTTCTTCCGGGCGCCCATCTGGAAGCCGGCCCGCAGTGCGGCGTTGAAGATCGTCGTCGACGTGGAGCAGATCCCGCCGCCGATCGTCTTGCCCTCGACCGAGCGGCCGTCGACGATCGCCCCGCCCAGCTTGTAGCCCCTCGCCAGGCTCACCTCGCCGACCGACTGCCAGAAGCTGAACCACTGGCCCGGGGCGACGACCGTTCCATCGATCGCCATGGCCGGGATGGAGATGTTGGCGCCGTATCCGTTGTGGGGGCCCGGCACGTAGTAGGTCGTCCAGCTGGAGATGGCGCGCATGAGCGGCGCCGATTTCCGGGCGACCTCGGTCGTCAGGGCTGGCTGCTTGTAGACGAGTGCCGCCCGGACCGGCTCGATGATCGGACGACCGCCTGCCGCCCGACGCGCGACGGATTCCGCCACGGCCGCGGCGGTCGCGTTGACGCTCAGCGAGCGTCCCGTCACGGACGCGGTGACGCCCGCAATCTGGCCGCCCTTGCCGATGAGGAACTGGGCATCCCGGGCGGGCCGGGCGATCTCGCTGACCAGCGGCTTCAGCGACTTTCGAATGGCCTTCGGGTCGAGCGTGGTGCCCCAGCTCCCGCCAGACCAGCCGAACCGGATCCAGCCTCGGACCTTCGCGGCCGGGATCGTCCAGTGCTCCTTGCCGACGACGATCGTCACCTCGGCGGCCATCGCGGATGCCTTCGCCTTGGCGGCGCTCGCCGCGTCGGTCGAGACGACCGGCGGGATCGATGCGACCGACAGCGGAATCGTCACCTCGGCCGGGGCCGCCGGATCGCGCAGGGCCGCCACCAGCGCCGCAGTGGTGGAGCCCTGGCCGACGGTTCGGCCGTGAGCGGAATCGGTGGTCAGGAACCCGGCCGGTGTGACACGTGCGGTCGCGTCCACGGCCGGCCGGTCAAGGCGGCCGGCGAGGGACGATATCGTGCTCACCACGGCCGCCGGATCCAGCCTGACCATGGGCTCGATGACGACGCCCCGGGCGGCGGCACGGACCTCCTCGAGCGCCCGCTCGGCGATCGTTCCGGTCCGGCCAACCGCGAATGCCTGCTCCAGCATGGCGTCCACGTCCAGCCGGCGACCGAGATCGGCGTAGGAGATCGTTTCCCGCAGTTCGCCATCGGTCAGCGTCGCGGTGCCCTGGCCGTACGACGCAAATCCGTCGCGCAGCCGGGCTGCGGCCGCGTCCCGGTCGAGATCGGACAGGTCCACGGTCCCGGCTCGGACGCCGTGCATGATCCGCCCGTTGTGCGCCTGGTCATACGCGTAGAGACCCGCCGCGGCACCGGCGGCGGCCAGGACGAGACCGAATCCGAACGTCGCCAGGAGGACGCGGAACCGCGGCAGGCGCCGGATCGCGATCGTCGGAGCGGTGGCGGATTCGGTGGTCGTGGTCATTTCGCGGTCGTCATCCTAGCAGTCGATGGATGGGCTGGCTGCGGTGTGAACGTGCGGCAGACGCACGACGCCCGCCCGGCGTGACGGGGCAACGGCGACAGTAGCCGAAAACGCTGCGGTCGCGCCATCGCTCGTTCGGGTCCCCCCTTGCAGATATGTTGATAGTCCGGACGGTTCGATGGATTGGACGGTTTGCGGCGCTCAGACGTTACGGGGCAGGACCACGACCCGGCGATTTGGCTCCTCACCGATCGACTGGGTGGCCACGCCCGCATGATCTCGCAGGGCGATGTGGATCCAGCGACGCTCCAGGGCCGGCATGGGCTCCAGCTGGAGCATCTTGCCGGTCTCCACGACGCGTTCGGCGGCGCGATTGGCCAGGTCGCGCAACTGGCGCTCGCGACGGCCACGGTAGTCCTCGACATCGACCAGCACGCGTGTCCAGTCGCCCATCCGCTTGCTGAGCATGAGGTTGACGAGATGCTGCAGCGCGCTCAGGCGCTCGCCCTTGCGACCGATGAGCGCGCCGAGGGCCTCCTTCACGTCGCCGGCACCGACGACGTTCAGCCGGCTCGTGTCGCCCGCCTCGACCTCAACTCGGACGTCGAGATCCATGAGTCGCATGAGCTCCTCGAGGATCGCCTGGCCGGCGGCCAGTGCCTCCGGCGACGCTTCCGCCGCCTCGAGGTCCGCACGCTCAGCGGCAAGCGAGCCACGGGCCGCGGTCACCTCGGCGGCCTCGCTGGCGGTCAGGTCCGAAGAGCGTTCCCCGCGCGAGCCGCGATCGTCCGGGCGAGGTCCACGATCGGCCCGATCGGGTCGATCGCCGCGGTCCGGTCGAGCCGGGCCACGCTCCGGTCGCGGGCCGCCGTCGCCGATGCCGCCCGGCGGGCGGCCGGCCGTGACGACAGGGCCGCGGTCGCGTTCGCCACGGTCGTCGCGCCGAGGGCCGCGGTCGCTTCTGTCGCGGTCGCCGAACCCCCGGCCTCGATCGTCTCGGCGCGGGCCGCGGTCGCCGTCTTCGCGGCGCGGAGCGCGGTCGGGCCGGTCGCGGTCGCCGAACCGAGGGCGGTCCTCGCGGGGTGGGGCCGGCGGCAGCGGCCGGGCCTCGGCCGCCTCTCGCTTCGGAGCAGCGCCGCCGAGCTCGGACCGGGGGGCAGCGACGATCCGGGCGGGCTCTGCGCCCATGCCCAGGACCCCCCTGCTGCCCGGGGTGAGAATTTCGAAGTCCAGGTCTTCGAGACCGGCCCCGAACGCCTCGCGGGCGTTACGCAGGGCCTCCTCGACCGTCTTGCCGGTGAACTCCCTGTAGGCACTCATCTAGCGTCGTCTCCCTCGTCGGCCCTGGCGGCCCGGTCGGCCGCGCTCGCGAGGCCGCACCGTCGAGGCCGCGTTGGCGGCCCGGTCCTGGGCAGTGGGTCGCGCGGGCGCTCCCGCCGCGCGCGTGGATTCGATCGGCGCCGGAGTGGCGACCGGGAAGCGCGGAGTGTGGTTGCGGGCAAAGGCCGGATCCCAGCCGAAAAGCGGGAAGCTGGAGCCCCAGCCCACGATGAGGTACTGCTGAATGATCGAGATGATCGTGCTGGCGATGTAGTAGATGTACAGCCCGGCCGGCAGGAGCGCCGCGTAGAACACGAAGATGAGCGGCAGGAAGAGCATCGTCTGCCGCGTGATTCGGGCGTTCGGGTCCGGATTCGCCGGATCGAGCGCCGGCAACGTCATGCGGGACTGGAAGACCTGGAGCACCGCCGACACGATCGCGATGATGCTGACCGGGAAGTCGAAGACGACCAGTGGAATGAGCCAGTCGACGTGCGGCTTGCCGACGTCGAGGCCGCCCAGCCAGGCCACGGTCGTCCGAATGCACGGTTCCGCGCTGGGGATCGTCGGACAGGTGATGTCCACGACCTTCTGGCCGAACACGGTCAGCATCGGCGTGACGTCGTAGTTGGTCAGCCCGTCGCGGATGACCTGGTACATGATGAACAGAAGGGGCAGCTGGAGGAGCAGCGGCAGGCAGCCTGACAACGGGTTCACCCCGCGCTCCTTGTAGAGCGCCTGCTGCATCTGGCTGATCTTGTTGCGGTCGCCCTTGTAGCGCTTGGCGATCTCCCGCAGCTCCGGCTGGAGCAGCTGCATCCGCTTCTGGGAGACCGTCTGCGAGCGGAACAGCGGGATCAGCGGGATCCGGATGACGATCGTCAGCAGGACGATGGCGATGCCGATGTCTCCGGTGACCCGGTAGAACGCGATGAGGATGATGAAGAGGACCTGGAAGATGGGCGTAAACGCCCAGGCCAGGATGCCGATCGGGTCACCGGTCAGGGGCGCCGGTCGGAGCGGCGTCGGGATCGGCGTGGCAGACGTGGGTGCGGCCGCGCCGGACGGGCCGGTCGACGCGCCCGAACAGGCCGCCACGATCAGGACCACCGCTCCGATGAGCAGGAGGGGCCGGATCCAGGAGCGGCTCGGTGACGGGATGGTCACTGGC
This sequence comes from Candidatus Limnocylindria bacterium, assembly GCA_035637675.1. Lineage (GTDB taxonomy): Bacteria > Chloroflexota > Limnocylindria > Limnocylindrales > CSP1-4 > C-114. Next base: position 10,329 of record DASPWU010000173.1, on the reverse strand, counting down.
TCAGTCGTCCTTCTCGCTCAGCGGACGGGATCGTAGCCGCCCGGATGCCACGGGTGGCAGCGGGCGATTCGCCGGACGCCCATCCAGCTGCCCCGCACGAGGCCGTATTTGACGATCGCCTGCTCCGTGTAGTGAGAGCAGGTCGGCTCGTAGCGGCAGCTGGCCGGCAGCCATCCGAACAGCAGCCGGTAGAGCCCGATGAGCCCGACCCCGATTCGACTTGCCAACCGTGTCACCTAGATCGCGGGACCTTCCAGAACGCCTCCTCGCCGGAGGATTCGACGCACCGCCCCGACGAGCGCGTCGCGGTCGGCATCGACGATCGCCGGCCGGGCGATGATGAGGACGTCCCAGCCGGGCTGGAACGAGGGCGCCATCACCCTGAGCGCCTCACGGAGTCGCCGGCGCGCCCGGTTGCGAACCACCGCGCCGCCGAGCCGCCGTCCCGTCGACAGCCCGAACCGGGTCGTCCCGAGATCCGTCCGCCGGAATCGAGCGTGGAACAGTGGGTGGGATCGGGAGATCCCCTCACGCTGCAGCGCCGCGAAATCCCGCGGATTGGTGAGCATCACGAGCCGCGGCGGATTCTGGCCGCGCCCCTCCGTCAGGCCGTCAGCCGCTTTCGGCCCCTCGCCCGGCGAGCCGCGAGGACGCGACGGCCCCCGGTCGACTTCATCCGGGCGCGGAAGCCGTGCTCCTTGGCACGATGCCGCTTCTTGGGCTGGTAGGTCTGCTTCATGGGGTGTGCCGCGCGATCCTCTCCATCGGCCTCGGGGCTGTCGGTTCGACCCCTAGAGGCACACGAACGCGCCGCGCACCCGAAAGCGCTTGGCGCGTCGTCGTCCGGCGGATGATATGACGTGCCGGAACGGGGTGTCAAACACGCGGGCGCGCGAGATGCGGGCCGGGCGAAGGCCCGGCGGGTCCGCCGCCGGCAATGAACCGATACCCCATGGGGGTATCCGGGAATCGCTGCTCGATCGCCTTGCAGGGGCGCTCGCAGCGGTGCTATCCTTCCCCGGCCCAACGGCGCCGGGACGCTCGCTGGGAAGCCTTCTGAGACACGGAAGAGCCCGGGAGCGGCCCACGATACCCGTTGCTGCGGGATCCTCGCGACCGCCTCCCTGGTTCCCCCGCACCCGCGACTCCGGCCGCGCCCGTGGCCGTCCATACCCACCAACCACCCGAGCAGCCAGGTCGCCTCGATCGCATGGACACCCGTCAAGTCTGGCGCGCCGCACTTGGCGAGCTGCAGGTCTCGCTCTCGCCGGCCAACTTCGAAACATGGCTGCGCGACACGACCCTCGTCAACGTCGAGGAGAACCGGTTTCGCATCGCCGTACCGAACGGCTTCGCGAAGGACTGGCTGGAGACGCGCTATCGGTCGCTGATCTCCCAGACGCTCGCCCGGATCGTCGGTTACAGCGTCGTCGTGGAGATCGTCACCGTCCCGACTCCGGCCGCGGTGGCAGGCGAAGGTCCCGATGCGACCCATGGCCCACGTCCCGCGCCGCAACCGGTCCGCCTGGAACCAAGTCGGGTGGGCGGAGACGGAGGCACGACCTACCTCAACCCGCGCTACACCTTCGCCAACTTCATTGTGGGATCGGCCAACCGGCTGGCCCACGCCGCGAGCCTGTCGGTCGCCGAGCGCCCGGGCCACGCCTACAACCCGCTCTTCCTGTACGGCGGGGTGGGGCTGGGCAAGACCCACCTCATGCATGCCATCGGCAACCAGGTCATCGCCAAGTTCCCGCGCAAGCGGGTCGTGTACGCGACCAGCGAGAAGTTCACCAACGAGTTCATCACGAGCATCCAGCAGGGCAAGATCGACGAGTTCCGGGCCCGTTACCGCCGGATCGACCTCCTCCTCATCGACGACATCCAGTTCATCGCCGACAAGGAGCGAACCCAGGAGGAGTTCTTCCACACGTTCAACGCGATCCACGAGGACGGCAAGCAGATCGTCCTCAGCTCGGACCGCCCGCCCAAGCAGATCGTGACCCTGGAGGAGCGGCTGCGCAGCCGGTTCGAGTGGGGCCTCATCGCCGATCTCACCGCGCCCGACCTCGAGACGCGGATCGCGATCCTGCGGGCCAAGGCGGAGGAGGCGGCGGTCCCCATCACATCGGATGTGATCGAATTCATCGCGCGCAAGGTCGTCAGCAACATCCGCGAGCTCGAGGGCGCCCTCAACCGCATCGTGGCCTACGCATCGATGGGCGCCATGCCCATCAGCATCGAGCTCGCCCAGGCGGTCCTCTCCAACGTCCTCTACAACCCCAAGAAGCGGCAGGTCACCCCCGAGCGAATCGCCAAGGCGGTCTCCGATTACTACGGCGTCCCGCTCGACGCGCTCCAGGGCCAGAAGCGGGACAAGGCGATCGTCGTGCCGCGCCAGATCGCCATGTTTCTCATGCGCGAGGAGACGGACGTGTCCCTCCTCCGGATCGGAGCCGAACTGGGTGGCCGCGACCACTCGACCGTGCTGCACGCCTGCGACAAGATCACCCGCGAGGTATCCGCCAACGACGAGCTCCGCCGCGAGATCGCTGCCGTTCGCGAGTTGATCTACACCGACTGAATCATTCCTGAAAAACGCTCGCTCGCGTGGCGAGCTGCCCCATCCTGTGGATAAGCGGCCGGATTCGGTGGAAAACCGTATCCCGCTGTGGACAACGTGCGGTCGCGGCCGGGGCGCGGCGGTCGACATCCGGACGATCGCGGTGGATGATTCAGGCCGTGTCGGCGCGTCGCCGGCGAAGCGCGCCTGGCTTGTCGACCGGCCGTCCCGCAGCCGTCCCCAAGATGGCCCGCCGCCTCCACCATCCTGGCTCGGCTGTCCACGGCCTCGTCGATCGGCCGCCCCGAGTGGCGTCCCCACCGTCCACACCATGATGACGGTGATGATGAGATGAGAAGATAGGCTGGATCAACGAACCATCCGCCCGGCGAGACTGCGCAACACCGGGAGGCCAGTCCGCCAGAAGGGCCCGGGCCCTGAGAGGCCCAGTCTGGAGAAACGACGTGAAGCTTTCGGTCATGCAGGAGAACCTCGCCCGCGGCCTGTCGGTCGCGAGTCGCGCGGTCTCCACCCGGAGCACACTGCCCGTCCTGGCCAACGTCCTTCTGCGAACCGAGGACGCCGGGCTCAAGTTGACGGCGACCAATCTCGAGATCGGGATCACCTACTGGGTACCGGGCAAGATCGAGGAGGATGGTGCGACGACCGTTCCGGCCAAGCTGTTCACGGACCTGGTCGCATCGCTTCCGGCCTCCGAGCGTATCGATCTCGAGCTCCAGCCCGGCGACACGCTCCACATCAAGGCCGGCCGTTTCGCGACCCACGTCAAGGGGATCGATGCCGAGGAGTTCCCCGCGATTCCCAGCGCCGGCGAGCGGCCCACGACCCGGATCGCCCAGAGGGTGTTGCGCCAGGCTCTCGCCGAGACGGCGTTCGCGGCCGCCAGCGACGAGGCCCGTCCGATCCTGACCGGCGTCCTGGCCCGCTTCGAGGGCGACCGCCTCACGCTTGCCGCCGCCGACAACTACCGGATCGCCGTCAAGACGATTGCGATCCTCGACCCGGTCGAAGAGACCAGTCTGGTCGTGCCAGCCCGCGCCCTTGCCGAGCTGGGGCGCGTCCTGTCCGACACCGACGATCCGGTCGACGTCGTGCTGTCGCCGGCGCGCAACCAGGTCCTCTTCCATCTGGAAGGCATCGATCTCGTCAGCCGCCTCATCGACGGCCAGTTCCCCAACTATCAGCAGGTCCTGCCGACCAGCCATACAACCCGGGCAGTGGTCGATCGCGAGGAGCTCCTGAAGGCGGTCCGGGTGGCGGCCCTGATCGCAAGCGCCTCGGCCAACATCGTCAAGCTCCAGGTATCGGCCGACGGCGAAGCGGGCGTGACCGTCAGCGCGAACGCGGAGGTGGGTGACAACGAGGGCCAGGTCGACGCCGCCGTGGAGGGCGACGGCACGACGATCGCCTTCAACGCGCGCTACCTGTCCGAGGTGCTCCAGAACGTCGCCGCCGAGCAGTTCGCGCTCGAGCTCAACGGGCCACTGTCGCCCGGGGTCTTCCGGCCGATGGGTGACGACGACTACGTCCACGTGGTGATGCCCGTCCGGACGACCTCCTAGGAGGGCTCGGGACCCGACCCGGGCGAGCGCCTGCTTCACTCGATCTCGCTCCATGATCTGCGCGGCTACGGCGCGTTGGCTGCCACGTTCGGATCCGGGCCGCAGCTGGTCTGGGGTCCCAACGCAGCGGGCAAGACCAGCCTCCTGGAGGCGATCGTTCTGCTTGCCTGGGGTCGCTCGCACCGGACCTCCGTCGATGCCGAGCTGGTGCGCTGGGGCAGTGACCTGGCCCGCGTGGAGGGCGTCGCCGGCGAAGCCGGCCAGGAGCACCCGGCCACGATCGAGGTGGCGCTGGCGCGATCCGCCGAGGCCGGCGGCCGCAAGCGAATCCGGGTGAACGGCGTGCCCCGGCGAGCCGCGGGCCTGACCGGCCTGCTTCGCACGGTCATCTTCGCGCCCGAGGAGATGCTCCTCGTGGCGGGCTCGCCGGGCCTGCGCCGGAGCGCGATCGACGGGCTCGCCGGCCAGCGTTCGCCGGCCTATCTCCGAGAGCAGGCGACGTATGCCCGGGCGCTCCAGCAGCGTAACTCGCTGCTGCGTGCCATCCGCGAGGAGGAGGCAGATCGGGGTCAGCTCCGTTTCTGGGACGAGACGTTCCTGGAAGCAGGCGGAGCCATCGTCGCCGAGCGACTCGCCCTCCTCCGGGCGCTGGGCGGTCCACTCGCCCGCGCCCACGCCGAGATCGCCCCGGAGGAGGCCGCCGCTCCGCTCGGCCTGCGCTACGCGACCAACGCGCCGGCACTGCCCGGCGAGTCGCCGCGCGATGCGCTCGCCCGCCGCCTGGTCGAGACCGCCGAAAAGGAGATCTGGAACGGCTCGACGCTCGTCGGGCCGCACCGCGACGACGTCGCCTTCGAGCAGGCCGGCCGCGACCTGGCCACGTTCGCCTCGCGCGGCCAGCAGCGGACCGCCATCCTCGCCTTCAAGCTGGCCGAGCTCGACCTCCTCACCGAGCTCGACGGGCGTCCGCCCCTGCTCCTCCTGGACGACGTGTTCAGCGAGCTCGATCCCGAGCGGCGCGCTCACCTCGTCCGGCGCATCGCGGGCCTGCCCCAGGCCTTCGTCACCACCACCACGCTCGATGACCTCGATCCCGAGCTGCGGGCCCATGCCACGAGCTGGGCCGTCCTGCCCGATGCCGCGGGCGCTCGGCTTGTCGGTCCGACGGTCCACGCGTGAAGGCCGCTCGATGAGCGATCGCAGGCGACCGATGGAGCGGATCGGCGATCTCATCCCGGAGGCCGCGCGGCGACTCGGCCTGGAGGAGGAGCTGCGGCTGGCCCGGGCGATCGCGACGTGGGAGGCGATCGTGGGCGAGCGTGTGCCCGGAGCGGCCGGCGCGACCCGCCTCGTGCGCCTCGACGGAAGGAGCCTGGTCGTGGAGGCGGACGCTCCGATCGTCGCCCAGGAGCTGCGGCTCCGCTCACAAGAGCTGCTGGCGGCCTTCCGGTCGGCGCCGGGCGGAGCGCCAGCCGCCGAGCTTCGGATCGGGGTGCGCCGCGTATAATCGCCCGCACCTGCCAGCCGTCCCGGGGTTGAAGCGTCGGGTGGAGCGTCGGGCGGAGGTTCGCCGGCCGACCTGGCCATCGTGTTCCAGCGTGCCGGGCCCGTTCCAAATCTCCGACCCCATCCGCGCCCCCGCCCGCAGCCACGAGAGGCCCGCATGGCCGTACGGCTCCAGATGAAGCTCGGCTACGTTGCCGAGCAGGACCGCCTCCCGGACTCACCGGACACGATCCGTCCGCATGAGCCGTCCGTGGGCGCCATCCTCCGGTCCAAGGGCAGCCTGTACCTGCTGGTGACGGCCCAGGCGGAAGGCCACAGGCTGCGCGAGGCAACCCGGCTGGTCGCGGACGCGATCGAGTCCGAGTACTACTACGACGAGTCGGCCGGGATCCGGGTGTGCCTGGAGAAGGCGATCCGCAACGCGAACAAGCGGCTCGTCCACGTCGGCGACCGCTACGGCCTGGGCCGCCAGGACGACGGGAACGGGCCGGTCGGCGTCGCAGCCGCCGTGATCCGGGGCAACGAGCTGTATGTGGCCACGGTCGGGCCGGCCGAGGCGTACCTGATCCGCCAGGCTCGGCTCTCGACGCTGCCGGACCCCCACCGCGATCGAGGCCTCCCCGCCGACGGCCTGGAGCCGGAAGTCTGGCGGGGCGAAATCTCGGTCGGCGACTCGCTCGTGCTCGTCTCCCCCAACTTCATGGCCAAGCTGGGCCCGGACGAGCTCAAGGACGCCCTCGTCACGCTGCATCCCCAGTCGGCGATGGAGCACCTGCATCACCGGTTCGTCGCGGCCGACGGGTCCGGCAGCGACGGCGCGATCGCCGTGGAAGCGACCGAGGTGGCCTCCACGGTCAAGCAGCGGACGCTCGTCCCGGTCCGCCCGTCGGAACCCCTGGCCGGCGTCCCTGAGCGCTCGCCGATCCCGCTGGCCGACACCGTCGGCGACGGCGTCGCGGCGGTCTCCGCCTCCGCCCAGCGCGCCCGCACGGTGGCCGGAGGCGCCGCCGGGCGGATCGTGCGGAACCTCCAGGACATGCTGCCGACCCGCTCGACCCCGCGGCGGCGGGTCCGGACCGTGACTTCCCGCGTCGAGACGCAGCGCCGGGCCGCGATGGCGGTCCTCGCCCTGGTGGCGGTGGGCGCCGTTCTGGCTACCGGCGTGTGGGTGGCCGGCGGGTCCGGCAAGAGCCCACGCGGCTCGCTCACGGCCGCCCAGAACGCCCTCGAGGCGATCCGCACGGATCTGGCCAAGGTTTCTGGGCCGGGCATCGATCTCATCCGTGACGACCGCCGGCAGGCCATCGAGCTGCTGTCCGATGCCTATCGACAGCTCGACGTCGCCCAGCGGGGAGGTGCCCCAGCGTCCACCCTGGGGCCGTTGCGCGCCAAGGTCATGGGCGGCCTGGAACAGCTCTATGGCGTCGTCCCGGTGGGTGCGACGATCATGTTCAACTTCCAGACCGCGAAGCCCCCGGTCGACCTGGCCGCCGTGGTCAGAGGGCCGGACGGCATGCCGTACGTCCTGGATCGCGGCGGCAAGTCGGTCTACCGGGTGGACCTGAAGACCAAGAAGGCGACGGTCGTGCTGCGGGCCGGCCAGCGGGTGGCCGGCACGGCGGTGGCCGATCCGCGCTTCCTGGCCGTCGGGGGCCGGCGCGACCTGCTCATCCTCGACAGCCGGAATGCCCTGTGGCGGTGGCGGCCGGCCGACGCCCGCGGTCGGGGCACGCTCAAGCGGATCCTCGTCAACGGCTCGGCCAGCTGGGGCGCCGACATTCGCGGCATCGGCACGTTCCAGCGCGGCACGCTCGAGCAGGGTCTGTACAACCTCTACGTGGTCGACCCGTCCCGACAGCAGCTCCTGGTCTACACGCCGGCGGCCGACGGCGGTGGCTATCCGAGCACGCCCACCGGCCGCCTGTCGACGGCCCAGCCGGTCGACGACGTGGACTTCCTCCTCATCGACGGCGACATCTACCTCGCCCAGGGCGGTGCGGTCCGCCAGGCGGTCCCGGCCGCGAACTGGCAGCCCACCGATATCGGGGACACGATCCTCCATCCCGCCATGGAGGTGACCCGGCTGGCGAGCTACGAGCCACGCGGCACCGGGCTGCTGTATGTCTACGACGCCGCCAACGCCCGGATCATCGCCTACGACAAGGGCAAGAGCCAGAACGAGAACAACTTCGTCGTGCAGTACCGGCTGGCCAACGGTGACGCGAGCTGGCGGAACCTCCGCGGCTTCTACGTGGTCGCCGGCGCCGCCGGTACCGCGCCGAGCGTGGTCTGGATCGACGGGCAGCGCGTGGGCATCTCAGTGCTCCAGGCCGTCCCGGAAGCGATCCCCGGTGCGTCGCCGCCCCCCGGCGCCTCGCCGTCCTCCAGCGCCAAACCGGCAACGGCCAAGCCAACCCCGAAGCCGACGCGGTGATTCCGCTCCGCGATGCCAACCCGACGCGCCGCCGGTCGATCCTTACCCTGGCCACGATCGCGGCCTGCTTCGCGGTCTTCGCCGTGGAGCTGTGGGTCCAGGCGGACGGCGGCGACGACGCCCTGGAGACGTTCGTGCGGACCTACGGCGCCGTGCCGTCCCGGATCAGCCAGGCGATCGGCGGAGGCGACTACTTCTCGACGGCCACGCTCGGCCTGCTGACCAGCCTGTTCCTGCATGCGAGCTGGGTGCACGTGCTCGGCAACATGCTGTACCTGTGGATCTTCGGCAACAACGTCGAGGACCGGCTCGGCCGGCCGGGCTTCGCCCTCTTCTACCTGACCGGCGGGCTCATCGCCGGCCTGTCCCAGGTCGCCGTCTCGCCCGGCTCGTCGGTTCCCCTGGTCGGCGCCTCGGGCGCGATCGCCGCGACGCTGGGCGCGTACCTCGTGCTGTACCCGTCGGCCCGGATCGAGGCGATCGTCTTCCTGGGATTCTTCTACCAGCTCATGCGCGTCCCGGCGGTGATCGTGCTGGGCTTCTGGTTCGTCCTCCAGCTCCTGGATGGGATCGCCTCCCTGGGCGCGACCACGACCGGCGGCGGCGTTGCCTTCTTCGCCCACATCGGCGGCTTCGTCTTCGGCATGGCGATCGGGCTCATCGTGCGCACGCTCCGGCCTCGGGCGGAGACGCCCGGCTGGAGAGGCGCGGTGGGATAATCCGCCAATGGCCGACCCATTGATCGAGATGGTGGTCGAGAGTGTCCGGGTCCACATGCTCTCCAGCCAGCACGTCGTGATCCTCAAGGAGACGGAGCGCGATCGATACCTGCCCATCTGGATCGGGCCGTGGGAGGCGAACGCGATCGCGATGAAGCTCCAGGGCCTGGCCCCCGAGCGGCCGCTCACCCACGACCTGTTCTCGTCGACCCTGGACGAGCTCGGCGTCGCGGTCCGCCGGGTGGTCATCTCAGACCTCGCCGAGGACACCTTCCACGCCCGGCTGTTCCTGTCCGCCGGGGAGCGGACGGTGGAGATCGATTCCCGCCCGTCGGACGCCCTGGCCCTCGCCGTCCGGGCGGGCGCCAGGATCTACGCCGAGCCGGCCGTCCTGGAGCGGGCCGGCGTGTCGCCGGAGCCGGACGAGGACGACGAGACACGCGATGTCGAAGGCTCGCCGCTCGAGCGGCCGCCCTCACGAACGGCCGCCGAGCGCGCCGCCGACCCGCGCCTGGACATCTTCCGCGACTTCGTGAACTCGCTCGGGTCCGACCAGGAAAGCGAGAGCACCGGCTCCGAGTAGCCGAGCGATCAGGCGGCGTCGTGGTCGTGCTCGTCGATCATCGGCTCGCCGCGCAGCAGGGCGCCGCGGGGGTTCGCCCACAGCCGGAGCCGGAGCTGCCAGAAATCGCGCACGGCGCGTAGGACCACGGCCGGGCGCGCCCCGGTGGCCGATCCGGCCGTCCGCGGATGGTGGGGCACCCCCACCTCCGCGACGGTGCGGTCCCGGGCGCGCAGCTTGATGAGCAGCTCCGCGGAGAAGAACGCCCCGCCCGACTCGACCCGCAGGCCGCGAAGCGCATCGCGGCGGAACAGCTTGCAGGCGCAGTCGACGTCGCGGACCCCAAGGCCGAAGAAGATCCTGTTGGCCAGCCGGTAGGCCCGGGCATAGAGCGTCCGGAGGAGCGGGTCGGCCCGTCGGATCCGATAGCCCACCACGACGTCGGGAGCGTCGGGCTCGGCCAGCCGGGCGATCAGGCGGCCAAGGTCGGCGACCCGGAACTGGCGGTCGCCGTCGGTGAACGCGATGAGGTCATATCGGGCGGCACGAAAGCCCGACCGCAGCGCCGAGCCATAGCCCAGGTTCGTCGAGTGGTGGACGACCCGGACCACGTCGGGGTGGCCGGCCGCCAGCCGATCCGCGATCGTCGCGGTCCCGTCCCGGGAGCCATCGTCCACGATGAGGATCTCGAACGTGCGGGCGAGCGGCGGCAGGGACGCCAGCGCCTCGTCGACGAGCGGCTCCAGGTTCGCCTCCTCGTCGTGAGCCGGAAAGAACACCGACAGCCGGGGGACGAGCTCCGGACCGACCGGGTCCGCGGCGGCGTCCTCCGCATGGCTGCCGGTCACCGGCCGTCTGCGGCCCGGCGGTCCAGCACCAGGGCCAGCCCGGAGCCCACCAGGTCGGGGATCGGCCGGAGGTCGTAGCGCCTGGCCAGGGCAACGGTCTGATCGGCCGGCCTG
>DASPWU010000172.1:0-16179 GCA_035637675.1 Candidatus Limnocylindria bacterium | reverse complement strand
GATTCTCCGCGTCTCCGGTCCGGCTGCCGGCGACGAGACCGTGCGCAGCGACCGGGAACTTCTAGACATCCTGCTCAATGTGTCGATACTTCCTCGGTATGCGACGTCAGGGCAGGGACGATGTGCCGGACAGCGTGCGGGTCGGCCAGGCGGCCGAGATGCTGGGCGTCTCCGTGGAGACGCTGCGGCGCTGGGAGATGGACGGCCGGCTCGCGATGGCCCGGTCGGCCGGCGGCCAGCGGCTCGTCCGGATCGCCGACGTGTCGCGCCTTCTCGAGCAGCGGCGCCATGCGGCGGCGGATCGGCCGATCGTGGCCCAGTCGGCTCGGAACCGGTTCGCGGGCATCGTGACGCGCGTCGAGAAGGACCGGGTCGCGGCCGTGGTCGAGGTCCTGGCCGGCCCACACCGGCTGGTCAGCCTCATGACGGCGGAGGCCGTCGAGGAGCTGGGCCTGTCGGTCGGTGACGAGGCCGTGTGCGTGGTCAAGGCGACCAACGTGATCGTCGAGGTCCCGTCATCGCGAGAACGTCGCGGTTGAGCTGGCCGCGACTCGTCGCTCTCGCCACGATCGGGCTCGTGCTCGCCGGCTGCGCGACGGCCGGGTCGGCCACCGGATCGGCGGCTTCCGTGACGCGTCCGGCGAACGGTCTCACGATCTACGGCGCGGCGTCGCTCAAGGGAGTGCTGGTACGAGTGGCCGATGTGTATCCGGCCAGCCATCCGGGCATCCTCCTGACCATCTCGACGGATTCGTCCGCGGCCCTGGAAGCCAAGATCGAGCAGGGGGCGCCCGCCGACGTCTTCCTGTCGGCCGACACGAAGAACCCCCAGACACTCATCGCCAGGGGCCTCGCGGACCAGGCCGTGCCGTTCGCCACCAACACCCTCACGATCGTCGTGCCCGCCGCCAACCCGGGCAGGATCCGCAGCCCGATCGATCTCGCCCGAGCCGGCGTCAAGATCATCGCCGCCGGCGAAGCCGTCCCGATTACGACCTACGCCAACCTGCTCGTGAGGAACCTGGCCAGACAGCCCGGCTATCCGGCCGGTTTCGCTGCGGCCTACGAGGCGAACGTCGTCTCCCGCGAGGACAACGTCGGCGCGATCGTGTCCAAGATGGCGCTCGGCGAGGGCGACGCGGGCATCGTGTACGTGACCGATGCACGGGCGTCGGCTCAGGTGGCCACGGTGGACCTACCGCCCGGCGCGAACGTGGCGGCCACCTACGCCGCGACGGTCGTGAAGGGTTCACGCCAGGCAGACGCCGCGCAGGCCTTCGTCCGGTGGCTGGCCGGCCCCGACGGCCAGGCGATCCTGGCGGAGTTCGGATTCGGGGCGCCGGCATGATCGAGAGGGGTCCCGGCAAGCCCGCCCTGTCCTCTCCGCGCGGGGCCGACCCTGGCCCGAGATCGCTCTCGGTCGTGGCGCTGGTCATGGGGATCGCGCTCGGCGCTCCCGTCGCCGTCCTCATCGCCCGGGCGCTGCTTGGCGGCTCGCTCGGCGCAGCGCTCGGGACGCCCGTCGTCATCGACGCGCTGGTCCTCAGCCTGGCAACGACCGCGATCAGCCTGCTCGTGACGGTCGCGGTTGGCCTGCCGATCGCGACACTCCTCGCGCGTGGGAGGCGGCGCGGCCTGTCGATCCTGGAGGCCATCGTCGACCTGCCGATCGTCCTGCCGCCGGCCGTGGCCGGGTTGGCCCTCCTGCTGGTCCTGGGCCGGCGCGGGGTACTGGGCGGTCCGCTGGATGCACTGGGGCTGGCGATTCCGTTCACGACCGTGGCCGTGGTCCTCGCCCAGACGTTCGTCTCCGCTCCGTTCTTCATCCGCTCGGCTCGGACCGGGATCGCAGGGGTGGACCGCAACCTGGAAGATGCGGCCCGAGCCGACGGGGCCTCCGAATGGTCGGTCCTGCGCTCCGTGACGCTGCCCCTCGCAGGCCCAGCGCTGGCCGCCGGCCTCGTCATGAGCTGGGCCCGCTCGCTCGGAGAGTTCGGCGCGACGATCATGTTCGCCGGCAACATCCATGGTCGGACCCAGACACTGCCGCTCGTCGTCTACTCGGAGTTTCAGGGCGGCAGCCTGGACGCGTCGATCGCCGCCGCCGCCATCCTCGTCATCGCCGCGTTCGGGGTCCTGCTCGCCGTGCGGGTCCGCCACTGGGGGCGGGCACTGGACGTGCGTGGGCTCGCCTGATCGGACGGTTGCTGCCCGCGCCCCGTGCCGTGCCCGCGCCGTGTCCCGCGCGCCGTGCCCCGCGCCGTGCCTCGCGCAGTGCCTCGCGCCGCGGCTCGAGGTCAGGCGACGACGCCCAGCCCCAGGCCGTCGAGAAAGCGCAGCTGCTCCTGGAGGTGCTGGTGCTCGCCGGCGTCGTGGCCGTTGTACGGCCAGACCCTGATCTCCTTGGGACCGGCATAGGCGTTGTAGGCGGCGAAGACGGTCGAAGGCGGCGTGATCTGGTCCTCCAGCCCGACCGAGAACAGGGCCGGCGCCGACGCTCGGGCCGCGAAGTGCCGGCCGTCGACGTACGCCAGCGTTCGGAAGACCCGGTCCTCCTCCAGGCGGTGGATCGCGAGGAAGCGCCTGAGCTCGAGATACGGGCTCTCGTCGGTCACCTCGAGCGCGCGCCTGAAGTGGCACAGGAACGGAACGTCGATGAGCGCCGCCCGGACGGACGGGTCGAGCGCGGCGACCGCCAGCGCGATCCCGCCGCCCTGGCTCTGGCCGGTCACGACGATTCGCTCGCCGTCGACCGCCGGGTGCTCACCCACGGCGTCGAGTGCCATCACCGCGTCGATGAACAGCCGACGGTAGTAGTAGGTTCGCGGCTCCAGCACGCCACGAGTCAGGAAGCCCGGGTATTGCGGGTTGGACCCGCCCGGCTCGACGTCGGGCGTATCGCCCTGGAGCCAGGCGCTGCCCTGTCCGCGGGTGTCCATGACGAAATTGGCGTATCCCGCCGATGCCCAGCTGAGCCAGTCGAAGGGCGAGCCACGGCCGCCTCCGTAGCCCAGGAACTGGACGACCGTGGGCAGCGGCTCGGAACGGTGGCGGGGCAGCAGCAGCCAGGCCTTGATCGGCTGGCCGCCGAAGCCGCTGAAGGTCACGTCGATCGGCTCGATCGTGCGCAGACGGGACTCGACGGCCCTGAGCGTCGTCGGCCGGCGCTGCTCGCGCGCCTCGTCGATCGAGTCATGCCAGAACTGGTCGAAGTCTCCCGGCTCCATGCGCTCCGGCCGGTAGAGCAGCAGCTCCTCCAGGGGTAGATCGAACTGCGACACGCCTGCTCCTCCCGTGCCGCGGCGATCGTCGTTGCGCCTGTCGGTCGCGAGGGACGCATCGTACGGGTTCGGCCGACCGGGCGGGCCGATTCGCATTTCGTCGCGCGATCCGTAGGCTAGCCATCGATGAACGCCCGCAGCCGCGATGCCTGGGACGCCCTGCGCGCGAGCTACTGGTTCGTGCCAATCCTGCTTGCCGTGGCGGCCGGCATGCTGTCCATGGTGACCCTCGCGATCGACGAGGCCGTTGCCCGAGAGGCGCTCGGGGGCACGGCACTCGCCGGCGGCGCAGACGGCGCCCGGACGCTGCTGTCGACGGTCGCCGCATCGATGATCACGGTCGCCGGGGTCGTCTTCTCGATCATGATCGTGGCGATGACCCTGGCCTCCGTCCAGTTCGGACCGCGGCTCCTGCGCAACTTCATGCGCGACCTGGGCAACCAGGTGGCGCTGGGCGTGTTCGTCGCGGACTTCCTGTACTGCATCCTCGTCCTGCGGACGGTCCGCGACGCGGGCGATCCGGCGGGCGTGTTCGTGCCCAACCTGTCGGTCACGGTCGCGGTCGCGATGACCGTGGCCAGCCTGGGGGTCTTCATCTTCTTCATCCATCACGCGGCGGCATCGATCCAGGTCGGCCAGATCATCTCGGTTGCCAGCCGCGACCTGGACAGGGCGATCGACGACCTGTACCCGGAGCGCCTGGGCCACGACCCACCCGACGCCGTTGATCCGCGCCTCCTGGTCCCTCCCGAGCTGGAGCGGGAGGGACGTCCGGTCCCGGCAACGGGCACCGGCTACGTTGAGGTGATCGACGTCAACGGGGTCATGAGCCTGGCGGTGGGTCGGGACCTGGTAGTGTCGCTCGGCGTCCGGCCGGGGATGTTCGTCGAGCCCGACAACGTCCTCGCCCGAGTGTGGCCACCGGATCGGGCCGACGGCCGTGTGATCCGCAAGCTCGACCGGGCCGTCCTCCTCGCTCCCCAGCGCACCGAGGTGCAGGACGTGGAGTTCGCGATCCAGCAGCTCGTGCAGGTCGCGGTTCGGGCGCTATCGCCGGCGATCAATGACCCGTGGACGGCATTCATGGCGCTCGACCGGTTGGGGGCCGCGCTCTCGAGGCTGTGCGCCCGGCATCGGCCGTCGCCGTTCCGGTTCGATGGGCAGGATCGCCTGCGCGTGATCGCCGATGCCGCGACATTCGATGCGCTGGTCAGCCAGGCCTTCACGGAGATCCGTCACGCCGGCCGGTCCAACCTGCTCGTCACGGTTCGACTGCTGGAGACGATTGCGGTCGTCGCCGAGCACGCCCATCGCCACGACGAGCTGGCTGCCCTGCGCCGGCACGCCGACCGCGTGGAGCACGGCTCGACCCACACGCTGCCTGAGGAGTGGGAGCGGCGGATCATCGAGGAGCGATATCGACAGGCGCTCGAGATCCTCGGCGCTCGAGACGCCACGGCTGCGCCCGACGCCACGGCTGCGCCCGACCCGGCCTCTCCGGATGCGGCCAGCGTGGCGATCTCCGCACGATGATCCCGATGCTGGCTGCGCGAACGCAGCCCGTTCGCCCGGAGCGTTAAGCTCTCGGGTCGATGGATGCCTGCGGCTGCCAGGACTTCGGCTCGGTGTTCGACGCGGCCCACGCGGAACGCGATCGCAAACGCTACCAGCGCGATGGGCCGGATCGAACGACGCGCCTTCTGCTCGACTTGATCCGGCCCTATGCCGGGCGGGGATCGACGGTCCTGGACATCGGTGGCGGGATCGGGGTCATCGATCACGAGCTGCTCCGGGAGGGTGCCGGTCACGCCGTCCTCGTCGACGCGTCGCCCGCATCCCTGGCCGCCGCGCGCCAGCTCGCCCGCGAGAAGAACGGGCTCGACCGAATCGACCTGGTGGAGGGCGACTTCGTCCGGCTGGCGCCCGAGATCGACGCCGCGGATGTCGTCACGCTGGACCGCGTTGTTTGCTGCTACCCGGACGTCGACGGCCTGGTCGGCCGGGCGGCCGAACGGACGCGAACGGTGCTCGGGCTGGTCCTGCCGCGCGATCGATGGCTCATCCGGGTCGGCCTGCGGATCCAGAACCTGTGGTTTCGCCTGCGGGGCAAGGCCTACCGAGCGTACGCGCATCCCAACCGGCGGGTCGACGAGCGGGCCGCCGCCGCCGGTCTCCGACCGAGGGCCGAGGCCGGCACGTTCGCCTGGCGAGTCGTGGTCTACGACCGAGCATCCGACGGTCCCTCGTAGCCGCCGCTCGGACCGGGTTCGGCCCGTCAGGTCGTGGGGGAGCCGGTCTCGATCTGCCGCTCCTGCCCGACCTCGTGCTCCTGCCCATGGCCGCCCTCGGGCGGCACGAGCCAGCCGTGGCGGACGGCGTAGGTCACGGCATGGGTCCGATTGGGCACGCCCAGCTTGTGCAGGACGGATGACAGCTGGTTCTTGATCGTCTGCTCGCTGACCCCCAGCCGCCCTGCGATCTCCCGGTTGCGCAGCCCCTCGGCCACCAGGCCGAGCACCTCGAGCTCTCGCGGGGTCATCGGGTTCGTCGGCCGACGGTCGGCCATGATCGCCTCGCGCACGCTGTCCACGATCCGCTCGACGAGGTCGGGCCGGGCGATGAGCTCGTCCTTCAGCGGGTCCTCTCCCTCGGCCACCCGGCGGATCGTCGAGACGAGCTCGGCCGGATCGGCGAGCTCAGCGACGTGGCCCGCCGCACCAACTTCGATGGCGCCGACGATGCTCGCGTCATCGTCCTCGCCGCCCATCACGACGAGCGCCGACCCCGGCGACTCCCGGTGCAGCCGGCGGGTGGCTTCGGTTGAAGATGGCCCGGTCAGCGGCACGTCGACCAGGACGACGTCGGGCGCGGTCGCGTCCACCAGCTGCATCGCCTCGGCGGCCGTCCGAGCCTCGCCCACGATCTCGATATCCGGCTCCCGGTCCAGGATCTCCCGGACGCCGGCGCCGAGGACCGCGCGAGGCTCCACCATGACCAGGCGGATCGTCTCCTCGGTCGGTGGCTTGGGCGCCATCGGTCGTCGTCGCGGCATCTGGGTCCCTCATCCGCGTTCCAGCCTTCGCCTGATCGTAGTCGTCGGCCCTCTCCGGCGCATGCCCCAAACGGGCAGTCTTTGAACGGCCGTTGGTCCGGGGTCGATCGGGCTCGATCGGGTCGACGGAAGCCTCTCCCGCGGAGACCGGCCAGGTCAACGAGGTTCCCGAAAAAGCGCGACGAACGATGACGGCGCCGCTGCCGGCGGATAGCGCCGGGCGCCAGGGCCGCACGGCTCGTTTGTCGTCTCGGCCGCCGATCCGGTTGTCCGCCCGGAGCGCTAGACGGTGGCGGCGTTGCCTCGCACCTCGCCGACCCGGGCCGCATCCCGCCGGATCGTCAGGAGAAGGCTGCCGCCCGCCGCGAAGACGGCGGATACGAGGAATGCGCCGGGGTAGCCGGCGGCGTCCGCGATCACACCCAGGGTGGCTGGCGCGATCCCGAACGCCAGGTCGAGGAAGGCACTGGCCGTCCCCACGACCGAGCCCCGCTCCTCCGGCGGCACCCGGGATACCGCGAGGGCCATCAGGGCCGGGAATGTGAACGCGACACCCACGGCCAGCACCGCCGTCCCCAGGAACAGGCCGCCGGTCCCCGGCAGCAGGCCGAGTAGCGCCAGTCCCACGGCCGATACGGCGAGGGCGGCTCCCGACAGGCGGGCGGCGCCAAGCCGATCCGGCATTCGTGCACCGAAGATCCGGAGGGCGACGACGATGCCCGCAAAGAGCGCCAGGGCCGGTCCGGCGCCTTCGAGCCCGAGGTTGACCGCGTGCAATGGCACGAATGCGAGGAAGCCGCCCATTCCCCAGATCCCGGACATGATGAGGACGCCTGGGAAGATCCCGGCCGGGTGGATGAGACGTCCGCGACCGGGCCGGATCGACCGGCCGGGAACGGCGGTCGGGGCCGTTTCGGGCGTGATCCACGACAGCCCAGCCGCGACGGCCGCCACTCCGGCGGCGAGCAGCCAGACTCCTGCGTAGGAGGTCAGCCGCAGCACGGTCTCGCCGACGACCGGGCCGATCGCCAGGCCCAGGTAGAGCGACAGCGACAGGAAGCTGATCGCCTCGCCCCGGCGGTTGGCGGGCGCCAGGTCGGCCGCAGCGGCGAGCGATGCCACGAAGAAGAAGGCCTCACCGACGCCGAGCAGGGAACGCGCCGCCACGAACAGCGGCACCGTCGTTGCCAGCAGATGCAGCAGGAGCGCACCAACGGTGATCGCGCTGCCGACGATCAGCAGTGGTCGACGGCCGAACCGGTCCGATGACCAGCCCACGACCGGGCGCATCACGAGCGCGGCGATGCTGAACGAGCCCAGCGCGACGCCGACGCCCGCCGCATCCGTCCCAAGCGGTCCCTTCGCGTAGAGCGACGCCACCGGCAGCACGATGCCGCCGGCAATGAAGAACGCCAGGGTCGCGATCGCCAGGGCGATGAAGGCCCGACTGAGGACACCGGGATCGTCGGGCCGCGGCCCGGGAGTCGTCATCGGTCGCGTGGGTGGAGATCGGCTGCGGTCGCGGCCGGGCGGCCTATTGCTCGTAGTCCTCGACGACCACCGCCGGGCGTTCGGCTGCGTCCGTCGGATCGAGCCCGGCCGCCCGGCGGGCCTGACGCTGGTGGAGCAGGTCGTAGCTGCGATCGAGCTCGATCTTGATTGCAGACAACCGTTCGCTCTCGGCGGTCGTCAGTCCCTGGCCGTCGCCGGCACTCTCGTAGAGCTGTTCCTCCTCGTCCGAGAGCGCATTGATCCGGTCGAAGATGTCGGAGTCAGTCATGTCCCTGTTCCTCGCTCGCTGGCGCAACGTTCGCGTGTGCTACCCGGGAGGGTAGCGGTCCGCGATGGATCGGGTGCCGGGCACAGGGCTCCACCCTGCTGTTCGCTGACAGATACGAATGAGGTTCGTAGCACCGCCCGGTTCGGACAACGCCGGCGCGCGTCGGGCTGCGAGGCGCCTCGGGGCTGAGCGTGCGACCCGATGGGGCACGCTCGACGACGCAACGACCGCGTCACATACGAGTGGTGCTCGTGGTTGGCATTGCAGTCCGTGCCAATCACGAAGGTAGGCCGTGTTTGGGCGGAACATGGCGCCCGTCGGAGGCTCGGCACGAACCGTGCCCGTATTTGTCGCCTGCGCTGGCCGAGTGGCTCGAGGATGACGATCTGCGTTCGCATCTGGCAGACGTAGTGCCTGTCGCACGCGCGTCCGACTCGCGCTCGCGCCCCCGACTGCCGGTGAGCCCGCGTGCTCAGCGGCCGTTCGCCCGCGTTTCGACGAGGAGCGCCTCGGCGCCGGCACGCCGGGCCGCGATCGTGACCTCGGGTTCGCCGGCGATCTTCGCCGCTCCAGCGGCCTCGATCTCGCCCTCGCCATCGGGTGTCGAGACCCCGAGGTCGCCATGGACCACGAACAGGTAGCCGTTGAAGCCGGGCCGGAACAGATGCGTCACCGCCTGGCCCGGCTCGAGCAGCGTTGCGTGGACCGCGGCGTCCTGATGGACGGTCACGGCGTCCGGGTTGGCCGGCGCATCGGGCCCGCCGTAGCCTGCCGCCGGCACGAGCACCGGCAACAGGCGGCCGCGCCGTTCGGTGTCGGTGAAGCTGTGCTGCTCGATCGACGGCTCCAGGTTGCGCCGGGCGGGGATGATCCACATCTGAACGAAGCGCATCGGCTGTGTCGCGGAATGATTGCCCTCGGAGTGTTCCATGCCCGAGCCGAGCGTCGCCCGCTGGACCGAGCCCGGCGGCAGGACGCCGCCGTTGCCCCGGCTGTCGGCGTGCTCGAACGTCCCCTCGGCGACGTAGGTGATGCCCTCGATGTCCCGATGGGGGTGCATCGGCCACACGGCGCCGGGGATGAGCGTGTCGTCGTTGAACACGCGCAGGTCACCGAACCAGGTGTTCTCGGGATCGTCGTAGTAGTCGAAGCTGAAGTGCCAATTGGCGCTGAACCAGCCGCCCTCGACGTGAAACAGCGATTCCCGCGGACGGAGCGTGATCATCGATCGGCCGGCGCCTTTCCATAACTGGGCTGGACGCAGGGCGACAAGGTACCGTCCCCGCGGGTGAGGCGTCGAGCGGGGCCGCGGGCCGGCGATGAGTGGCACAGGCGAGCTCGGTGACGGTGTCAGCGTTCCCATGTCCCTGCGTCGCCCGGCCACTGAGGGCCATATGCGATCGCATCTCAGCATGTTGGCCGGGATTGGTCTGAGAACCGGTCGCGCCTTTAGCGTCCGCACGGCCTATTGATGCCGCGTAACTGCGAGCGAGTCTCGACAAGGCGCGCTGAGTCCGGCTATCATCAGCACGTGGAACCAAATCCCATCGTTGCCGCCCTGGACCAGGCCGGCTATCGACTGACCGGCCCGCGACGCGCGGTCGCCGACCTGATCGCCGAGCATGGTGGTCACTTCACGGCGTCCGAGCTGGAGACGCACGCCCGGGACCGCCGGCTCGACATCAGCCGGGCGACCCTCTTCCGCTCGCTGGACCTCCTGACGGAGCTGCACGTCGTGGAGCGTCTGGACCTGCCCAGCGGCGAGCACGCCTACGTCCCCTGTGCCCGCGCCCACCACCATCACGTGATCTGCTCGCGCTGCGGGCGGACGGCCGAGGTGGAGGATTGCGGCGTCGCCGAGGCCGTCGCGGAGATCGGCCGCCAGAGCGGCTACCGGATCGATTCTCACCGGTTGGAGCTGTTCGGCCTCTGCCGGCACTGCCAGGCCAAGACAACGCCCGACGCCTGATCGGGCATCCACGTCGCCACATTGGAACGAACATGCGCCCATCATTGAGACTCAGTCGCATCCCGATCTGGCGAGCACCGTTGCTGGCCGTCGTGATGACTGTCCTGTCGGTTGCCCTCGTCGCCTGCCAGGGCGCCGCCCAGTCCGGCGGGCCGTCGGCGACGCCGCCTGGCGGCGCGCTCAAGGTCGTCACGACGACCACGATCTTCGCCGACATCGTCCAGTCGGTCGGCGGCAACCGGGTCGCGGCGTCCTCGATCATCCCGGCCGGCGTCGGACCCGAGGATTACGAGCCCAAGCCGGACGATGCGAAGAAGCTGGCCGACGCGACGCTGATCGTGTCCAACGGGGTGGGGCTGGACGACTTCCTCGAGAGGTTGCTGACCTCGGGCACGGCCGGGCACACGCCCCGGCTGGTGCTCGGAGAGGGGATCCCGACGCTGACCGAGGACGGTGAGCAGAATCCCCACTTCTGGCTGGATCCGAGCCTGGTCAAGCAGTATTACGTGCCGAAGATCACGGCCAGGCTCACGGAGCTCGACCCTGCGGGCAAGGCGACCTACGAGGCCAACGCCACCTCGTACGGATCGCAGCTCGACGCGCTCGATACCGAGCTGAAGGCGAAGGTCGCGGAGATCCCGGAGGCCAATCGGAAGCTCGTCACGTTCCACGACGCGTTCCCATACTTCGCTCGCCACTACGGGTTCGAGCTCGTCGGCGTCGTCCTCGAGAACGTCGGCCAGGAGCCCACGGCGGCCGAGCTCGCGGCTCTGGTGGACAAGGTCAGGGCGGCGCACGTCCAGGCCGTCTTCAGCGAGTCGCAGTTCAGCCCCAAGCTCTCGGAGACCCTCGCCCGGGAGGCCGGCATCAGCTCCGTCGTCACGACGCTGTACAACGACGCGCTTGGTCCCGCCCCCGCGGACACGTACCCTGGCCTCATGCGCTGGGACGTCGACCAGATCGTCGAGGCCCTGAAGTGACCGAGGCATCGATCGCCACGGGAGCTGTCGGACGCCCGACGCGGGGCGTCGTGCGCACCGACCAGCCGACTGTGGCGTTCGACCGCGTCTCGGCCGGCTACGACGGCCGGGTCGCGTTGACGGACGTCTCGCTGGAGGTCCGTCCCGGCTCGCTCCTCGCGGTCATCGGGCCGAACGGGGCCGGCAAGAGCACGCTGCTCAAGCTCGTCGCCGGGCTCCTTCGGCCATCGGCCGGCCGGGTGACTGTCCTCGGCGGAGCGCCCGGCTCGGCCGCCAAGGAGGTCGCGTACCTGCCCCAGGCCGAGGCGGTGGACTGGGAGTTCCCGGTGACCGTCGGCGAGGTCGTGACGATGGGCCGCTACGCTCGGCTCGGGTTCGGCCACGAGCCGCGACAGGTCGATCGCGACCGGGTCAGGGCGGCCCTGGAAACGGTCGGCATGGCGGATGCCATCGGACGCCAGATCGGGGCGCTGTCGGGCGGCCAGCGTCGACGCGTCTTCCTCGCCAGGGCGCTGGCCGCCGAGCCTGAGCTGTACCTTCTGGACGAGCCGGTGACCGGCGTGGATGCCCGCACGCAGGAGGACCTCATGGACGTCCTCGAGGCGGAGGCCCGGTCGGGCAAGACGGTCATCGCGACAACGCATGACCTGATCTGCGCCGCCCAGCGATTCCACGAGGCCGCCCTGCTCAACACCCGCTTGGTGGCCCAGGGTCCGGCGGCCCTCGTGCTCGACCAGCGTCTCCTTGCAGAAACATACGGCGGGCACGTCCTGGTCCTGCCCGGGGACGGCGGGGGCATTGTCCTCGACGATGCTCACCACCACGACGAGCCGCCCGGCGGCGAGCGCCACTTCCACGAGGAGCGCCGCTGATGGACCCGATCGCCTTCGTGGCGGACCCCATGGCGTATGGCTTCATGCAGCGCGGCCTCGTCGCGGCCGTGCTGGTGGGTGTCCTGTGCGCTGTCATGGGCACGTTCGTCGTGCTCAAGGGACTGGCCTTCATCGGCGACGCGGTCAGCCACGCGACGTTTCCCGGGCTCGTGATCGCCTACATGCTCGGCCTGCCGTTGTACATCGGCGGGGCGATCGCCGCGGTCGCCGTGTCGCTGGCAATCGGGGCGGTGTCACGCGGCGGCCGCCTCCGATTCGACACGGCGGTGGGCGTCCTGTTCGCCGGCTCGTTCGCGTTCGGGATCCTGCTGTTCAGCACGATCAAGAACTACGTCGCCGACCTGCTGGGGTATCTGCTGGGGAACGTCCTGGGCATCGGCATCGCGGACCTCGTCCAGGTCGCGGTCCTCGGCGCGGTCGTGCTGACGATCGTTCTCGTGCTGCGCAAGGAGCTGCTCTTCTCCACGTTCGATCCCCTCGGGGCCGCCGCGTCGGGCCTGCCGGTGGCGGGGCTCGAGTACCTGCTCCTCGCGCTCCTCGGCGTCACGATCGTGGTGAGCATCCAGGCGGTGGGCATCATCATGGTCGTGGCGATGCTGGTGACGCCCGCGGCGACCGCCCAGCTCGTGGTCGTCCGGTTCAATCAGATGATGACCCTGGGGGCTGTCCTGGCGGCAATCTCGGCGGTCATCGGCCTGTACGCGAGCTTCTATCTCAATCTTGCGTCGGGGGCGTCGATCGTCCTCGTCGAGACGATCTTCTTCCTGATCGCGCTGCTGATCGGGCCGCGGACCGGGCTCCTCGCGCGGGCATCGCGCCGGGCGACGGCCGCCGCATAGAGGGGTCGACGACGCTCCAGGGTCGGCGGCAGGTCAGGCGGGCAGCTCGAATCTCACGTCGTGGATCGCGGTGTTGCCCTCCCAGAACTCGAGGAGCCGCGCCCCCTCGTCGGCCACGGCCGCCCGATCTGCGGCTGACAATTCTCTCAGCAGCCGGACCACGAGCGTGGACCGGGCACCATTCCGCTCGATCCTCCAACCGGCATGAAGGAAGCCGTCGACGAGGATCGAGCCGCCGGCGAAGACCTGGACGATCTGGTCGGCGGGGAAGGGCCAGCTCGCCGTGGCGCCGAACACTCGGCGGCGGTCCTTGTGCGACAGCAGAACGTTGTCGTACTGGGGCAGGAAGCGCGGCGGAGCTGGCGTGTCCGGGTCGGGCAGGGGACCGTCGGGCACGTCGAACAGCTCGCGGCCATGCTCGTCGCGGAACGTCCGTAACTGCGCCCGATGTCTCTCCACGACCGGGCCCAGCCGGGTGAGCCAGCACCAGGCCTGGATGTCCATGACGGTCGCCGGACCGAATGCGGCCAGGTAGCGCAGGATCATGTCGTCGGGAGCGGTCTCGGTGCTGACCGGGCGTCCCAACCAGGTCTCGGCGGTGGCGAGGACGGGCTGTCCACCGCGCCCCCAGATCCCACGCGGCGGGACCTGGACGAGCGGCAGCAGGTAGCGAACCGCGTACGACAGCGACGATGCGTCGCGGTCCGGCCAGCGCTCCTTGAGCCGCTTGGCGAGCACGGCAGCCGGGCGCGGCTGCTCTTCGAGCAGCGCCCGACCGGCCGCCACCACCTCGGCCACGTCGATACCGGCGAGGTTGCGCCCGAACGGGCTCCCGGTGGCGAAGCCGCGCTCCTGGACCACCTGGAGCACGGGCCGCAGGGCCAGCCAGTCCCGGGCCGTCAGCAGGTGGATCGTCGTCCGCATCATCGCCACGGCTCGCACGGCACGGCGCTCGAGGATCAGCCGGGCGAGCTCGTCGGGATCGAAGTCCTGGAGCCGCGACCAGAGGGCAAGGTACGGATCGAGCGGGTTCTGGGCCTGCATCCCGACCAGGCGCTCGATGAGCGCCTCGGCCGGCATCGCGACGCGGCGAAGCAGGAGCTGCCGCTCGAGGAGGGCCCGGTTGAGGGCCCGCCGGCTGAGGACGGGTGCGTCGGCGGCGGTCGTTCGTGGTGGCATCGAACCCTTCTCGATTGTCCGATTGCGGCCGTGGAGGCGGCCCCGCGAAATTGTCTCGACCGAACCGGAGTCGTACAGTTTCGCCTTCGGCACCGTCTCTTTCCGGCGCCCAATCGCCAAGGAGAATCGCCATGAAGCGTGCGTTCCCGTTCATCGTTGCACTGCTCGCATTGCTGGGCATGCTTGTGGCCGCTCCCACGGTCCAGGCAGCGCCGAGCCCGTTCACCGGGCTCTGGATCTCCACGGATCTCGACGGCAGCACGCAGCACCTCATGGTGAGCGGCGGCACCGACGTTCATGTCACGTACGTCGACGATTTCGGCACGGTCTGCGTCAACGCCGGTGCGTCCAGCACCGTGTTCAAGGGCTCCTCGACGGGAACCGTCAGCGGCAACACGCTTACCGCCACCTTCGTCTCGGCGCGTTGCGGCGACACCTGGCTCTCCGGCACGGTGGGAACGACGTGGGTCTGGACGTACGACCCGAGCACCGACACCATCTTTGACGGCGTGGTCACATGGCACCGGCCGTAGGGCACGCCGACCTCAGGGTCGTCAAGACTCGAGCCATTGCAGCAGGGAGGATTGTGCCGTGCTCCGCTCCCGCCTGAGCTCCCGCGCCCCGATCCGGCGCCGCTTGACGAGCGCTGCCGTCCTTGCGACGACCGCCGTTCTTGCTCTGTCGAGCGTCGCGCTCTCGTCCCCGGCGAAGGACGATGAGCTGCTGAAGGATGAGCAGCACCGCCTCGCGGAGTTGAAGACCAACGACAACGGAACGAAGGCGGGCTCGGCCTGGAACATGGAAGCCGTCGGTCATCATTCGCTCGGCGATCGTGGCTTCAACGCCGACGTCTGGGTCCACGATGGATTCGCATACGTCGGTCACTGGGGCTTCACCGACTGGGCGACCGGCAATACGCGCTTCTGCCCCGCGGAGCCGAATAACGGCGTGGCGGTCGTCGACGTTCGAGATCCGTCGAACCCCGCGATGGCTGGTCGGCTTCAGAACCCTGCCGGGACGTCCGCGGAGGACGTCGTGGTCTACACCGCCGAGTTCGGTCCGTTTACCGGGCACGACATCGCCGCAGCGGGTATCCAGGTGTGCGGAGGCTCGCGGTATGACACGAGCTTCAAACGTGGCCTGATCCTCTGGGACGTGACCGATCCGACGGCACCGGTTTCGCTGGGCTTCCTCGACACCGGCTGCTGCACCCGCGGGCTGCACGAGTTCGAGGTGGAGAACCGGGTCGACCTCGGGAAGACGTTCGCGTACGCAAGCGTTCCGACGAGCGAGTACCCCGACCCTGAGTCTCCAAGCGGTCGTCGTGACCGTCTCGGCAGAGGCGACTTCCGGCTGATCGACATCTCCGATCCCGCACATCCGGTCGAAGTTTCGAACTGGGGTGTCATCCATGACGGCGTGACGCCGGCGGCCGGGCAGGGTTGCGATCCCGACGGGATCTACGGTCACAGCGCCGAGCCTTCGGCGGACGGCAAGCTCGCGTTCCTGTCGTGGTGGGACAGCGGCTTCATCGCGGTCGACGTCAGCGATCCGGCCAGCCCGGTCTTCAAGGGTCGCACGGTCTACCCCTCGAACGCCGACGGCGACGGCCACTCGGCCAGCTACGACGACGCCCGCTCGATCCTGTTCACGGCGGACGAGGACTTCTGCAAGGCGTCAGGAGCCGGGATCGAGAAGGGCTTTGGCTACCTGAGGGCGTATGACTACTCCAACCTGTCGGCGCCCCAACAGATCGGCGACTACCGCACCCCGAACTCACTGGGCACGAACGATCAGGGCGCCGGCGACTACGTTATCCACAACCCGCTCCTCGTCGGCACGGACGTCTACGCGTCCTGGTACACCGATGGCGTCCGAGTCATCGAGGCGTCCGACCCCCGAGCTCTGCATGAGGTCGCGTACTTCGTCCCGCCGGCCGGCCAGAACCCGGTCAAGCCCGCCCAGCGATCGGTCTTGACCAACACGACGCAGGTCTGGGGGGTGGCCGTGGACGAGGCGACCGGTCTCATCTACGCCAGCGACATGAACACGGGGCTCTGGATCCTTCGGCGTACCGACCAGTAGCCCGGGCCGGGCTGGCCAGGCGACCAACCCCAGAATCGAAACGGGACCGGCGTGAGAGCCGGCCCCGTTTCAACGACTCGGTGCAGCCGGTCTACGGACCGGTGTACTCGAAGATCCAGAG
>DASPWU010000171.1:0-8460 GCA_035637675.1 Candidatus Limnocylindria bacterium | reverse complement strand
CGCGAGTTGGGATGAGATCGTCGCGTTTTTCGACAACGAACTGACTCGACGCGGGTGGGAGCCAGGCGGCGGGTCGAGCGGATTGCGCTCCACTGGTGAGAGAGCCGTCGAAGCGTGGCATTTTGGCGACCGCATCCTGCGGTTAGGCAATCTTCGAAAGGCTCCCGTTGAAAACGCAGGCCAATTTGTGACGTTCTACGAAGTCGCTTTGATAGGTCAGGGAATGCCCATCCGCAATGGGAGTCCCTAACCGATCGGGTATAGGCGAGTGAGGCGGGTTCCTGACGTGCCGATCGCCACTTCCCGGACGGCCCACCTTGGCGCTTTGATGGGGGATAGATAGATGAGACGTCAGGTCCTGTGGCTCGTCTTGTTGGCAATCGCGCTCGCTGTCGCGTGGGCTGCGTACTCATATCGGCCGGAGATTCTGGTTTGTCGGAACGTAGCCGGGGGGCCGGGCACCAGCCTCAATGGTCCTTACTGCGTGCCTGTTTCGGCACCGCCAACCCAATCAGGTCACCGATGATCGTCTGATTCGGAAGCGGCCGGTTGACGCCCAATCTGACGCCCTAACCGGCTGATGATGGCGGATGGGGGCGGACGATTAGCGGGTGCCGGGCCGGTCGTTTACACTCCGGCGGACGTTGCTGGGCTGTCGCGGACGGGCGGTGAGCGAGTTGCTAAACCGCCAAGTGGGGTAACCTGCTTCGAGGGTTCGAATCCCTCCCTCTCCGCCAGCCCATGCGCGGCATCGCGCGCCCGTAGCTCAGTGGATAGAGCGTCAGGTTGCGGACCTGAAGGTCGTGGGTTCGAGTCCCGCCGGGCGCGCCACCATCACTCATCGCCCGCCAGCGTGAAGACCCTCGACTGCACGATGGCGCGGTCCTCGAGCCGGGTGGTCGTCTGGACCTCGTACGAGGCCAGCTGCCGCAGCCCAGCCGCGGGCAGGTACCGGCGCCCGGGATCGCCGACGAGAACGCGCGTTCCCAGTCGCGCCGCAGCGCGGATCCAGGGCAGCACACGCTCGGCCAGGGGAGTCTCATACCAGGTGTCCGCCACCAGCAGCACATCGACATCGGGCGGCTCGCCGTCGAGCAGGTCACGACCGACGAAGGCGATGCGCACGCGGTTGGCCCGGGCGTTCATCCCCACGGCGGCTTCGGCGAACGGATCGACGTCCGCCGCCGTGACTGCGGACGCGCCCGCGAGCGCGGCGACGATGGCCACGAGCCCGCTCCCGGTCGCGAGGTCGAGGACCCGCCGCCCCTCCACCTCGTCGGGGTGTTCCTGCACGAAGCGCGACAGGGCCAGCCCGCCGGCCCAGGCGAACGCCCAGAACGGGATCGGCGCGCCGGCGAGCCCCAACGCCGCCTCAGTCGCGTGCCACACGGGCGCCACGTCATCGGCCAGATGGAGCCGGATACCCGTGATGCCGGCCACCGGCTGCAGCCGCGTGTGACGGGCGACCAGCGCCCGCCGATGGGACAGCGGGATCCGACGGGGCCGGTCGCGGGTGGTGCGTGAGGTGGGGCGTCGCGAGGACATCATCGGTAAGGATGCCCAACGGCCGGCCAGCCCGTCGCGTGTGGTAGCGTCGCCCACGTGAGCGTCGAGGTCCGTGACATCGCGCCCGGCCTGTGGTTGTGGCGGCAGCCCCACTGGGAATGGCGCGAAGGCGACGACTGGGAGCCGGAGGTTTCGTCGTTCGTCGTCGAATCGCGGGGCGAGACCGTCCTGCTCGATCCGCTCGCGCCGCCGCCGACCGACCGCGAGGTCTACGACCGCCTGGAGTCGAGCCGTCCGACGGCCATCGTCGTGCTCAAGCCGGACCACGTCCGCGACGTCGACACCTTCGTCCATTGGTACGGCGCCCCCGCGTACGGACCGTGGCTGTACTGGCGCGACGACACGCCCAGGACCGAGCTCAAGCCCATCCGACGAGACGACGAGCTGCCCGGCGGTCTTGTGGCGCTGTACGACGGCCGCGGCGGGATGGAGACACCCGTCTACCTGCCTGAGCAGCGGGCCATCGTCTTCGCCGACGGCATGACGGCGCCGGGCGGCGACCTCAGGATCTGGTGGGCACCGGCCCTCGAGGTGCGGACCCTGCCGGCGCTTCGGGCCATGCTCGATCTGCCGTTCGAGCACGTCCTCGTGTCGCACGGCGAGCCGGTCCACTCTCGCGCCGACTTCGAGGCTGCCCTCGAGCGTCAGCCGTGGTCGATTCCGGCCGATGCCTAGCCGCCTGACGTGAATCCGCTGCGGCGGCTCGTTCGTTCGCCGCGGCTGGTGCGGGCAGCGTACGCCTCTGCTCGTCGCCTGCCCGTCGGCTCCGACGCGGCGCTCCGTCTGGGGCGCACGATGTGGCGGCGAATGGCCGGAGCCTCGCCCAGGGCTGCCGACGACCTGGCGGTCCCGCGTCGCTACCGGCCGACCCAGCCACCCCGGTCCATCGGCCGGCGCTGGCCACGACCGCCGGCGGTCGACGAGCCGAGCCGGACCGTGGCGAGCGTCGGCTCGAGCGGAGCGCCTGGTCCGGAGTTCGACATCGACCTCATGGAGCAGCTTCATGCCGAATACCTGGCCCATCCACTCGTGCCGGTCGCCCCGGGCCGGGCGGCTCCTGAGCGAGCCGAACGTGCGAGGGCGCGACTGCTCGACGTCCACCGGGAGATCGATCTGGCCGATCGCCGGGTACTGGAGATCGGCTGTGGAGCCGGGTACGAGGTGTGGTACCTGAGCCACCACTTCGGCGCCGATGCGTGGGGCCTGGATATCGTCGAGCGTGCGGCCTGGCAGGCGCTCGCCGACGACCGCACGCATTACGTTCTCGGCGACTTCACCGCGGCCAGGCTCTTCGACGCGGAGACCTTCGATCGGATCGTCTCGTTCGCGGTCTGGGAGCACATCGCCCATCCGGCGGCGGCCCTGGCCGAGACCTTCCGCGTCCTCCGCCCAGGCGGGCTCGCCTTCATCAAGGCGAACCTGCACCGCGGACCGATGGCCTCCCATCTCTACGCCGACATCGCCTTCCCCTATCCCCACCTGCTGTTCGGCGACGCCGTCATCCGCGAATTCATGCACCGGCGCGGTCGGTCGGTGACGGGTGCATCGTGGGTGAATCGCCTCTCCTGGGCCGACTACGAGTCACGGATGCGGGCGATCGGCTTTCGCATTCGAGCGCTTCGCTTCACCGGCCAGCCGATCGACGAGGCCTTCTACCAGCGGTTCGAGTCGGCCCTGGGCAGCTACCCGCGAACGGATCTCGCCCACGACTTCTTCGAGGTCGTCCTGGAGAAGCCGGCCTGACGACGCGCGGCCGGGGCCGCGGTGGAGGGAAGCCAGCCGCGGTCCGAGAGAGGGCAGGGGCGCTCAGGTGCCGGTGCTCTGGTGATGACTCAGGCCGATGCGCCAGACCAGATGGCCGAGCGCGAAGACCGCCACACCAATGAGCGGTGCTCCGTAGGCGAAGAGCGGCGTGAACGGCACGTCGTCGGCGCGGCCCAGGAACACGGCAGCCGGGAAGAAGGCCAGGAACGCAATGGGGAAGACGAACGTGAACAGGTAGCGGGCACCCTGCGGAAAGATCGACAACGGGTAGTTGCCGAACGTATTGATGAGGTCGCCGGCCCACCAGACCAGGGACTCGCTCTGGACGATCCAGAACGTGACGGAGGCGACAATCAGGAAGATGCCGGCCTCCAGGAGGACAGACCCGGCGATCACCAGCACCAGGTAGCCGAGGCCAATCGGGGTCCAGCTCAGGTGCAGCGCCGGCTGGACGATCAAGAAGATCGCGAGGCCGATGACGCCATCGCCCAGGCCGTTGACCCGGAACTCGGCGAGGAGGACCTGCAGAAGCGGGCTGATCGGCCGTATGAGCATCCGATCGAACGTGCCCTGGCGGACCATCTCCCCCACGAAATCCAGGTTGCCGAAGATCGTCTCGAAGACCGCGTGACCGACCAGGCGCAGCCCGATCAGGAAGAGCACCTGCTCGAGCGTCCAGTCGCCCAGGCCGCTGAACTGGGCGACGACCACCCAGACGAAGGCCAGCGCCGCGATGTGGTAGACGACGCCGAATACGATCCAGATCGCGAAGTCAACCCGATATTCCATGCGCGATCGGAGGTTGATGCTCACCATCGAGCCGACCACGCGAGCCAGGGCCAGGCCTCGCACGGGAACGCGCGGCACCGTGGCCGCGCCCGCTCCGTCGCCGTGTCCGCCCGGTTCCACGGCTAGCCGCCCTGCACGATGACGCGGTCGCGCGCCCGACGCCAGAGCAGGCCGGCCAGCCCGATGAGTGCCAGCAGCCAGGCAACCTGGAGAGCGAGCGCCCCGAGGATCGAGTCGGCCGGGATGCGTCCGATGTACAGCGAGACCGGGGTGCTCGTCGCGGCCGCGAACGGGCTCCAGGCGAGCAGCGTGATGGCCCAGTCCGGAAAGAACCAGATCGGCACGAGCGCGCCCGACAGCAGCTGGAGCGCGAAGAAGTAGAGAGCACGAACGCCCCAGATATTCGTGGTCCAGAAGGCGACGAGCTCGAGGAACAGGAAGAAGCAGCCGTAGATCAGCTCGGCCAGGACGACGCTCACAACGAACGCCGCGAGCACGGCCGGGGAGGCCGGCGGAGCGACGACGCCGGCGGCCAGCCCGACGATTCCGCCGATCGCGAGAAGCGCCGATCGGTAGCCGATGCCTCCCAGGTGGACGCCCCAGAAGTAGAGCAGCGGCGGGACCGGCCGCATGAAGACATAGACGATGGTGCCCTCGCGGATCCGGTCGGAGAACGTGTCCACGGGGTACGCCCGGCCGCTGACCAGCAGGGAGGCGAGCGCCGAGTAGGTGATCGCCTGTTGCACGTCCATGCCGCCACTCGTCTGGCCGGGCTTGTAGACCGCCGACCAGAGCACCGTGAACAGGAAGATCCGGGACACAACTTCCAGCACGCCGATGATCGCCTGTGCCCGGTAGGTGAGCTGGACGAGCGGAGCCAGGAGCAGCACGCGTGACACCCGCGCGGCGGCGGTCATCGCCTGGCTCATCCGCTCCGGCCTCTCGGTCCTCGAGCGCCTCGAGCAGCCTTGGCCTCTGCGTCAGCTGTGGCCGTCTCGGCCTTGACGTCGGCGGTCTCCGCACTCGCCGCTGACGACGCGGATTCCGGCGCCTCCCGTTTGCGCTCGTAGATCAGCCGGATGATCTCCTCGAAGTCCGGACTCTCGACCGTCAGGTCCGCCACCGGATAGCGGGCCGCCAGCGGCGCCAGGATCTCCTGCGGATTCCGGTTGGCCGGGAAGCGATAGGCCGCCGTGACCGCGTTGACCTGCTCCAGATCCGCGCCGTCGATCGCGGGTGCGGCGACCTCTTCGGCGAAGCGGACCTCCAGGCGGCGATGGGCGCCCTCGAGCTCGGCAAGCGCCTGCAGGCCGCCCTCGTAGATCGCGCGGCCGTGGTCGATGATGAGGACCCGCTTGCAGAGGCGCTGGACGTCGCCGAGGTCGTGGGTGGTCAGCAGGATGGTCGTACCCCGCTCGCGGGCCAGATGCGCGAGTAGAAGCCGGATCCGTTCCTTGCCGACGACGTCCATGCCCACCGTCGGCTCGTCCAGGAACAGCACGGGCGGCCGATGAATCATGGCCGCGGCCAGGTCCGCTCGCATCCGCTGGCCAAGCGACAGCTGCCGGACCGGGGCCTTCCAGAAGCTGGACAGCTCCAGATACTCGTCGAGCTCGTCGATCGTCTCCCGGTAGATGCCATCCGGGACCTGGTACATGTGGCGGAGGATGAGGAACGACTCGACGGCCGGCAGGTCCCACCACATCTGGGTCCGCTGGCCGAAGACGACGCCGATCTGCGTGGCGTTCCGGGTCCGGTCCCTGTACGGCTCCAGGCCCAGGACGCGCGCCCGTCCGGCGGTCGGCACCAGGACTCCCGTGAGCATCTTGATCGTCGTCGACTTGCCGGCCCCGTTCGGTCCGAGATAGCCGAGGATCTCGCCCGGCTGCACGCTGAACGAGACGTCCTCCACCGCGACGATCTGCTCCCGCCGGGGAGCGACGAGGGACCGGAATGCCGCCCGAATTCCCGGATCCCTGCGGGTGGCACGAAACACCTTGCGCAGGCCCTCGACGACGATGACCGGAGGAGTCGTCTCAGTCATCGGGGCATGATAGGTCAGCAGCGGTCACGGAATGGCACAGATGTTCTGTTGTCTCTCCGACCGGCCGAAATCCGCTCCACGCGATCCGGTCGTACCTCTTGTGAACTGTCCGGCATCGGCGCCCGTGTCCCCAGTTCCGCCGACACGTTGCCGATCTCCCGCGGACCCACAGGAGGATGAAACCATGGCGAGACGCGCTCTCGCGCTGGCCGCGAGCCTCGGCCTACTGCTCGCGGCCGCGCTCCCGGCGACTGCCCGCAACATCAACGCGGACAACATGTACAGCGTTCACAACCTCCAGTCGGACGTCCCCGGCGCCGCCGTCGGGCTCGACCCCGACCTGGTCAACGGCTGGGGCATCGTTGCCAGCCCGACGTCGCCGTGGTGGGTGTCCGACAACGGGACGAGCAAGTCCACCCTCTACAACGGCAACACCGGCGCCAAGCTGGGGCTCGTCGTGACGGTCCCCGGGCCGCCGACCGGCGTCGTCTTCAATGGCAACGCGGGCGATTTCAAGGTGGATGCCGGTACTGGCCTCCTCGCCGCCCGGTTCATCTTCGCAACCGACGACGGCCAGATCGCCGGCTGGAACGGCGTCGGCACTGCCGCGATCAACGCGGTCACCACGCCGGACGCGGTCTACCTCGGCCTGGCGATCGACAGCAGCAGCAGCGCCCACCACCTGTATGCGGCGAACTTCGCCGGGTCGCGGATCGATGTCTTCGACAACACGTTCGCTCCGGTCCACCTGGCCGGCGACTTCACCGACCCGGGCCTCCCGTCCGGGTACGCGCCGTTCAATATCCAGAACATCGGCGGCGAGCTGTACGTCACCTACGCCAAGGTGAACCCAGCCGAGCCCGACGAGGAGCTCGCGGGCGAAGGCTTCGGGTTTGTGAGCGCATTCGGGACCGACGGGACGTTCCACGGCCGCGTCGCCTCGGCGGGCGAGTTGAACGCGCCATGGGGCCTGGCCAGGGCGCCAGCGAACTTCGGCAAGTTCAGCGGCGACCTCCTGGTCGGCAACTTCGGCGACGGCCGGATCCACGCGTTCAAGTGGAGCGCGGAAGACGGCTGGGAGGAGCACGGCGTGCTGAAGGGCACCGACCACACACCGATCGAGATCGACGGCCTGTGGGGCATCGGCTTCGGCAACGGCGCCACCTCCGGTCCGACCAACACGCTCTTCTTCGCGGCCGGACCGGACGACGAGACGCACGGCCTGTTCGGCTCGATCACCGCGCCAGTCAATCCCTAGAGCACCCGTCTGCCGGCGACCGGCGGACCCGAGCACCCGACGGCCGCTCCCGCCAACCTAGAATTGGCGGCGGGCGGCCGTCGGCTGTCGCCCGTCCGGCAAGGATGGAGGCGTCGTGGAACGCGTCGGGTTCATCGGCCTGGGCACGATGGGTGCCGCCATGGCCGGCCACGTGGCCGGGGCGGGCTACCCCCTGACGGTCTGGAACAGAACGCCCGGTCGCGCGGCGTCGCTGGTCGCGGACGGCGCCCGCCAGGCGGAGACGCCGGCCGCCCTCGCCGCGGAAAGCGATGTGATCGTGGTCTGCGTCTCGGATTCACCGGACGTGGAGGAGGTGCTCTTCGGCCTCTCCGGGGCGGCCGAGGGCGTCCGCGATGGCTGCCTGGTCGTGGACTGTTCGACCGTCGCGCCATCCACGGCGCGCGTGGCCGCAGAGCGGCTGGCCGACCGCGGCGTCGGCTTCGTCGATGCGCCCGTGTCCGGTGGCTCGGAGGGCGCCCAGAAGGCGACCCTGACGATCTTCTGTGGCGGCGACGCGGCCAATGTCGAGCGAGCGAGGCCGGTTCTATCGACCATGGGCCGGACGATCACCCACGTGGGGCCGGTCGGAGCGGGCCAGGCCGTGAAGGCGGTCAACCAGGTCATCCTCGCGGGCACCTATCTCGGCGTGGCGGAGGGCATCGTGCTGGCCCTCAAGGCAGGCCTGGACGTCGGGCAGGTCGTCGACGCGCTCGGAGGCGGCGCCGCCCAGAGCTGGGTGCTCGCCAACCGCAGCGGCCGGATGATCGACAACGAGTACCCGCTGGGCTTCAAGGTCGCGCTCCACCTCAAGGATCTCGGCATTGCCCTGAACATGGCCCGCGAGCTCAGCGCCGACCTGCCGGTCACCGCGCTGTGCGCCGACATCGAGCGCGAGCTCATCGACGGCGGTCATGCCGGCGAGGACATGTCCGCTGTCGCCCGGGTGATCCGGGGCCGCTCGAGCCTGCCCGACTGACCCTGGACGACGGAGCTCAGCCGGCCACGACCGGCGCCCCCA
>DASPWU010000170.1:0-4980 GCA_035637675.1 Candidatus Limnocylindria bacterium | reverse complement strand
TCGGCAATATTCCGTCGGTCTACAACGGGACGCTGATCTGGCCGATGCAC
Source organism: Candidatus Limnocylindria bacterium (assembly GCA_035637675.1). Classification (GTDB taxonomy): domain Bacteria; phylum Chloroflexota; class Limnocylindria; order Limnocylindrales; family CSP1-4; genus C-114. The sequence continues at coordinate 4,930 of DASPWU010000170.1, read as the reverse complement.
GGCACCCTCACGCAGGAGTTCGGCTGTACGGGCTTCAGCTGGGAGCCGCCGCTGGGGAGCTGCGCGCACTTCCATAATGGCATCGACCTGGCCGCGCCGATCTACACGCCAATCCGCGCCGCGGGCCATGGCCGGGTCGTCTATGCCGGACCACTTTCCGACGGGGCCTGGGTCGTGATCATCGCCCACAGCCAGCAGCTGGTCACGCTCTACGGTCACCTCGACAATCGCTACCATCCGCCCACGGTCCGGGCCGGCCAGTTCGTCACCCAGGGGCAGGTCATCGGGTACGAGGGCATGACCGGGAACACGACGGGACCTCATCTCCACTGGGCCGTCAAGATGAACGACACCTGGGTGAATCCCCGCCTGTTCGTGTAGGGGTGGCTCCGGCGGCGGGGGCCCGCCGGCCCGCCCGCCGTGGCCGGCGGCCCGCTCGCCGCGGCAGGTCCGGCGCCATCAAGCGCGGAGGCCAACGCGCAACTGAGCCGTGCTAGCATCGATGAAGGCGCGGGCGTCCGGCGGCGACATCGGCCGGGAACGCCACAGGTCAGGCACACGAGGACGCGCTCATGAAGCGGACGATGGCGGTCATCCTCGCGGGCGGCGAGGGGGAGCGCCTGTCGATCCTCTCGTCGGTACGGGCCAAGCCGGCCGTCCCGTTCGGCGGCAAGTACCGGATCATCGACTTCACGCTCTCGAACTGCGTCAACTCGGACATCGATGACGTCGTCGTCCTGACCCAGTACAACCCGCGCTCGCTCAACGACCACATCGGCCTGGGCCGGCCGTGGGACCTGGACCGCAACACCGGCGGCGTGAAGATGCTCCAGCCGTACATCGCTCGTGGGCGGGTCGCCGAGTGGTACCGGGGAACGGCGGACGCAGTCCTCCAGAACCTCAACGTCATCGAGCACGCATCGGCCGACACGATCCTCGTCCTGGCGGGGGACCACGTCTACAAGATGGACTACCAGCCGTTCGTCGCGGCCCACCGCGCCAAACGCGCGGACGTCACGATCGCCGTCCGGCGGGTGCCCCTCGCCGACGCGAGCCGGATGGGCATCCTGGCCATGGACGAGTCCCACCGCGTCGTCGACTGGCAGGAGAAGCCCAAGCAGCCTAAGAGCGACCTCGCCTCCATGGGCGTCTACGTCTTCAGCAAACGGGCGCTCCGGCGCTGGCTGGCGGAGGACCGGATCGACTTCGGGGCGCACGTCATTCCGGGGATGATCGATGGCGGCGCCCGGGTCTATGGGTACCGCTTCGACGGCTACTGGCAGGACGTCGGCACGATCCAGTCCTTCTGGGAGGCCAACATGGCCCTCCTGGACGACGACCCCGAGCTCGACCTGTACGACAAGGAATGGCTCATCCACACGCGCTCCGAGGAGCGCGCGCCGGCGCGCGTCGGGTCGACGGCGCAGGTGCACCGCAGCCTCATCAGCCACGGCTGCATCATCAACGGGATGGTGGTCAACTCCGTCCTCTCGCCGGGCGTGCGCGTCGACGTCGGGGCCGTCGTGCGCGACTCGATCGTGATGTTCGACACGCTGATCCGGTCCGGTGCGGTGGTGGACCGGGCGATCCTCGACAAGGAGGTCGTGGTCGGCCAGGGCTCCATCGTCGGCGAAGGCGCGGACTTCTCGACGCCCAACCGTCAGGAGCCGGGCCGCCTGAACACCGGCATCACTGTCGTGGGCAAGCGGTCGGTGGTCCCCCGCGGCATGCGGATCGGCCGCAACGTGAAGATCGGCGGCGACGTCCGACGATCGGACTTCGCGGCCCGCGTCGTGAAGAGTGGGTCGACGGTCGAGCGCAAGGACGCGCCTCGGCCACGGAGCGTTCCGGTGATGCAGGAGCGCGAGCAGGTCGCGACGGAGGGACCCGCGTCGGCCGCCGGACCGCTCGAATCGGTCGCCGGACGGTCCCGCCGCGCCTCGAGCTGAGGCGCTTCGAACGGGGGGTCGCGGCTGCCAAACGGGTCGCGACGGATTCGCCCGGCCGGCCCGGCCGGCGTCGCCGCCGATGGCCGTACAAATGTCCGGTAGACTCGCCGCCATGCCTGCGACGGATCGCGGCCCGGCCGCTCCGAGCCCGATCCAGGTTGACGGCTGGCTGTCCGAGCTCGGGCTCGACCCGATCGAGCGCATCGAACGCGAGGGGATCACGAGCTGGGACCTCGTCCTGGATGGCCGGCGGCGGTTCGATATCCGGGTCACCGTGATCCTGCACCCGGGACTCGCGTGTATCGCCTGGGTGCACTACGCGCCGCCGCTGACCGACGGCTTCCGGCGCTCCTATCGCAAGCTGCTGCGCTGGAACGACGAGTACCCCTTCGCCAAGTTCGCGATCGCGACCGACGAACGGCCGGTGCTGAGCGCCGAGCTTCCGATCGAACGGCTCGACCGTGATGCGCTGGGCCTGGCCTTGGCGCGCCTCCTGGCGCTGTGCGACGTCCTGGCCGAGGAGTCGGCCGGCTGGATCTGGCCCGATGGCAAGGTGCCCCCGGCGGACGGTCGGGTCAGCCGCCAGGTCGGCCTGTTCGCCCGCTATGCGGACGAGCTGGCGGAGCTGATGGAGTCGTGAGGCCTCGATCGGCGGTGGCCCGATCCCTGGCTCGTCTCGCGGTTGCCGTCCTGCTCGTGGCCGGCGGCTGGCTCGGCGGAGCCGGGGCACGGCCGGTGGATGCCGCGGCACCGGCGCTGACGCTCGTCGCCTCCGCCCGCTACGACGTCCAACCGAGCCGTCACCGGGTTCGAATCACCGTGTCAATTGCCGCCACGAACCATCGCACGGACACAGTGATCCGCCGATTCTGGTTCGACCACGCCAACCTGGCGGTCCTGCCCGGCACGACCAACTTCCGAATCCGGGCGATTGGATCGTCCGCCCATCCAACGGTCGGGGTCGCCTCCCGGAGCGGCGGCCAGACGCTCCTGCGGATCGGCTTCGGGACCAAGCTGTACAGCGGCAGGACGCTGAACCTGCGACTCACGTTCGACCTGCCCGATCCGGGCGGCCGGGCCGATCGCGACGTCCGCATCGGCAATGCGATCGCCACGTTCCCGGTCTGGGCGTTTGGATCGGCCGACACGCCGGGCGGCAGCGTCACGGTCGTCATGCCCGCCGGATTCCGGGTGGAGGTCCTGCGCGGGCCCCTCGCCGGCCCAACGCCCTCGCCGAGCGGCGCCCAGGTCTTCAGCGCGACCCACCTGTCTCGGCCGCTGGCCTTCTTCGCCTACATCCTGGCCGATCGACCCGGCGCGTATGTGGTCACGGCCCTGACCCTGAAGGCCGCCGGTGAAGCGTTGCCGATGGTCGTGGAGGCGTGGCAGGACGACGCGGCGTTCGGGCGCCGGACGGCGACCCTGCTCAAGCGGGCAATGCCGGCTCTCGGCAGCGTGATCGGCCTGCCCGTTCCGCTGGCCAGGGCCTGGGCGTCAGGAACTCCGGGCGTGGGTCCCCTGACCGTGCGGGAGGCGGTGACCCGTGCGAGCGGCGGATACGCCGCCCTCTTCGACCCGGCGACGGGTCGGATCGAGGTCGCCTACGACGCCGCGCCGTTCGTCGTCCTCCACGAGGCGTCGCACGTCTGGTTCAACGGCTGGCTCTTGGCGGACCGCTGGGCGGCCGAGGGGTTTGCCTCCTACTACGCGGGCCTCGCCGCCAAGCCGCTGAAGGTCGCGGTTCCGCCGGGCAAGCTGACCAAGCCACTCCTCGCCGCGAAGGTGCCGCTCAACGCATGGCTGGCCGACGGCGCGGGGCCTCGCGGTTCTGGCAGCCGAACGCAGGACGCATACGCGTTCGCGGCCTCGCGCAGGCTCGCCGAGCTCATCGCGCAGCGGGCCGGCCCGGCCGGCCTGACGCGGGTCTGGGCGGCGGCAGCGGCGGGCGAGAGCGCGGACCAACCGGTCCACGGATCGGGCGAGGTCGAACGGGACGTCGGCGCCGCGCCCGGCGGGACCGCCGAGCCCGCCGCCGCTGCGATCCAGCGCGATACTCCGGCGCCCGACTGGCGCGGCCTCCTCGACCTGCTCGAGACCCGCACGGATGCGACCTACGACGACCTGTGGCGAACATGGGTGGTCCGGCCAGAGGAGGCCGCCCTGCTCGATGCGCGGACGAGCGCCCGGGCGGAATTCGCCGCGGCGGTCACGGAGGCGGGAGACTGGGAGCTGCCGCGAGCCATCCGGACGGCCCTGGACCGCTGGCAGTTCGACGAGGCCATGGCGATGCTCGCGAAGGCGCGCGCGGTGCTGGCCGCCCGCACGAGCCTGGAGGCCGACGCCACGGCCGCCGGGCTGACCCTGCCGTCGACGCTGCGCGAGGCGTTCGAGGACGAAGGACCGGAGGCGGCCCAGACCGAGCTTGCCGCCGAGTCGGCAGCCGTCGAGCGGATCGCGTCCGACGCGCGTTCCAGGCCGGCCGATCCGGGAATCGTCGCCTCGATCGGCCTGCTGGGTGAGGACCCGGCGGCCCAGATGGCCCAGGCGCGAGCGGCCTTCGCGTCCGGGAACCTCGCCGGCGCCGTCGCTGCCGCCGACAGGGCCCGCGACACATGGCTTGGCACGACCGACGCCGGCCGCGGCCGGCTCGCGATCGCCGCGGGCGGCTTCGCCGCCTTCGGGCTCCTCCTTCTGGCCTGGTCCCGCCGGCGACGCCCGAGGGCGCCGGTTGGCGCGGCACGGCCGCCGCTGGCCCCTTCCGCAGCCAGCTCGGATCCGCACGGCCCCGACCCGCGATGATGGCCAGCCCGGAGCGCCGGCCGCGGTCGGGCTCCAATCGTGTCGTTCGAGCCGCGGCGGCAACCGCGGGGGCGTCGCTACTTGCGCTGTCACTGACGCTCGCTGCGCCGACCGGGATCCGCGACGTTGCCGCCGCCGCGGGTCAGCTCGAAACGCGCGCGACGGCCACCTATTCAGTCCGG
>DASPWU010000169.1:0-46725 GCA_035637675.1 Candidatus Limnocylindria bacterium | reverse complement strand
CGTCTCGTCGAACAGCTCGCCGACGAACGTGCGCAGCTGGCCGCGATCGCCGAGGAACCGCTCGAGGGTCCGCGGCAGGCGGCCGTCGCCGTCCGCGAAGTTCGTCCGAAGCGCCTGCTCGAGCGCAGCAGCCGCCCGCTCATTGACCGCCTCCGCCTGCTGGAGCAGGCTGCCGAACTCGCGTCGGATTACGTCCACGTTGACGCTCACTCCGGCGTCCTGGAGCGCGGCCAGGCCGATCTTCAGCGCACGCTCCACGAGCCCGGCTCGGTCCTCTGCAGGGCGCTCGCCGAGGAAGGCAGCGAGGCCCGCATCGACGAGGACGAGCCGGTCCAGGACGATCCGGTCACCCTCGAGCCGAACGCTCGCAGCGGGCGCGCGCGCGGAGGTCTGCTGAGACGTCGGCAGCGACGTGGGCAGCTGTGTCGGCAACTGCACGAGGTGAGCTTCCATGCTCGGAATGCTGGATCGGCGCTGTGCCACCTACGGTGTCACGACCCTCGGCGCGTGTCTGCCAGGCAGCGGCGGCATTTCGGCGCCGATGATCAGGCCGACGGGAGGTGGTCGATCGATGACTCCAGCGGGCCGGGCGATCGTGATTCTTGCCGTCACGACGGTGGTCGCCGTGGCCGAGGCTGGGGTCTCGAACAGCTTGACGCCCTCGGTCCCCGACACCGTAACGACCCTCGTCGGGAGTGTCGTTCTCGAGGGCGACATCGCAGCGGACGCGAGCGATGGGGTCGATCCAGAGACCCTTCCTCGGTCGCCATCCGGAACGGAGTGCCTCGAGACCATCGAGCGGCCGGCCGGCCCGATGGCCCTGTGCTGGGACGCCTACAGAGACCCACACGACGCCGATCCGCTTCAGGACTTCTACCGGCTGCGCGTCCATGGCACGTTTGGCCGCGAGCGCGGTGCCGGGGTGCGTTGGGCGGCGATCCGCGTCCGCCTGATCGGCAGCCGTCGAACCAGACCATCGAGAGTTGGCCCGACGGAGAGTTCGATGGGCGGTGCGAAGAAGTGAAGGTCTCGCTCGGGCCGGGTCCGGATTCGGGCGCGGTCCCGGTGGAGACGCTGTGCGCTCGGACCGCGGGCAGCACCACCGCCGGACGGGATGAGTGGAGCCAACGCGTCACCTGGACCTGCGTCGGCTGCCTCATCGCGGATCACAAGGATCGCGCGATCGCCCTCCATGAGTGGCTGGCCGTGCCGGCCGGCACGGTCCCGAGCTGGGAGATCTTCGCCGACCTTGGGAGCTGACCGCCGCTTCGAGGTCCTGGCCGGCGGCATCCCGCCGGCGGCCTGTTTCCGATACCGCTCGATACTCAATCGAATTGACGATCGAGTGGCATCTCGAAGTCGCCTCCCTGGGCAGGCCGCGTCCCCTGGGGCCGCTGGCTGGCTGTCTGTCGGCCCTGCCGGCGGGTTCCGGCCGACCGGGATCAGGCTGGGCTCGGGTCGGATCGGCCGCGCCTGACGGACGCCTCGATCATGCCGTGAGGCTCGCGCGTGGCGACGAAGATCTCGCCGGCGTTGTCGAGCCCGAAGGGCGACAGGTCCACGAGCCAGTGATGCAGGTTTGGCAGGCTCAAGCGGACCTCCTCCACCTCTGGGTGAGCCTCCAGCATCGCCCGGCCGATGACAAAGGCGGAGTGCTGCACGGACGCGCTTTCGTGCCTGGCAAAGACGTCCAGCAGCGTCCGGCGAACGGCGTCGTAGACGGCGTCGTGGTCGAGATCCGGTGGTCCATACCGCCAGCGGGCGCTGAGCTGGGTCGCCATGATCCGGTCGCTCGTCTCGGGAAGGGTCGTGAATCGATCCCGCGGGAAGCCTTCGAAGGCCGACTTGGCGGTCTTCATGACAACCAGGTCCTCGACCCCAGCCTCGACGGTTACGCCCCCTCCGTCGACGGTGACCACGGCGAGCCGGGTCACGCTCGGGTCGCGCATGAAGGCATCGGGCGCTGGCTCGCCGTCGAGCGGGATCGGCGACCAGCGGTGCTCGCGAATCGTGATCGTCGCGCGCTCGACCTGCGTAGCGGCGGCGAAATGGTCGGCCAGGGCCCGCGCGAACGCCTCGATCGACCCGTCCAGCCGGTCGGCGGCGAACGCGTAGACCGTGTTCTTCATCGTGTCGGTGGCGATCACCGGGGCGTTGTCGCCTTCCACGTGGGCCGCCTCGAATGCTCCCTCCAGAGCGACCGCAACCGTCAGGTCGCGGACGATATGGCGTTCTGCGCGTTTCGCCAGCTTGACAACGCGAATGGCCGACTTGCCGTAGCGGTTCTCGCCAAGCTCGATCATCGGCGCACAGTCCCACCACCAGCGGCTGTCGCCCAGCGGTCGGCGGCGATGTCGATCACCGCATCGAGTGCGCGCCGGATCTCCGCGTCACGGTCCGCGCCGAGCGCCGCCTCCATGCCTGGGATGAGCGCGGCACGTGGCCGGCCGGCCACGAAGACGCAATACCTGAAGCCGAAACGCGCCTCATAGGCGGCGTTCAATCGGTCGAGCTCGGCGCGAACCCGCTCGCGCTCGGCCTCCTCGGCCTTCTGAGCCGCCGCAGGCTCCCGATCGTAGCCCTGCTCCACGAACGACCGGGCGGACACCGACGAAGGCGGCGCGCCGAGCCGCGGGTGGGCGTCGATCAGCTCGACCTTCTCGTCGGGTGGCATCGCGGCCGCGATCGCCCGGGCGCGATCAAACAGTGTCTCGGCCGAGCCGAAGGGCCGTGCCGCGGCCAGCCGGCCAAGAAACCGAGGCGCGCCCTCGAACAGCGGCGCCACGGCCGCCACAAAATCCGACGCGGGCATCCGGTCGAGCTCGTCGATCGAGGGCAGGCCGGTGGCCATCGTCGGCTCGGCGGCGGTATCAGCTGCCACGGTAGACAGTCATCGAGAACGGGGCCAGCAGCAACGGCAGGTGATAGCTCCTCGAGGTGTCGGTCACTCGGAAATCCAGGGCCATCGTTCGGAAGAACGCGGCGTCGTCTGCGGCATCGAAGCGCAGCCGGTAGTCGCCCGCCTGCAGCGGCCGCTCAAGGAGGTCCGCGATCCGGCCGTCGGCGTCCGTGATCGACTGCGTCAGCCGGACGGGACGGCCATCCTCGGCGAGTCGGAACAGGCTCACCTTCACCCCGACAGCCGGCCGGCCGCGTGCGGTGTCCAGGACGTGGGTGGAGATCGTTGGCGCCCGTTCGGCCACGCTATCCTCCGCGTATGCCCCGCCTCGAGATCACGGTCGGCGACCTCCACTTTACCGCCGCATGGGAGGCTGCTGCGCCCCGGACCGCCGACGCGATCCGCCGCCTCCTGCCGATCGAGAGCCGGCTGATCCACTGCCGCTGGAGCGGCGAGTCGACGTGGATCCCGTACGGCGACTTCCGGCCGGGCATCGACTACGAGAACCACACCTCGCACCCGGCCCCAGGCCAGCTGGCGCTCTATCCGGGCGGCATCAGCGAGTGCGAGATCTTCTTCCCGTACGGCGCCTGCACGACCAGCTCGAAGGTCGGCCAGCTGGCGGCCAACCACTTCGCCACCATCGTGCCCGACGACGGCTGGCAGGACCGGCTTCGCGAGGTCGGCCGGCGCTGCCTGTGGGAGGGAGCGCAGCCGATTTCCGTCCGCGAGGTCGACTGAGGCCTGGTGGACCTACTCGTTCGCGGCGGGACCGTCGTGACCGCGGCGGGATCACGCCCGGCGGATGTCGCGGTCGAGGGCGAGCGCATCTCCGCGATCCTGGCTCCCGCCGATGGCGAGCGGGCACCCGAGGGCGCGGCCGAGGTCGTGGACGCGGCCGGGCTGCTGGTCCTGCCGGGCGTGATCGACGTCCACACCCATACGCGGGTCGCCTCCGACGCCGAGCCCGATCGCTTCTTTCACGATTCGGTGGCGGCGGCGTTCGGCGGCACGACGACGCTGCTCGCCTTCAACAATCCCGGGACGGGATCGTCGCCGGCTGCCGGTCGCTCGCTGATGACCGGGCTTCTTGAATGGCGCGGCGCGACCGACGGCGACTCGGCGATCGATTGCGCGGTCAGCCTGGCGATCAGCGGCCGGATGGACGATCCGCTGGCCGAGCTTCCCGCAATCGTCGACGCTGGCGTGCCGACCGCCAAGGCGTTCATGGTCTACGACTTCCGCCTCGAAGATGATCTTCTCTTCTCCGCGCTACGCACCCTGGGCCGGGCTGGCGGCATGCTGCAGATCCACTGCGAGGACCCTGTGTTGATCGGCGCCGCCGTAGCCGACGCGCTTCATCGTGGTAACACGGCACCGCGTTACCACGCTACTTCGCGACCACCGATTGCTGAGGCGATCGCGACCGCGCGGGTGATGGCCTTTGCCGAGGTCGCCGAGGCACCGGCCTACGTCGTGCATCTCTCGTCGATCGGGGCGCTGGCGGCAGTCCGCGCAGCCAAAGTGCGGGGCATCCGGGCGTTCGCGGAGACCTGCCCGCATTACCTGACCTTGACCGAGGATCGATATGCCGATCCGGACGATGGGGAGGTCGCCAAGGCGATCGTCTCGCCGCCGCTCCGATCGGCAGCCGACCGCGACGCGCTGTGGGCAGGCCTGGCGGACGGGACGCTCGACCTCGTCGCCACCGACCACGTGCCGGACCGGACCGCCGTCGAGAAGCGGGTCGAGGGCGCGTCGTTCGATCAGATCAGCAACGGCGCCCCGGGCATCGAGACGCTGCTGACCCTCGTCTACAGCGAGGGTGTCGCCCGTAGCCGCATTGGTCTCGAGCGAATGGTCGAGCTTCTGTCGTCCACGCCCGCGAGGCTCTTTGGCCTTCGCTCCAAGGGCGCGATCGAGCCGGGACTCGACGCCGACCTCGTGCTCTTCGATCCGACGGCGCGCCGGACGATCCGCGCGGCCGACCTCCACCACACCAGCGACTACACGCCCTACGAGGGAATGAGCGTGACTGGCGCCGTGAACTCGGTCTTCGTCCGCGGCCAGCCGGTCATCCGCGACGGCGCCTTCGTCGGCCAGCGAGGCTTCGGCCGCTTCGTCGAGCGGCGGCTCGGCTGACCTGAATGGGACGGAGAAGACAAGTCTCCGGTGTCCCTGGACGACGATCTGCACCTACTCTTACCACGAGCGCCCGCACGAGGTCGCCATATGCGAACCAACTGGCTCCTGGGTCTGGTTCTCGGAATCTTCATCGGTGGCTTCGCACTTGAGGCTGGAGTCCTGGCACTGCTACTTGCGGTCCCGGCGCTCGTATGGGCCCTTCGGGGAAGAACCTGGGCCGCCGCACTGAGTGGGCTGTTCGTAGGCGCGGGCGCTAGTTGCGCTGGCCTTATCGGGTTGGCGCAGATGCAGTGTGTCAACGTCAGCGGACGCAACTTCGGCAGCTTCTGTACTCCGCCCGACCTAACTCCTTACCTCGTCGTTGCCGCCGTCCTGATCGCGATCGGCGCCGCGGTCGGCTTCTTGGGGATTCGCGGCTCTATCAGGGGTCAGACCTGAGACGGGGGCAACGACGATCCGGCGGAACCGGCCAGGCGTGCCGAGGTGGCAACCAAACCAGGGCGTTTGGTGGCGATGGCGATAACTGGCCCGGGATCGTCCCGGTAGAGGTCGGCGACGTTGACATTCGAGACGGTATCGGCGGTTTCGGGATGACGTCAGCCGCACGCCTGGATGCGAGTGGACAGACGCCTGACGATGCCAGAGCAGGACGCACCATGCAGCATCGCCCCCTGAGGGAGACCTTCGAACAAGTGCCGGCCCTCTACGAACGCGCCCGCCCGACCTACCCACCGCAAGTCTTCGACGATCTGGTCGAGCTCGCGCGCCTTCCAGAGTCGGCTCGCATCGTCGAGATCGGATGCGGGACCGGACAGGCCACCGTACAGCTCGCCGCGCGTGGCTACCGGATCACATGCGTCGAGCTTGGCGAGCAGCTCGCATCGATCGCTCGCAGGAACCTCCTGCCCTACCCGGCAGTCGAGGTGATCAACGCCGACTTCGAGAGATGGGAACCGGCGCGCGGCGACTTCGATGCCGTCGTCGCCTTCACCGCCTTCCACTGGATCGCGCCCGACGTGCGGTACGCGAAGGCCGCATCGCTCCTCAGAGACCAAGGCAAGCTGGGGCTCGTCACGACCGAGCACGTGCTCCCACCCGACGGCGACGACTTCTTCATCGAAGTCCAGGAAGACTACGAGGCGGTCGTCCCGGACGATCCCGCCACGAAGGCCGGGGGTCCGAAGCCGCCCGAAGCGATCCCGGACTTGAGCGAAGAGATCGCCGCCAGCGGCCACTTCCGCAACGTCGCCGCCCGGCGCTACCTCTGGGATGTCGTCTATACGGCGAACGAATACATCGACGTCCTCAACACCTACTCCGGTCATCGCGCGCTCGACGAGGACACGCGCGAGCGCCTGCTCGCTCGGATCCATCGGCGAGCCGAGGCGGGTCCCGGCGGAGAGGTTCGGAAGACCTACCTGGCGATCCTCAACATCGCCGAACGGCCCTAAGCTCCCGGCCGGCACGAATTTCGGCCGCTTCAGCTCAGCGCAGCGTCGCCCGGGCGATAGCGCCGACCTCGGGCCCGGCCCGGCTGACGGCGACCCCGTCGGGGGACCAGATGCTCGAGCGGCCGGCGGCTCGCGCGTAGCCGCCGCCGGTGGAACCGGCGAAGCTGGCGATCGCGATCCAGAGGTGGTGATCGGCCGCAATGCGGCGGGCTCGCTCCCCCACCACCGCCGCATCCTCCGCGGACTCCAGGACGCCCGCAACGTAACCGTCGATCCCCAGCGCGGCGGTGTCCGACGCGTGCCGCGGGACGCCGGTGTCCTTGCAGATGGCGAGACCGAGCCGCCAGCCATCGACCTCGAGCACGGCCGGCTCAACGCCCGGGCTGAATCGGTCGGGCTCGGCGCCGCCAAGCCACATCTTGCGGTAGGCCACGCGGACTCCGATGCCGTCGACGGCCAGCATCGCGATGTGCAACCGGCCCGACCCGCCATCCACCGGCGCCCCCACCAGCGCGAGCGTGCCCGACGCGGCGCAGGCCTCGACGATCGGCGCCAATCGCGAATCGTCGACGGCGACCGTGGGAGCGTCCAGCTCGTATCCGGTCAGGGACAGCTCGGGGAAGACGACCACCCGGGCACCCGCGGCGCGGATGGTTGCTGCGTGCGTCAACGCGTTCGTCGCCACGTCGCACGGCACGCACGGCGGCTGGGCGACGGCGAGGGTCAACGGTCGACGCATGCAAACTCGGGGTCAGTCGAGGAGGCGGTAGGCCGAGAGGGTCAGGAATTCGGCGAAGTCGTCGGCGAGGACGAGGTCGTCGAGGAGCTTGGCGGCGTCGGCCAGGCGACCGGCAGACGACCCGCCGAGAGTCGCCAGCTCGGCGTCACGCGTGGCCCGGTACAGCGCGTCGTCGGTCCGGCGGCCGTCGTCCAGATGGGCGCCGGCCCGCCGGTAGTGCCACAGAAGCGAGCGGGCGATCTCGGCCGTCGCCGCATCCTCCATGAGGTTGAAGATGCCGGCCGCGCCGTTGCCGCGCAGCCACGAGTCGAGGTACTGCAGCCCGACGCTCACGGTGCTCCGGTAGCCGTCCTCCGTGATCGTCGCGCCCGGCACCCGGATGTCGAGCAGCTCGTGGGCCGTCACCGCCACCTCCGGCCGGAGCAGGTCCTTCTGGTTGGGGCGCGGGCCCAGCACCCGGTCGAACACCGCACCGGCGACCGGGACGAGGTCGGGATGGGCCACCCACGTCCCGTCGAAGCCGTCGCCCGATTCGCGCTCCTTGTCCTCGGTGACCCTGGCCAGGGCGACCTCGTTCACCTCCGGGTCGCGGCGGGAGGGAATGAACGCAGCCATGCCACCGATCGCGTGGGCCCCGCGCCGATGGCACGTCCGGACCAGCAGCTCGGTATAGGCGCGCATGAACGGGACCGTCATCGTGAGCTGCGCTCGGTCGGGCAGGTCCAGCCCCCAGCTGCGGAACTTCTTGATGATCGAGAAGAGGTAGTCCCAGCGACCCGCGTTGAGGCCGGCCGCGTGCTCGCGGAGCTCGTACAGGATCTCGTCCATCTCGAAGGCCGCCAGGACCGTCTCCACGAGAACCGTCGCCCGGATCGTTCCCCGCGGGATGTCCAGCCAGAACTGGGCGGCCAGGAACGCGTCGTTCCACAGCCGTGCCTCCATGTGGCTCTCGAGCTTGGGCAGGTAGAAGTATGGGCCGCTGCCCCGGCGCAGCGCCTCGGCCGCGTTGTGGAACATGTACAGCCCGAAGTCGAACAGGCTGGCGCTGACCGGCTGCCCGTCCACCGTCACATGGCGTTCTTCCAGGTGCCAGCCGCGCGGCCGGACGAGGAGCGTGGCGATCTCGTCCCCGAGCCGATACGGCTTGCCGTCCGGCGCCTCGAACGTCAGGTGGCGGCGCACCGCGTCCTGCAGGTTCGCCTGGCCCCCGATGACGTTGGCCCAGGTCGGACTGAGGGCGTCCTCCAGGTCGGCCATGAACACTCGGGCGCCGGAATTCAGCGCGTTGATCATCATCTTGGCCTCGACCGGTCCGGTGATCTCCACCCGCCGGTCGACGAGGTCCACCGGCGCCTGGGCGACCGACCAGTCGCCATCGCGGACCGCGGCGGTCGACGCCAGGAAGTCCGGCCTGACCCCTGCATCGAGCTCCGCCTGGCGAACGCCGCGCCGCCGCAGCAGGTCGAGCCTCGTGGCGCCGAACTCGCGCTGGAGGCGGGCGACGAAGGCGAGGGCGTCGTCGGTCAGGAGGCGATCGATCCCGGGAACCTCGGGGCCGTGCACCTCCACCCCCGCGAGCGCCTCGCTCACCATCCGCCGGCCTCCCGGATGAGGCGATGGAAGACGCGGGCGGTGACCGCCTTGCGGTAATCGGCGGTCGAGCGGACGTCGTCGATCGGCTGAATCTCGCCGGCCAGCGTCTCCGCGGCACGATCGGCGGTCTCGGGCGTCGGGCGCGAGCCCTCCAAGAGCCGTTCGGTCGCCGGAGCGCGGATCGGCGTGGGCGCCACGGATCCAAGTCCGAGACGGACGTCCCGCCAGACCCGCGGTCCCACCTCGGTTTCGTCCGGCTCGTCGCGCCAGGCGAGGGCGAGCACGACCTTGCTGATCGCCTGGGCCCGGCGCGTGCCGACCTTCCGGAAGCGGACCTCGCGTCCGGGCACGATCGGCAGGCGTACGCGCAGGACCAGCTCGTCCGGGGCAAGGGCGGTCCGCCGGTAGGCGGGCCAGAATGCCGCCGCGGCCACCTCCCGCTCGCCCCGTGCCGAGCCGACGACGATCTTGGCGTCCATCGCCAGCAGGACCGGCAGCGTGTCGCCCGCCGGCGAGGCGTTGGCGATGTTGCCGCCGAGCGTGCCCCGGTTCTGGATCTGAGCCGCCCCGATCGTGGCGGCCGCGTCCACGAGGGCGGGCGCAATCTCGCGGCACAGCGCGGACCGGCGGATCTCCGTGTAGGTCGTCAGCGCGCCAAGGACGAGGGCGCCTCTGTCGACCTGGATGCCGCGCAGCTCGTCGAGCCGCCACAGGTCGAGCAGGCGGGCCGGCGGCGGCCCGAGCTCGCCGGTGATCTGGACGAGCAGGTCGGTCGCGCCCGCCAGGGGCCGGATGGGCCCGTCGGACCCGGACGAAGCGATGATGCGGTAGGCCTCGTCCAGGCTCCGCGGGGAGTCGACCGGCGGCTCGATCGGCATACGATTCAGCTCGCCTTGACGGGTCCGCTCGCCGCCAGGGCGATGGCCTCGACGATCTTCGTGTAGCCGGTGCAGCGGCACAGGTTGCCGGCGATCGCCTCGCGAATGGCCTCGTCGGTGGGGGCCGCGCCGGACGCGAGAAAGGCGTGGCCGGCGATGAGCATGCCCGGCGTGCAGATGCCGCACTGGGCGCCGCCGGTCTGCAAGAAGGCCGCCTGCAGCGTGTCCAGGTCGTCGACCGGGGTCGGAACGGCAGCCTCGCCGGTCTTCCGACTCCGCCCGAGTCCCTCCACCGTTCGCACGTCGGCGCCCTCGACCTGGCAGATCGGGACGAGGCAGGCGTCGACGACCGCGCCGTCGAGGAGCACCGAGCATGCGCCACACTCGCCCTCGCCGCAGCCCTCCTTCGTCCCCGTGAGGCCGAGGTCCTCGCGCAGGACGTCGAGGAGGCGGCGCATGCCGGGCACGTCCACCTCGGTGGGCGCGCCGTTGACGACGAAGCTGATCGCGGTCACGCCGCGCCCCGACGCCGGCTGTCGAGCTCCATCGCGGCGAGGATGCGCTCCGGCGTCGCGGGCAATTCGTGGATCCAGACTCCCACCGCGTCGTGGATGGCGGCCACGACCGCCGGCGCGCCGACGTCCATCGGCAGCTCGCCGATGCCCTTCGCGCCGTGCGGGGCGCCGCTGTACGGCGCCTCGACCAGGATGGACGTGATCCGTGGCGCATCGAGCGCCGTCGGGATGAGGTAGGTCGCCAGGCGGTCGTTCAGGTAGCGGCCCTTGTCGAGTTTGATCTCCTCGATCGTGGCGTAGCCGACGGCCTGGAGCGTGCCGCCCTCCACCTGGCCCTCGGCGAGGACCGGGTGGATGGCCCGTCCCAGGTCGTCCGCCGCGACGACCGAGCCCACGACGACCTCACCCGTGTCGAGGTCCACGTCCACCTCGGCCACGGCGGCTGCCCAGCCGAATGCCGGGTATGCGTCCCCGGTGTAGGTCGCGTCGTCGAACTCCACGCCGGGGTAGGGCTCGAACTGCTGGTCGATGCGGATCGGACCGTGCTCCGCCGCGTCGGCGACATAGGTCTCGGCAAACGGCCCACCCGTCCGCGCCTCGACCTCGACTCGCAGCCGGCGGCAGGCGTTGATGACGAGCCCGCCCACGACCATCGCCGTTCGGGAGGCGACGGTCGGGCCGGAGTCGGGCACGAGCGCGGTGTCCTGCGGCGCGATCTCCACGGCCTCGACCGGCACGCCGAGCTCCGCGGCCGCAAGCTGCGGGAAGATCGTCTTGGTGCCCTGGCCCATCTCCGTCGAGGCGGTCAGGACCGTGATCCGCCCATCCGCCGACAGCTCGACCGATGCGACGGAGGCGAGGTGGACCTCGCCCGATCCGGTGAACCCGGCGCCGTGCCAGGCCAGCGCCAGTCCGATGCCGTGAGCCATTCGGGCCCGGCCACGGGAGAAGGTCGATTCGGGAACGAGACCGGAGCCCGCACGCTCCGTCCGCGCCCGTCCCGTTCGTTCGCGGACCCGCTCGTATTCGGCCGCCTCGGCCGCCCGTTCCAGGACCTCCTCGCCGGCGACGCTCTCACGCAGGACCTGGCCGGTCGGCGTCTCGTCACCAGGACGGTAGACCCACAGCCGGCGAAGCTCGAGCGGCGAGATCGCCAGGGCCTCGGCGATCCGGTTGACCTGCATCTCGGCCGCGAACTGGGTCTGCGGCGCGCCGAAGCCGCGGAACGCCCCGTTGGGCGGCGTGTTGGTGGCCACGACCCGGGAGCGGACGCGGACCGCCGGGCAGTGGTACGGCCCGCCGGCATGGATCGTGCCCCGGCTCAGGACGACCGGCGAGAGCGTGCAGTAGGCGCCGCCGTCCATCACGATCTCGATGTCCTGGGCCAGCAGCTGGCCGCTCCGGCTCACGCCGCTCCGGTAGCGAACGATCGCGGGGTGCCGCTTGGTGGTCGCCGCGATGTCCTCGTGGCGGTCGTAGATCATCCGGACCGGCTTGCCGCAGGCGCGTGCCAGGAGCGCGGCGTGGAGGGCAATCATGGACGGGTACTCTTCCTTGCCGCCGAACCCGCCTCCGGTCTCGGCCTGGACGACCTGGGCCTGCCGGTCGTCCAGGAGAAGGCCCCGCTTGAGGGCCTTGTGGACGTAGTACGGGCACTGGAGCGAACCGTGCACGGTCACGCCACCATCCGGCCGGGGCACCGCGATCATCGCGTTGTTCTCGATGTACAGCTGCTCCTGGTGGCCGACCCGGTATTCACCGTCGACGACGAGATCGGCGCCGGCCATCGCCGCATCCACGTCGCCGCGCCCGATCTCGAAGTGGGCGAAGACCTGCTCGCTCTGGAGCGGGTCGAGCACCGGCTCGAGGGCCTCCGTCCGCAGGCTGAGACGCAGCTTCGCCTCCCGCAGCGTGGCCCGGTCAGGCGCGGCCACGAGCGCGACCGGCTCGGCATGATGGCGGATCTCGCCGCCGATCGGCACGAGGATCGGCTGGTCATCCGTCATGAGGCTGACGATGTTCGGCCCGGGAATGTCCGCCGACGTGACCACCACGACCCGGTTCCAGGCGAAAGCCGGGTCTCGATCGATGCCGATGAGGCGGGCCCTGGCCTCCGTCGAGCGGATCGTGGCGCCGTACCAGGCGCCCGGGAAGACGAGGTCGTCCGTGTACAGCGCCGTCCCGGTCAGCTTGGCGGGCCCCTCTCGTCGGAGTGGGGCCGACGACCGCGCCAGACCCGGCGTCAGGGTATCCGGCACCACGACGACGGGTCCCGGCACGAGGACGGACGATTCGCGCATGGCCGATTCGCGCACGGGGTGGGCGTCTCCTCGTACTGGGCTGCTTGCCCGCGACGATGCCGCCCCCGGCGCGGCCGTGTCAAGCCGGCGTCGCCAGGGCCCCTATCACCGCCGACGAGGCGCCGGCAAGACCTCCGGGCACGACCCTTTAGTACAGATGGGGGGGATGCGGATGGGGGGAAGGTGGTGGACGATGCCCTGCGAACGCCGGCCTGGAGACCGACCGGCCACGTGACCACCAGCGTTTTGACGGGCGTCTCGGGAACGCCCGTCTGTCTGCCGACTGAGGATGAGCATCGATGGCGTTGCAGCAGGAACCGATGTCGGCGAATGCGCAGGACCCGTCGCCCCGGCCAGAGGATGGTGCTGGACAGCCTGCCGGCGCCACGAGCTCGATCCCGAACCAGCCCGACGCTCCCGACGATCCCGACGCTCCTGCCGCCACCGACTCGACCGACCCGACCGTTTCCCGCCCGGTGGAGCCGCCCTCGCTCCTGCCGGCGGCGCCGAGCGGTTGGAGCGATCCGATGACCGGCACCGACGGTCCACGATACTGGGACCGCCTCATCTCGAGCGAGCGAGCCCGAGTGGGCCGCTACCGCCGACCGGCCACGGTGGCGCTCGTCGAAGTCGCTGGCCTCGAATTCCTTGCCCGCCAGTGGGGCCCTGACGTCGCCGAGCGCGCACTCGTCCTCGTGGCCCGCACGCTGTCGCGCGAGATCCGGACGAGCGACCACATCGCCCGTATCGACACGGTCAAGTTCGCGGTGCTGCTGACGGAGACCTCGGAGATTGCCGCGATCAATTTCGTCGAGCGCGCCCGAACCCGCTGCGATCGGGACCTGGGCCCGAGCGCCGAGCTCGTCCGGGTCGGCTTCGGCTGGGCCAGCCCGCCCGCCAGCGGCGACCTGGCCGACGCTCTGGCTCTCGCTGCCGAGCGGCTGTCCGAGGACCTCGGCCAGCATTCGTAGGCCCCGCCGCTCATCGGGCGAGGCTCATCGGCAGGAGCGTTCGGGACTACTCCTGGCCGTGGCGTAGCGCTCGACCCGGCGTCGCGCCGGTGTGACGGCCCTGGTCTACGACCGGCACGCCGTTGACGATCACGTGCTCGATGCCCTCCGGGAAGCGCCGGGGCTCCTCGTACGTCGCCTGGCTGCGCACCGTCGCGGGATCGAATACGACGACGTCGGCCGCGAGCCCGTTCGCCAGCCGCCCCCGGTCGGCCAGGCCCAGCCGGGCGGCCGGGGCGCTCGTCATCCGGCGGATCGCCTCCTCGAGCGAGAGGATCCGCTCGTCGCGCACGAACTGGCCGAGGATCCGCGGAAAGCTGCCGTACGTCCGAGGGGACGGCTTCGCACCCACGAACGTGCTGTCAGTGCCGACCATCCCGATCGGGTGCGCCAGGAAGCGCCGGATGCCGTCCGTGTGCGGCCCGGGCGTCACCTCGTTGACGTGGAGGTCCTCGGCCAGGAGGAGGTCGCACATCTGGTCGACCGGCTCGGCGCCCGTCTCGGCCAGGATCTCGCCGAGCGTCCGACCCTCCCACGCGGCGTGCTCGGGCCGCGCCAGGTAGCCGATGCGGACGTCGGCCAGGCCTCCCGCGCCCGCGAACAGCGTGCCCCGCTGCGAGAGCTCCTCCCTGATCCGTTCGCGGACGGATCGGTCGGCCAGGCGCTCCTTCAGGCGGTCGGGGCCCCCCTCCTGCACCCAGTGGGGCATCAGGATCAGGAGGCGGGTGCTCGCCCACTCGTACGGGTAGGCGTCGAACGTGACGTCCTGGCCCTCGGCCCGGGCATCGTCGACGAGCTGGAGCATCTGGTCCGGTGTGCCCGCAAAGGTCTGGCGATGGTAGAAGTGGGTGATGTGGACCGGCGCCTCGCCGCGCCGCCCGATCTCGATGGCCTCGCGGAACGGATCGAGGAATCGGTCGCCCAGGCCGTAGCGAACGTGGGTGTGGTAGAAGCCGCCCAGACGGGCGGCCTCCTGACTGAGCTCGGCCAGCTCCTGCGTCGTGGCATATGCGCCGGGCGGGTAATCGAGCCCGGACGACAGGCCGAAGGCGCCGTCGGTCATCGATTCGCGGAGGAGCGCCCGCATCCGGTCCATCGCCCGGGCGTCCGCCGGCAGGTCATCCCAGCCGATCGCCGCGATCCGGAGCGCCGAGTTGCCCACGAAATAGGCGACGTTCAGGCTCACCTGGCGGTCGAACCTGCCGAGGTACGCCGCCACGGTGTCCCAGTCGCAGGCGATGTCGTGCGTGATGTCCGGCCGGCCGTCGAGCCCGCCGTTCAGGACCACGAATGCCTGCAGGTCCTCCGGTCGTTCGAACGGCGCATAGCTGTTGCCGTCCACGCCAAAGACCTCGGTCGTGATCCCCTGGCGCACCTTCGGCTCGTGACGTGGTTCGGCCAGGATCATCAAGCCGCTGTGGCTGTGCAGGTCGATGAAGCCGGGTGCCACGACCTTGCCCGTCGCGTCGATCGTCCGGCCGGCCGGCCGCTCGAGCATTGCCCGCTCATCGGCCGTGCCGTCTCGCGCGATCCGCAGCCGGTCGCCCACGATCCCGACCGTGCCGGCATAGCCCGGCTCGCCGCTGCCGTCGACGATCGTGCCGCCGCCGATCACGATGTCCATGCCGTTCATGCGGACGCGGCCGTGTTGCGGCTGGGACCCCAGGCGACCGGCGAGCTCCTACCGCTCATGCGGCCCCTCCAGGCGGCGGCCCCGGACCCAGGCGCCACGGACCATCTCGGGGTGCGTCCGGAAGATCAGCCGGCTGACGAGGTCGGCGGGGTCGGCCGGATCCCAGGAATCCTGCCCATCCGCGCCGTGCAGCGGATCGGTGATGGCCGGGTCCACCACGATGAGGTCGGCGTCCTTGCCGGGCTCGAGGGAGCCGATTTTGTCGGCCTGCCCGAGGGCTCGGGCGCCTTCGAGCGTCCCGAGTCGGAGCCAGGCGAGGGGGTCGAGGACGGGTTGATCGTCCAGCCCGGTGCGCCGGCGCGCCACCTGCGCATAGGCCCCGATGCGCATCGCGCCGAAGATCGAAAGATCGGGGCCGCCCGCCACGTCGGACCCGAGCCCGACGCCGATCCCCGCATCCAGGTACCTGGTCAGCGGCATCATTCCCGAGGCCAGGAACAGGTTCGACGCCGGGCAGTGGGCCACCCGCGCCCCGGACTCGGCCAGGCGCGCGACCTCGCGATCCGACAGGTGCACCGCGTGCGCGAGCACCGCGTCCGGGCCCAGTGCGCTGGCCCGGTCGTAGACGTCGAGATAGTCCATGGCCTCGGGAAACAGCCTCTGCACCTCGGCGATCTCCCCGGCGTCCTCGGCGATGTGCGTCTGCCACAGGGCGCCGGCCTGGGCGGCCAGGCGAGCCGATTCTTTGAGCAGCTCGGCCGTGCACGTGACCGCGAACCTCGGCGTGAACGCGTAGCGCAGCCGCCCTTCGTCGCGCATGTGCCAGCGGTCGCACAGGTCGGCCGACTGACGAAGCGACAGCTCGAGCGTCTCGGCCGGCGTCCGCTCGTCATCGTCGTACGTGAACCGGTCCATCATGACCTTGCCGATCGTGGCCCGGATGCCGTGCGCCTCGGCCGCCCGGAAGGAGGCGTCCAGGCTCGGCTCCCAGAGGGCGCCGTAGAGCAGGACGGTTGTGGTACCCGCCGAGGCGAAGGCCCGGAACGCCGCCGGCGCGATCCGCTTCGCGGCCGCCTCGTCGAAATCATGCTCCAAAGGGAAGACGTACCGCCGCAGCCAGTCGAGGAGCGTCAGCCCGAAGCCAACGCCTGCGTTCGGGATCTGCGGCAGGTGCGCATGGAGGTCGACCAGGCCCGGCAGGATGAGCCACGGGCGCAGATCGATCGCAGCCTCGGCGGCGTCGGGACGGTCTGACGCCGGCATGACATCGATGATCCGCCCGTCGGCGCCCACACGGATCAGGCCGTCGGGCTCATGGCGCGTCCCGCCCTCGCCAAGCGGGCTGATGATCCGCGCGCGAAGGGCGAAGGGCGGCCGTTTCGGCAGCTCCGGACTCACGGGCCGCGATGCTAGCACGCCACTCCGGCCCGGCCGACGACCCTCAGGCTGCCGCCGCTCGACCCCCCAAGGACGCCAGCAGACATGCCTGTCGTTGTGCCACGGCACCAGAAAAGTGTCCCAGGGACCTCCGGCCACTCGTCAGGGCCGGTGCGCGCTGCCTACACTGCGGCACCGCCACGGCGCCGCCCACAGGAGCGCGGATGGACAATGGCCAGCTGAGCACCGTCATCCTCATCGCGATCATCGGCAACATCGCACTCATGTCCTTCATCGTTCTTCCGTTGATCCGCCGACGCCGCTCCCCCAGACCGACGAGCCGAAACGAAGCGGCGACACCGCCGGCCGCGCCACCACCCAAGATCGACCAGGCTACGGATACCGCTGACGCGGATCTCCCGGCCGATATCGTGCCCATCCCGACCGCCGAATTCAGCCAGCCGCCCGATTCAGGAGATCAGGAGCCCAACATGGATCGCACCGACAACGAACCGGCTCGACCGCCGCGCTGGGCGCTGCCGCCCGACGACGACCGCGCGGATGATGCCATCGAGGCATTCCTGTCGGACGTTCGGCGGGCCTCGATCGAGGTTGAGCCGGCGGCTCCGGACGTTCTGCCTGCCCCGGGCGATGCGCGATCTGGCGCGGCGGCCGGTGAGCGGCCGGAGAACGCGACGACGGCCGATCCCCGGCCCGACCATCGACCGGACGAGCCGGCGGAGAGCCGGCCTCGCCCCGGCGATCGCGGCCCGGATCCGGCGGCGCTGGCCGATCCGGTGACGGGCCTGGATGGCCCGGCCGCCTGGTCGCACGCGGTGACCCAGGAGGCGGCCCGATCCTCCCGGTACGGCCGTCCGGTCGCCATCGTCATCGCCGAGCTCGACGGGCTCGACCGGCTCGAGGAACGCTTCGGCGCGGCGGCAGCCGACAGGCTCATCCCGCCGGTGGCTGACGTCCTGCGGCGAAGCGCCCGGTCGGCTGACACCATCGCGCGGCTCGACCGCGTGCGATTCGGGCTGCTCCTGCCGGAGACCGACGAGATCCAGGCGATCAACCTGGTCGAGCGGATCCGGGCTGGCTGTGACCGCTGGCTGGCCGCTGGCGCCGTCGCCGTCCGCCTGTCGATTGGCTGGGCCAGCCCGCCCGTCGGCGGAGACCTGGGCGACGCGCTCCGCGAGGCCGAGGAGCGCATGCATCGCGAGCAGCGCCGGCCGGCCGCC
Source organism: Candidatus Limnocylindria bacterium (assembly GCA_035637675.1). Classification (GTDB taxonomy): domain Bacteria; phylum Chloroflexota; class Limnocylindria; order Limnocylindrales; family CSP1-4; genus C-114. The sequence continues at coordinate 28,944 of DASPWU010000169.1, read as the reverse complement.
TGAGCCCCCGAGACCTCACGCCTGGCGGGTGGCCCGGCGTCGCCGCCGGTCGCGCGCCGGGCCCTACTTGAGCAGGCTCTCGTCCACGAGCTGGTCCACGGTTGGTGGAGTGCCGGAGATCGGTGAATCGGGCAAACCGGCGATGAAGACGACCGACTTGGTCCAGGCCGACCGGTCGATCGCGCCCGCGCCGTGGGCCTTCGTGTAGTCGCTGGACCACGTCTCCACCGTCGCCTTGAGGATGGCCAGCTGGGTGGTCCGATCCTTGCCCAGGTCCGGCACGACGGCCACCGCCGCATCCAGGCCCTTCTGGGGGTCGGTCGCGATTTCGTTCATTGCCTTGAGCGTGGCCCCCACGAAGGCCTTGAGCGCATCGTGCTTGGAGCCGAGGGCAACCCCGACGATCAGCCCGTTGCCCGGCAGCGGCACCGTCTGGTCGACGTGGAGGATCGTCGCCGGCGTCCCCGACAGCTCGAGCTGGACGGGCTCGTTATTGACGAAGCCCGTCGCTGCGTCCACGGCACCCTGGGCGAGGGCCACGCCCTGGCCGTAGTCGGGATAGAGCTGGATATCCAGATCCGACGGCTTCAGGCCGGCCGAGCCGAGCAGCGCCTGGAGCATGATCCAGCCGCTGCCGTACTTGCCCGGCGTGCCGAGTCGCTTGCCGCGCAGGTCTGCCGCGGTCTTGATCCCCGTCGAGGCCTTCGCGTAGACGATGTTGGGGAACTGGGCGTAGATCGTCGCGACGTAGCGGATGGGGATCGCCTGGCTGACGGCTGGGATGACGCTCGTGCCATCGGCGATCCCGATGTCGACCGCGCCCTGCCCGAGCAACTGGATGACGTCGGTGTCGGTCTGGTTGTTGAAGGTCACGTCCAGCCCTGCCGCGCGATAGTAGCCGGCCTGACTGGCCAGATAGAACTGGGCGAACTGGACGCTCGGGATGTAGCCCAGTCCGACGGTCAGCTTCACCGGCGCCAAAGGCGTGGAGCCGCCTGATAGCGTGGAGCCGCCTGATGGCGTCGAGCCGCCGGTGCATGCACTCAGCAGGGCGGCGATCAGCACGACGAGGACGATCCGACGGTTCATGTGACCTCCGGGCAACCTGGTCACCCCCGGTCGCCGACGATGCGGCGCTCCAGGACAACCACGACGAGATAGAGGGCGACCCCCAGCAGGCCGATCGTGGCCAGCGCCGCAAACGTGAGCGGGATGTCGAATAGGCTGCCGCGAGCCAGGATGACGAGCAGGCCGAGCCCGCTCTCGGCGCCAGACCACTCGGCGATCACCGCGCCGATCACGGCCAGCGTCACGCCGACCCGGAGGCCACCGAAGATCGAGGGGAGGGCGCCTGGGATTTCGATACCCAGCAGGACCTGGCGCCTGGAAGCACGGAACGAGCGGCTCATCTCCAGGAGGTCGCGGTTGACCTGGCGGATGCCGACCATCGTTGCGACGGCCACCGGGAAGAAGACGATGACAGCGCACATGATGACCTTGGACAGCAGCCCGCTGCCGAACCAGAGGACGAACAACGGCGCCAGCGCCAGGATCGGCGTGGACTGCGCGGCGACGATGTAGGGCGAGAACAGCCGCTCGGCCAGGCGGGAGCGGGCCAGGGCGTAGCCCACGACGATGGCCGCTCCCGCCCCGGCGACGAAGCCCAGCGCGATCTCGGTGAGGGTCGTCGCCGCGTGCGGCGCCATCGTGCCATCCGTCCACGCTCGGACGAAGCGGGCGCCGACGGTCTCCGGAGCGGGCAGCACGAACGGCTTCCAGTCGCCGATGACGACGACGGCTTTCCAGGCAAGGACGAAGAAGGCCGCGCCGGCGACGATGGGTGCGATCTCGCGGAGGAGACGCCCGGCGGTCACCCGATCCCCTCCCCGTCTGCGGCCAGGAGGTTCCGGATTCCCGATGCGGCCGACGAGACCGCCGCCGCGTCGAGGTGATCCAGGACCCGCGGCCGAGGCAGCTGGACGGGCACCTCGCCGGCGACCCAGCCGGGCCTGCCGGCCAGGACGGCCACGCGATCGGCCAGGAAGATCGCCTCGGCCACGTCGTGGGTCACCAGCACGACCGTCGTCCCGGTCGCGGTCCAGATCTGCTGGAGCTGGACATTGAGGCGCTCCCGGGTCAGTGCGTCGAGCGCGCTGAACGGCTCGTCGAGGAGCAGCACGGCCGGCTCCGGCGTGAGCGCACGGGCCAGCGAGGCTCGCTGGCGCAGGCCTCCGGACAGCTGATGAGGCCGCAGGTCCTCGACGCCGTTGAGCCCCACGAGGTGCAGCATCTCGCGAGCCCGCGCCTGGCGTGCCTCGCGCGTCCAGCCGGCGAGCTCGAGGGGAAAGGCGACGTTGTCGAGCGTCGAGCGCCACGGCAGGAGGCGAGGCTCCTGGAAGACGAGACCGACCCCCGGATCGGGGCCTACGACGGCATGGCCGCCGATCTCGACGGACCCGGTGTCTGGCGTGAGGAGGCCGTCGATCAGTCGGAGAAGCGTGCTCTTTCCGGAGCCATTTGCACCGACGAGCGCGAGGAACTCTCCCGACCGCACGTCGATCGAGACGCCTGCCAGGGCCGGCCGCGAACCGCCCGACGTGCCGTAGGCGTAGGAGACGTCGGCCAGGCGGATCGCCGGCGCGGTCGGATCGACATCCGCGCGCGCAACGGGCAGCCGGACGGTGGCCGGCGACGCGCACGGCGGTGTGCCCGGCGGTATGGCCGGCGGTGCCGGTGGCTCTGGCCGACCGGTGGTGGGAGTCGTCCTCAGCGGTGTCGTCCCAAAGCTCCTATCGGTTGCTTCGGGGCGCGACGCCGACCGGTCCACGCGACAGGCGTGGCCGCTCGCCTTCTTCCATCCGGACTGTACCGTCGGCTCCGGTTGCGGCGGCCGGTCGGTGCCGGTTCCGCCGTTCGGATCTGCTGACGCCCGCCGTGCTCGACGGCGGGCCGCTCGTGGGCTCGACCCCGCTCTGCGAGGCCCTACCACCGGTCGGGAATCACACCCTGCCCCGAAGGCACCGGGAGAATAACACGGCGTCAGCCGCGGCCCCGCACGGCCGACGTCTCGGCGGTCGCAGTCACGATCGGACAAGGCCAGATATTCGTGGCCCCGACCCCAAAGGCGGCGCCGTGCGAGCACGAACCGACCGACGAGCCCAGATTCGTGCGTGAGACCGCCACGGATCGCGGCCTCCGGAGTCTCGGCGATGCCCCACCGGACATAGCCCACGGCCGAAGAGTCCGGTGAGGAATATATGGCCACGGAGCCTCGGCTTACCGGCCGCGTACAGCTCCCAGGCGATGGACGATCGGGGCGATCGCCGGCCAGAGCTGCGTGTAGACGGCGAACAGATCGTCGTATGTCGAGCGCAAGCTCGGGTCGGGCTCCAGGCGATGGTCGACCCGGCTCATCGCCCGGATCGCGCCGGGCGCGTCGGCTTGCCAGCCGAGGCCAATCGACGCCAGGATCGCCGCGCCGAGGACCGCGGCCTCGCGCACGGCCGGCACGGCGACGGGCACCTGGAGCACGTCGGCCTTGATCTGGTTCCAGGTGTCGCCACGCGCCGTGCCTCCGGTCACGGTCAGCTCGTCGATCCGGATGCCGGCCTGCGCGATCGGCGTGGCCAGATGACGCAACGCGAGGGCGGCCGCCTCCAGCACCGCGCGGGCCAGGTGCGCTCGCCCGTGCGCCAGCGTGAGCCCAACGAAGGCGCCGCGCGCGGCCGGGTCCCAGATCGGCGAGCGCTCGCCGGCGAGGTATGGCAGGAAGACCAGGCCACCGGCCGCCGGCGGCACGCCGGCGGCCTCGGCGATGAGCGCATCCGCACCGGGTCCACCGGCCAGGACCTGCCCATCGAGCCACTCGAGCGCCTTGCCCGTCGCGGTCATCGCCCCGCCGACGAACCAGCGGCCGGGCAGCGGAGCCGGGGCGGCCCAGATGCCGGGAACCTGGACGGCGTGGCCCCAGTACACGGCGAGACCGCCGGAGGTGCCACCCGTGTCCACCGCGTCCCCCGGGTCGGTCAGACCGGCGCCGTGAAAGCTCGCGAACGAATCGACGGTGCCCGCGACGACCGCCAACCCGGCCGGGAGGCCAAGCGCCTCGGCCGCGGCCGGAGTCAGCTCGCCGACCAGGGAGCCCGCTTCGACGACCGGCGGCAGTCGTTCCGCGGCCAGCCCGGCCGCCGCCGCGTCGGCGGGCTCCGGCAGCACCTGGCCGAACGAGCGGGTGGCGGCCGCGACACCGCTCAGCCGAAACGCCGCCCACTCCCAGGCATTTAGGTACCAGCGCGTGGCGGCCGCCGCGTCGGGATCGTTGCGTTCGAGCCATCGGGCGGCCGGCACGATCCCCAGGCTCCACCCCCTGAGCCCGGTGACCCGTTCCAGATCGGGTGCCTCTGCCGCTGGACGGCCGTCCATCCAGGTCAGCGCAGGGTGGGTCGCCCGTCCCTCCGCGTCGACTGGGACCATCGTCGGGCCCTGGCCCACGACGCAGAGGGCAGCCACCCGTTCGCGGCCCGCCGCCGCGAGCTCACGCGTGACCGCGGCGAGGGCCGCCCACCACGCCTCGGGATCCTGCTCGGCGCTGCCCCGGCCCGTGTCCACGTCGATGGGGTAGCCCGCCCGCGCCGTCGCCACCAGCTGCCCGTCGGCGCCGATGAGGCCGGCCTTCGCCTCGGTCGTTCCGAGATCGACCGCGAGGATCACCGGCTGGCGCGCGCTCACCCGGGCATTGTGGGGGATCGCGGCGGAGCCGAGCCCACGATGCTCGGCCAGGCCTCAGGTCACTCGGACCTCGGCGATCCATTTGACCCAGTCGAGACCGCGCCGGCTCGGGGCCACCAGCCGGCAGGGAGCGCCGTTCCCAGCCGGCAGCGTCCCGCCCGCGACTCCCGTGGCGAGGAGGAGGCCCGCGAGCTCGCCGATCGGGAAGCTCGACGTCCAGCCAGTCACCGACCGGACGTCGACCGTCGTCGCCCGCGGATCGATCCCCGCCCTCGCGAGCACGGTTTCGAGGGACACTCCGCGCCAGGTGGCATCGAGCGCCCAACCGGACGTGCAGTCGAGAGTAGCCCGGACGTCGCGCTCGCCCAGCGCCCTGAGGTCGGCCAGCGTGTAGTCCGCGGGTCGAGCCACCCGACCCGCGACGCGGAGTCGCCAGCGATCGAGGTCCATGTTCGGCGTCGGCTCGCCGAAGAACGTCGTCGACGGTGGCAGCGCTCCGGCCGCCAGCCAGCGTGAGCCCGTGAATCGGCGCACGCCTCCGCGCCATCGATCGACCAGCTCGACCCCGGCGAAGGTTGCCGTCGACACCGCCAGCAGGCCCAGGCCCGCGAGCAGCGAGCGCCGCGTGAGGAGCCGGGCGAACGCGCCTTCCGCCAACCGGCGACCGGGTCGAAGGAGGCGCCACCGGCGCGGCAGGAGGTGGAGGACGAGGATCGGGAGCAGGACGAGGCCGATCCAGACGTGGAGGGTCAGCACCGTGACGGAGCCGATCGCGGGCAGGCCGATCGCGAGGATGTCGCCGGAGGCGACCCAGGCATACCCCGCGACCATGCTGGCCGACGCCAGCATGGCGACGAGGAGGCCCAGGACCAGCCGGCCCCAGCGGCGCCTGCCCGCCGCCTTCGGAGCGCTCCTGCGGACCTTGACGAGCACCGTCACCAAGAGTAACCCTGCGAGAGCACCGTGGAGCGTGAACAGCCAGCCGGCATCGGGCGTCCCGGCCCGCAGCGTGAGGAGCCCGGTCGCCGCCATGGCGGCGACGAGAACCGCGAGCAGCCGGTCCAGCGCCGCGCTGGTCATTCGCCCGTCATCCGCAACCGGCGCCCCGTCATCTGCGTCCGGGGCCCCGTCATCCGCGTCCGGCGCAACGTATCGCAGGCGAGCACCACCGGCCTCGGCTAGAACACCTTGCCGGGGTTGAGCAGGCCGTCGGGGTCGAGGGCGGTCTTGATCGAGCTCATGACTCGCATGACATCCGGGCCGACCTGCTCGGCCAGCGCGGCTCGCCGCGCCGTGCCCACGCCATGCTCGGCAGTGATCGTGCCGCCGAGCGCGATGGCCGCCCGGTAGAGGTCGGTTCGGGCGGCCTCAGTCAACTCCTCGGCGCGCGGATCGTCGCGGTCGAAGATGAAGTTCGGATGGAGATTGCCGTCGCCCGCGTGACCGAATGTCGCGCATCGGATGCCGTACCGCGTAGCGATCTCGTCGATCGCAATGAGCAGCTCGGGCACGCGACTGCGTGGCACGCCAACGTCCTCCATCCGCACGGTTCCCTGCCGCTCGAGCGCACGAAGGGCGAGCCGCCGCGCCTGGCGGAGCCAGTCGGCCTCCTGCGGATCGTTCGCCCGGACGGTTGATGAGGCACCGGCAGCTTCGCACTCCGCGACCGCGCGATCGAGCTCGTCGGTGCCCGCCTGGCCGGGCAGGTCCGATTCGACAAGAAGCATCGCGGCCGCCTCGCGATCGAGCCCGAGATGATGCCAATCGTCGACCGCCGCGATCGTCGGCTTGTCCATTAGCTCGAGGGTGACCGCGTTGATGCCGGCGGCAATGATCCGCGCGACCGCATCGCCCGACGCATCGAGCGAGCCGAAGAAGGCGAGCATCGTCGACCGCGGCGCGGGCGCCACGCGCAGCCGAAGCGTCGCCTCGGTAATGATGCCGAGCGTGCCTTGCGAGCCGACAAGGAGATGCGTCAGTGCGTAGCCAGCGACGTCCTTGACGTTTCGGCCACCGGTCCTGATCACGGTCCCGTCGGCCAGCACGACCTCGAGCCCGAGCACTGAGTCGCGAGTCTGGCCGTACTTGACGCAGCACAGGCCTCCGGCGTTGGTGCCGAGGTTGCCGCCGATCGAGCAGATCTCGTAGCTGGCCGGGTCCGGCGCGTAGAAGAGGCCCTCGTCTGCCACGGCCTTCTTGAACGTCGCGTTGAGGATCCCGGGCTGGACGATCGCCACGAGATTCTCGCGGTCGATCTCGAGGATCCGATCCATCTTGATGAGGCAGATCGTGAGCGCACCCTCGACGCCCGCCGCACCGCCGCTCAGGCCGCTTCCAGCGCCTCGCGGAACCACGGGGACCTTGAACTCGGTCGCGAGACGCATGAGCTCGGCCACCTGCGCCGTCTCGGTCGGCATCGCGACGGCTAGCGGCAGCCCGGGCCGCAGGTAGGCCGTCTCGTCGTGGCGGTACGACTCGCGATCGAGGGCATCCGTGAGCAGGCGCAGGCCCGGCACGCGCTCCCGAATCGCGTCCAGGAATGCTGCCTGGCCCGGTGTCGGCAACGAGGCCGGAGCCGCGGTGGTCATGGTCGTCAGTATGCCGTCCCCACCGGACAACGACGCTGACCCTACTCTGAATTGGTGCCGCCCACGCACCCACGCACCAAGCGGCCGGCTGATAAGGCAGGAACCCCGCGCGAACCCACCAAGCGGCCGACATGACCGGGCTGGACCGGCCGCGGACAATGGGTACATGCCGCGCGACATGAGCACGAGTCGGCGCCGCCCAATCCCCTGGCTGACGATCGTGGTCGCGCTCGCGATCGCTGCCGGATGCACGGCTCCGGCGCAGCAGTCAACTTCCACGTCCACCGCTCAGCCTATCGGCGAGACACCGGCTGCCCAGCCGTCCGTTACCCGGGAGCTGGCCAGCCAGTCTCTGATCGGCCCGACGGCGACAGCCTCCGGGACCACCTCGGGGACACCCTCGGCAACCGCCTCCGCGATCGTGCCAGGTGCGGTCAATCGGACCAGCATCCGCCTGGTCGCAACTTACGACGTCAACGCGACTGTCCATTACTGGGACCGCCGCGTGTCGGCGGTGTCGGTGATGAGCGTTCGCAACGCGTCCGGCGGCCCCATCGACCGCGTCGAGCTCAACACCGTGACCGCCCGGATCGGCAGCCTGCGACTCGGCTCGGTCACGGTCGACGGGCGGACGGTCAGCCCGTCGATCAGCGACCAGACGATCCTCGTCCCGCTGGGCGGCGTCCTGCCCGACGGAGCGACGGCAAGCATTCGGATCGTCTTCCGGGCAACGTTGCGCAGCGACCTCAGCGGCTCCAACTGGCTGTTCACGCGGACGAACGGCATCATCGATGCCAACCGTTGGCTGCCCTGGGTCAGCGTTCGCCGCCCGTTCAACCGTCCCAACCACGGCGAGCCGTTCTACACCGCGTCGAGCCCATACGTCCGCTTCCGGGTCACGACGGACCGGACGCTCCGCTTCGCGACGGCCGGCGTTCGAACCGCCGCCAGCGGCCTGACCCAGACGTTCGAGGCCCGCGACGTTCGCGATTTCAACTTCGCGGCGAGTCCGTTCTACTCGGTCCACAGCGCGACGGTCGGCAACACGATCGTCAGGGTCTTTTCGAGGTCCGGCTATCCCGTGTCCACCGTCCTTGGCTACGCGAAGAGCGCGATCGCCAGGATGGGCGCGCTCGTGGGGACGTATCCGTATCGAACGTTCACGGTCGCTCAATCGGCCGGCGCTTATGGGATGGAGTCGCCGCAGATGATCTGGATCCCGGGCGGCCTGAGCGGGTCGCACCTGCGCTGGCTCGTCTACCACGAGACGGCCCACCAGTGGTTCTACGGGATGGTGGGTTCCGATCAGGCGTACCAGCCGTTTGCCGACGAGGCGGCGGCGGACCACCTCGCCCGCTACCTGACGGGGATCTGGCGCTCGAGCCGCTGCTCGACCGCCCGCCTGGACCTGACGATCTACCGCTACAGCGCGACCTGCTACTTCGAGATCATCTACATCCAGGGTTCGGCGTTCCTCAACGGAATCCGGCGCAGGATGGGGACCTCCAACTACTGGCACGCGATGCGCGATTACGTTGCGGCCCGTCGCTTCGGGTTCGGCTCGACGCCTGCGCTCCTGAGCAACCTGGACGCTCACACGTCGCTCGACCTTCGGCCGACCTTCGCGCCGCGGTTCCCGCGCTTCTACTGATCGGCGACCCGGCGGGCTGCGTTCGATGCCGCCGAGAACCAGCGCAGCCGTGGCGGCAGGACCGGCAGCCAGGCCCGCCAGCTGGTGAGGAGCCAGCCGGCGACGACGCGATTGACCGGCGTCCACGCGATGCGGTAGCCCTCGCGGATCGGCTCGGGCAGGAGCGCGAGCGACGGCCACAGCGTCCAGTCGTAGGTGCCGGCCGGTATGCGGCCCAGGATCGGCGCGACGGCCGGGACGAGCGGTCCGAGTGAGGGGTGCAGGATGGTCTCGGCCAGGCTGCGGGCGGTCGGGGTGACGGTCACCGGCCCGCCAGGCGCCAACATCCGCTCGAGATACCGCTCGAACGCCGCCAGGTCGGGCGGCAGTAGGTCATCGGTGATGCCGAACGCCCGGCCGATCGGCCTCGTCTCCTCATAGTAGGCCTCCCGCCGGGCCCGGCTCAAGGGCTCGATCCAGGCATCGTAGGCAACGATCATCGAATCGACGAGCGTCGCGTGGACCCACAGGCTCAGCTCCGGATCCCGGGCGGCATATGCCCGAGCGCCGGTGATCGCGCCGGCCTCCGGGTCGCGAACCGGGCCGACGATCGAGCGATGGAGGCGATTCAGTCGGGCGATCTCGGCCCTCGCCTGGCGCTCCGAGCCGTACACGACCGTGAGGTAGCTCCGCACGGTCGCGACCAGCCGCGCCCACGGATCGGCCCGAAAATCGCTGTGCTGGTCGACGCCCTCGGCAACGAGCGGGTGCGCGATCTGCAACAGGAGAGACCGCGGACCGGAGCCGAACAGGAGCATCGCCTCGCGGTTGAGACGCCACGCCTCCGACCTCGGGCCGTACAGGCCGGCGGCGTCGTCCGTGTCTTCATGAGCCCCCGCGGGATCTGTCATCCCGGTGCGCGGTTTCTGCGTATCAATTGCGATGGCCATCGACGTACGATACCCAGTCGTATCCGATCCGACCGACCGGACAGCCGCCGAGCCGACCGCCGCTGCCGCCGCCGAGCCGGCCAGCGCGGAGGCCCGTGCGCCCACGCCACCGCCGCATCTCCCCGAACGTCCGCGCAACCTCCGCTGGGGCCGAGGCTTCGATCCCGATCGCCTGGCCATCCTCGAGCTGCGGATGTGGAAGGCCTATTACCGCCGCCAGCCAGTTCGTCTCTTCGGCCTGCTCGTCCGGGCACTGCGTGAACAGGCCAATGTCTCGCTGCCGCGGGCGGTCGTGGCCGCCGCGTTCCTGACGAAGGCCGCGGCGGGGTTCGCCCGGGCGACCGGCGACTATGACCGCTTCGCACCGGACATCGCTCGCGGCTACCGGCTGCTCGGCATGCCCGCCGGCGTCGACGTGGAAGCGGTGGCTCGCCATGAGCTTGCCTGGTGGGTCGTTCGGCGCGAGATGGGATTGGCCGCCGGCGAGGCGGCCGGCGAGTCGATCAGCCGCCTGTACGCGGCCATGTACGACGTCCCGAAGGAGGCCGTGGCCGATGCCGGGCGCCTCCGCGGTCTTGCCGCCGAGGTGCGTGACCGCGGCGCGGCCGTGGACCGGGATGGCCCGGCGGGCCGAGGCGACGCCTATTGGCCCCTGGTCGCGCGGCTCCTCCGCGAGTCGTATCGCAGCCTCAGCAACGCCATCGATCGCTGAGCGCTCGCGGCCGGGCCGAGGCCGCCATCCATCACGGCGCCGCATCGGCCTGATCATTACCGGGACGCAGTCTCCGGGAATTGCCGGTCATATTGGCCACACGGCGCGCGTGCCGGCACCCTTGCGTCTTCCGGCATCGGCCGGGTCGATACGCAAGGGCGGAAGGGCCCGCGGCCGAGGCGAGCATCCCCGAGGGAGCCCGGCAGTCCGGTCAGCTAATGTTCAGGCCGATGTGCGGAGCATTCGCGCTCGTTGGCAACGGCGGCGATCCCGCCCGTGGCCGTCGGGCGCCAGCCGCGGCAGCGAGCCCGCCTGTGGCCGTCGGGCGCCCGCAGCGGCGGCGATCCCGCCCGTGGCCGTCGGGCGCCCGCGGCGGCAGCGATCCCGCCTGTGGCCGTCGGGCGCCCGCGGCGGCAGCGATCCCGCCTGTGGCCGTCGGGCGCCCGCGGCGGCAGTGAGCCCGCCTAGCGCTCGTCGGGCCGGCGACCGACCACCCACCAGGCCGCCGGAAAGAGCACGGCCGCCAGCACGATCTTGATCGCGTCCCAGAGCAGGAAGGGCGTCACGCCCATGGCTAACCCGGCCGCCAGCGAGGACACACCCGTGGCGGCCATGAGCCAGGGCACACCGATCACGTAGATGACCGCGTCGCCGAGGATCATGGCGGCCAGCGACCCACCGATGTGTCGGTCCCAGCCGAGCTCCGCCAGCCGGCCGACGAGCGCGCTGGCCAGGACGAAGCCGATGAGGTAGCCGCCCGTCGCGCCCAGGACGAGTTGCCCGTCGGTGACCGCCGCGATGACGGCGATGCCGCCTTTGTGCTCGGCGAACGCGGGATAGCCGATGAGCCCGACCGCGACGTACAGGAGCGTCGCCAGGAGACCGCGCCGGAAGCCGAGCGCACCACCCACGAGGAGAACGCCGAACACCTGGCCGGTGATCGGAACGGGGTTGTTCGGAAGGTGAATGGAGACCTGGGCCGTCAGGAAGATGAGCAGTGCGCCGGCCACCACCAGCGCCACATGACGGGCTCGAGAGCTCAGTCGCTCGCCCACCTGGATCGGTACCAGGAAGTCCCCGATCGTGATCCCCCGCTCGGCTGCGGGCAGGCGATTGAAGCGAGAGCTCGCCAGCATCGTCGTTCGACCCTCCGTTGCCCGCCGACGCTCCCCAGACTCGACGGGACGTCCCGAGTCTACCCGAAGGGGACCGCCACCCGCGGCCACCGGAGCACTGGAACGAGGCCACGGGACTGGCCCGGCGCCGGACCGGCCCGCCGGGGCGGCGCTAGTCGAACTGGACCGCGCGAACGATGGACAATCCGCTGGCCAGGCGCGCCGGGTAATAGGCGGCGAGCATCGCGATCGCGATCGCGAAGACCGACCCGAGCCCGATCGTCGCCCACGGAACCGCGAGCGAGCCCGCTTCGACGAGACCCGCCGCCGAGGGCCCTCCGGCCAGCAGGATGAGCACGATTCCGGCGGCCAGCCCGGTCAGCGAACCGAGCACCGCGCCCACGATCCCGAGGATGCCCGCCTCCACGACGACCATGCGCCAGACCTGGCGCCGGGTCATCCCCGCCGCTCGCAACACCCCGATCTCGCGGACCCGTTCCAGGACGCTCATCGTGAGCGTGTTGACGATGCCCAGCCCGGCGATCAGAACCGACACGGCCGCGAGGGCGTCGAACAACCCGAATACCCGGCGCAGCGCGTCGCTGATCGCAGCGCCGATCATGTCCAGGCTCGCCGGCTCCAGGGCCAGCTGCCGGGCGGCCTGCTCGAGCGCGGGGCGGGCGGTGACGGCCTGGCCCGGCTCGAACCGGATCGCGAACGAGTCCGCGCCCAGGACGCCGAACCGTTCGGTCGCGTCGGACCAGCCGACGAACACGGTCTCCGCCGACCTGCCGGGCAGGCCGCGGGCCACGATTCCGGCCACCCCCAGGGCGGCGGTCGCCCCACCGCCCAGGGTGAACCGCATCGTGTCCCCCAGGCGCAGCCCGAGGCGGTCCGCCACGCTCCGTGGCAGGAGGACCGTGCCCCCGTCGTCGAGCCCGTCCAGGCCGGCCGTTCGATCACCAGCAACGAACGCAATCCGGCCGTCGGCGAGCAGGTCGCGGCCGACGACCGCGGCCGCATCCAGCCGGACCCCCCGGTAGGCCACCCCGAACGTCGCGATCGGGCTCACGCGCGCCACGCCGGCGACCGCCGCCAGCTCCGAGGCCGGCCCGGTCTCGTCGATCGGCGCCGGGACGATGGACGTGACCACCTCGTCGCCGGGCACGACCTCGACCAGCCACGCCGAGGCGGCCTGCCGGGCGTTGAGCGCGAGGACGCCGACCGACACGATCATCGCCACCCCGACCATCAGGGCGCCGACGGTCAACGCCGCCCGGCCGCGGTCGCGGATCGCGGCGCCTCGCGCCAGCCGCTCCTCCGCCCGGACGACCAGCCCGAACGGGATGCCCGCCACCCGGCCGAGCGCCGGCAACAGGAATGGCGAGAGGATCGTCGTCAGCAGCAGGATGCCGTACACCGCGAGACCGCGAACGGGGGCCGACGCTCCCTGTCCCCGCGGCCACAGGGCGATCCCGGCGACCGCCACGACCGCGAAGACGACCATCAGCCAGCCCAGGCGGGCGCGCGTTCCAGCCGCGGTCGCCTGATCGGGGCGCGACCGGAGCGCCTGGATCGGCGAGACCCGGCCCGCTCGATCGGCCGGCTCCAGCGCCGCGGCCAGCGTCACGGCGATCCCGAACGCGGCGGCCAGGGCGATCCCCGACACGGGGACGGAGAGTCCCTCGAACGGCACCGCGGCGATGCGCTGGACGTAGCCGGCCATCACCGCCGCAAGCCCGAGCCCAACCACGAGCCCCAGCGCGACTCCGGCGATCCCCAGGCACAGCGCCTGGAGCAGGACCAGCCCGGCGATCTGGCGTCGGGTCGCCCCGGCGGCCCGCAGCAGGCCGACCTCGCGAAACCGCTCCGCGACTGTCATCGAGAGGGTGTTGAAGATCAGGAACGCGCCCACGAAGAGCGCGACGGCGGCCAGCAGCGAGGATGTCGACTGGAAGTCGGCTGTGGAAGCCCGCAGCGAGGCAGCCAGGTCGGCCGGGTCGGACAGGACGTACGGCTCGGTCGTCAGACGCGACTCCAGCTCGGCGCTCACGCCATCCACCGTCGCTCCGGGCGCCAGGCCCACGTCGATGCGGCTGATGCCGATGCTGCTTCCGAAAATGGTCCGCGCCTCGGCGAGGCTGACGACGATCGTTCGGCCGAACGTGCCAAGGACCGGCTCATCGCCCGCCAGGATCCCGGCCACGACGACGTCGAACGTGCCGGGCTCTGCCGGGCCGTCGATCGCGATCCGGTCTCCGATGCGGAGGTCGTCGGCGGCCGCGAGGCGCTCGCCGATGAGCGCGTTGGGGTTGCCTCCGCGCAGGGTCTCGCTGCCCGGCAGGTCATGGAGGAGCGGATGGAGCTCCGGATCGACGCCCAGGACCGTCACCGCGGGCGGAAGGGCCGATCCGCGCTGCAGGCTCGGGCCCAGGAAGGTCCGCCGCTCGATCTGCGGCGCGGCGACCGCGACGCCCGGCGCGCCACTGACGGCAGCCAGGGTCGCCGCGGACAGGCCCCGCTCGGTGAACGCCGTCACGCGCAGGTCCGCGCGACCCACGATGTGGCGGACGGTCCGATCGATGGAGTGATCGATCCCGTCGTTGGTCGCCAGCGCCGCGAACAGCACGCCGACGCCCAGCGCGATCCCGCCGATCGTCAGGATGCTCCGCGCTCGCCGAGCCCACAGGCTGCGCCAGGCCAGGGACCTCAGGGCACCCATCGCGGCGCCGGGGCGTCCGGCCTACAGGCCAAGCTGGGCGAGCCGGGCGATCAGCGGCGTCGCGTCGTGGATCTCTCGCCGGCCGAGCGGGATCTCCTCCAGGATCCGTCCGTCCCGGACGACGCAAACCCGATCGGCATAGGCCGCGGCCTTCGAGTCGTGGGTGACCAGCACGATCGTCTGGCGCCGCTCGACGCAGCTCCGCCACAGCGCGTCCAGGATCTCGGAGCCGGTCGTGTAATCCAGGTTGCCGGTCGGCTCGTCGGCGAACAGGAGCGCCGGCCGGGTCACGAGAGCTCGCGCCACGGCGACCCGTTGCTGCTCGCCGGCCGACAGCTGGTCGGGCTTGTGATGCTCCTTGCCGCGCAGGTCCACGAGCTCGATGGCGTCGCGCACGCGAGCCGCGATGTCTCCGCTCCGGGGATCCAGGCCGGCGATCGCAAACGGCAGGCCGACGTTCTCGGTCACGTCGAGCAGCGGAATGAGGTTGAAGAACTGGAAGACGAAGCCGGTCCGGTCGCGGCGCAGGCGCGTCGCCGGCTCGTCAGCCAGTCGGCTGATCGTCTCGCCCTGGAGGACGACCTCGCCGCTGGTCGGCCGATCCAGTCCGCCGAGGAGCTGGAGGAGCGTGCTCTTGCCAGACCCGGACGGGCCCATGAGGGCAACGAACTCGCCCTCGGCGACCTGGAGCGATATGCCCCGCAGCGCATCCACCGTGGTCTCGCCCAGCCGGTAGGACTTCGTCAGATCACGTGCCTCGAGAATCGGCGGAGCGCTGGGCAGCATGGTCGGCAGTGTACCGACCGGTCAGGGGCCAGGGACGGGGCCCTCTCGGACGTGGCCATCCATTCCCTCACAGAATGTTGTGCCGGCCGTGGCCAGTCCTGGCCACCGGTTAATGCCCCGCCGGGCATCGGTTGTGGGCTGGCGGCGGCCCGGCGCGGCTCGTCACGCTCGCGGATCGCGCGGGCCGCGACCGGCCGGCCATCCCGGACAGCCGTTCACCGGCCCAACAGTCCGGCAGCGAATATTTGGCCGCGAATCGACCGAATCGCGCGGCTAACAGCCACCCCGATGAATGTTTGGCCACGGTCGGCCTCGCGGCGGCCAGCGATCGTGAAGGGCCGCGGGCGCAGACCCTTACGTGCCGAAGAACAGCCCGGCCACTCCCCCGACGATGGCCTCGAACAGCCCGCTCGGCGCGGGCGGATCCGCGACGCGCAGGCCCGGCGGAACGACCCCCGGCGGCTGGCGTCCGTTGTCCGCGCCTGGGCTCGAATCGAATGCGTTCACCGCGGGAGGCGTGCCCGCGGCCTCGGGCGCCAGCGTCGGCGTCGGCGTCGGCACGGGGGTCGGCTTCGGCACCGGCTTCACCGTGGGCCTGGGGGTCGCCCGCACCGTCGGCCGCGGCGTGGCCTTCGGTGCGGGCTTGGCGGTCGGCTTGGGCGTCGGCCTGGCGGTGGGCTTCGGCGCCGGAGCGCTGCCGCACTTGTCGGCGAACAGGACCGTCCAGATCTTCTTGCCGGTCGGGCCCTTGTAAGCGCCCACCCCGATGTGGTCCCATCGCGAGCCCAGGATGTTCGCCCGGTGACCGCTCGAGGCCATGAACATCTGCTGGATCTGCTGGGTCGCGACGTCGTCCGGGTAGTTGTTCCAGCCGATGTTCTCGCCGGCCAGCAAGTAGCAATAGCCGCGCCGGTCCATCTCGTTGAAGACGCGGCCGCCAGGCGGGCTCGGGATGTCATGGCTGAAGTAGTCGCGGACGATCATGTCCTTGCTGCGCCACCGCGCGATCGAGGTCAGCGCCGAGTCCACCTTGAGCGCCGGCAGCCCACGGCTGGTCCGAGCCTGGTTCGTGAGCGCCACGAGCTGCGACTCGGCGGCCGAGCTGAAGGAGTTGGCGTCCCAGCCCAGCACCCGTCCGGGTGCTGCGAACAGGCCGAGGGCGCTGAGCGCGAATGCCACCACCACCAGGCCACTCCAGCGGCCTCGCGAGCGTCCTGCATCGCGGAGAAGCCGTGGTTGTTCGCGCGTCGTGAGCATCGCGACGGGGGTCTCCTGGATCCGTGGACCGGGCACTCCACCGCGGTTCGGTGAGGCAGTGACCGTACGAGGGCGATCTCGCGGGGTCAGCCCGCGAGATGGTCCCGACGGCCGGCAGCGGTGGTACCAGCCCGATTCGGTCCGTTGACACGGCCAGCCTCGAGCGGACGGGCACTCGTGTGACAGCGAGCGCACGACAAGCGAGCGCTGGACAGGCGCTCGCTCGACCGCCGGCTTGTATACTCCCGTGGCTCGCGCGGCCCCCGTGCTGGGGCCGGGTAGCCGGTGGTGGCCTTAGCTCAACGGCAGAGCAGCGGATTGTGGATCCGCAGGTTATGGGTTCGAAACCCATAGGCCACCCCAACTCCCCGATCCATTTCAGCCGACCGAGGGTGACCCGTTGCCTCCGGCGGTGAGAAGGACGCGCGTTCGCTGCCGCGCGCGGCACAACAGCGTGCGGGTCGCGCCGTCGGTCCGACCGATCATGGTGGCGATGTCCGCGGACGGATAACCCGCCCCCGACAATAGCAGCGCTCGACGTGCATCGTCCGGCAGGCGGGCCAGGGCCTCGTGGAGCGCCGAGTCGCGCTCGAGATCGAGGACGATCTCCTCCGGTCCGTCATCCATCTGCTGACGGTCGACGGATCCCGCCGCTGCCCAGGTCCGGTGCGAGCGACGCGTCCAGTCGATCACGAGGTTCCTCGCGACCCGGTGGAGCCAGCCGGCGATGTTGTCGGGCAGGACGCCTGAGCGGGCAACGCCGAGCAGGCGCAGGTACGCCTCGTGGACGATGTCTTCGGCCACCTCTGGATCGCGGGTCATCCGCAGCGTGTAGCCCAGGATGACGCCTCGGTGCTCGAGGTACGCGGCGGTGATCGCGGCCTCGATCGCGATGTCGTTCGAAGCGGATGGTGCCGGAATGGCCGGTTCCGCGCGGGCCGGCGCGCGGGCCGGTGCCGGAATGGCTGGTGCCCGTGTGGGCATCGCCGCTGCCGCGAGCGCCGCGCGTGGCGGCTCTGGGGCAACGGCAATTCGGTATGTGCTCGGATCCTGCTGGATGGTCACGGTCCTCTCCTCGGGCGGTGTCCGCGACCCCTCGGCGGACATGTCCGGTGTAGGTGGACCGATGTCCCGGGAGCCTGAGGCGACCGTCCCGGCCGGTCGGGAGATGAGCTGGGAACTTCCGGGACGGGCGCTTCGCCGGATGCGTCGCATGGACGCGTCCGGGAGGGCGACGTACGATGCGGCCGAGCAGGGTGAGGAGCATGCCCAGCGCGATGGCCGAGCCCGCGCACACCCAACGACTGCCGCGTGGATGTGCCACGCCGAAGGTGCGATGACGGCATCCGACCCCTCGTCGAGGTCGCGGCCCCTGCGGGTCGTCGTCGTCGATGACCACCCGATGTATCGCGACGGCCTGCGTCAGATGCTTGCGACCTCGGCCGAGACCGAGCCGGTGGGCGAAGCCGCGACCGGAGAGGATGCTGTCGAGACCGTGCGTCGTCTCCGGCCCGACCTCGTGCTCATGGACCTCCGCCTACCCGGCATGAGCGGCGTCGAGGCGACGCGACGGATCCTCGAGGACGTTCCCGGCCTCCCGATCGTCGTCCTGTCCATGCTGGACGACGACGATTCGGTCTTCGCCGCCATGCGGGCCGGCGCGCGCGGCTACCTCCTCAAAGGCGCCGACCGCGACGAGCTACTCCAGGCGATCCGCGCCGCCAGCCTGGGCGAGGTGATCTTCGGCGCCTCGATCGCCCGGCGGGTCATGGCCTTCTTCGCCGGCGCGCCCATTGCCGCAGCCGCGGCCGCCTTTCCAGAGCTGACCGAGCGGGAGCGCGAGATCCTGGAGAGGATCGCTCGCGGGGAGGCCAACGCGGCGATCGCCCGGAGCTTCGGCCTCACCGAGAAGACCGTCCGAAACCACGTCTCGAACATCCTCAACAAGCTCCAGGTGGCCGATCGAGCGGGGGCGATCGTGCGGGCCCGGGACGCGGGACTGGGAAACGCCTGACTTCGGGGGCCCAAGAGGGACCGACTGGCTAGCTCCCGATCGGGAAGCGAGCAACGACCCTCGTCCAGCCCTCCGGCAGGCGGTCGATCGAGCAGCTCCCGCCCAGCTCCGCGGTTCGCTCGCGCATCGAGCTGAGGCCGACTCCCGCCGAGAGGCTCGGATCGAGGCCGATCCCGTCGTCCAGCACCTCCAGCTCGAGCTCGCGCGTCGCGGTCAGGCGAACGAGGCATTGACGGGCCCGCGCGTGGCGAACCACGTTGGTCATGGCCTCGATGGCGATCCGGTATGCCGCGACCTCGACCGCCGCGTTGAGAGGTGGCAGCGGTCTCGGGGCCTCGACGGCGATGCGAAGACGGTCGTCTCCGTTGGACCCATCGGGCACGGCGAAGTCCCCGGCTCGCTGCCGGATCGCCTCCACCAGGCCCAGCTCGTCGAGCGCGGGCGGTCGGAGCTCCCGGACGAGCCGCCGGATCTCGGTCACGGCCGTCTTGGTGTCCGCCTTGAGCTCGTCGAGCATGCCCTCGGCCGCTACCGGGTCGGCCCGGACCTGGTCGCGCGTGAGGTCCAGCTTGAGGGTCATGGCGGCGAGCAGCGGACCCAGACCATCGTGCAGGTCGCGGCGGATTCGGCGGCGCTCCTCCTCGCGGGCGATCACCAGCCGTCGGCGGGACGCGTTGAGGACGGCGACCTCGAACAGTCGGTTGCGTGCGATGGCCAGAATCAGTGCCACGACCGCGGGCAGGCCCAGGACCGCGACCGCGCCGCGCGGCGCGAGTGGTCGACCCCCCACGAGAGCCGGCAACACGGTCAGGACAAGAACGCCCACGGCGATGACCACGATCGCGACGCCCAGCGGCAACAGGCCGCGACGTTGATCCAGAGGCCAGCGCCGGTAGCTGCTGACGGTCGCCGCGATCGTCAGCAGCAGCATGGTCATCACGACCGCCGCCAGGACCGTCGCCCATCGATCGATCCAGACCAGGGTCGTGGAGGTCGTGAAGCGGGCCACGACGATGCCGGCAGGAAGCACCAGCTGGGGCAGGCCATAGACCGCGGCGACCAACCAGGGTCGGCGGGCAAACAGGTCGCTCCGGGCCGGGAATGAGCCCAGGACGTGAATGACGCTCGACCAGAACAGGAGATGCAGCGGGCCGGTCGCGGTGAAGAGCAGCAGCGTCGGTTCGCTCCGGACCAGATCGGTCGGCTGCACTCCCAGCTCCCAGCCGACCGCGCTCACGAGGTTGCCCACCGAGCCGACGAGAAAGCCCCGTCGCCAGCCCTCCTCCGGCTGCCGCAGCCAGGCCAGCACCCCGACGGCGAGCTGGGCGATCGTGAAGATGAGGAGGGCCAGGCCCGGCGCCAGCAGATCGACAAGCGACGGCTGATCCAGGGCAACCTGCAGTGAGATCGGGCGGCCATCGCGAACCACGTCGAAGGTCATAACGGCCGGCAGCGGGCCCGTCCGGCCGGAGCGTCCGCCGGCGGCGCTCTCGGCCCATGACTCGAGCGAGCGCCCGTCGATCGCGACCACCACGTCGCCGTCGCGGAAGGGGCCGTCGCCGATCGGCCGAACGGCCACGCCTTCGGCGGTCCATGGCCAGTCGTCGGAGGAGACGACCGCCGGCTCGGACGGCAGGGTCGCCCGGAGCCAGAGAAACGCCAGGCCGATCGCCAGCGCGGCAATCGCCAGGGCGATCGTCAAGATCCCGAATGGATCGCGCCGCCGACCGCTTCGGCTCGTCCTCATAACGGCCCTCCCGTTGTCAATCATGAACGCCCGGGGGCCAACGCTGTCACGCGCCGGGCCACGCGCACCCGGCTCGGCATCATGGCCAGCTATTCAAGGTCGGACTCTTAGGCCGGCCGTGGCCATGTCGTGAGGCGGTTTCGGGTCCGATTCAGCTGGTCGAGTCGTCGCCGCCCATAAGCCACGCTCAGCTGCTCCCGCCATGAAGGCCGCCACTGGCGGCGAAACGTCCGAAAAGCCATGGGCGAATATCTGGCCGCCGATCCGGCCGTCCAGCCCGTTTGCAGTCACTGGGCGGATATTCGGCCCCCGCTGTCCGCGCAGCGACGTGCTCGCGCTGCACGTGCGCTGCAGTGCTAGGATTGGCCACCCTAGCCGGCACCTCGTACGGGGGCCGTCCGAGCCCCGAGCCAGCTCGTGGCCGGATGCATGGTCCCGCGATGACCCGGTGGGTAAAGGAGCGTGCGATGGCCACCGTCACGTTCGATCACGTCACGAAGAAATACGGCGACGTGCTCGCGGTAGACGACCTGAATCTGGGCATCCTGGACGGCGAGTTCATGGTGCTGGTCGGCCCATCCGGTTGCGGCAAGACGACGAGCCTGCGGATGATTGCCGGCCTGGAGGAGATCTCGAGCGGCGACCTGAAGATCGGCGAGCGCGTCGTCAACGACGTAGCGCCCAAGGATCGCGACATCGCGATGGTCTTCCAGAGCTATGCGCTCTACCCGCATATGACGGTCCGGGACAACCTCGCGTTCGGCCTCAAGCTGCGCAAGGTCCCCAAGACGGAGATCGAGCGTCGCGTCCAGGAAGCGGCCGGCATCCTCGACATCGGCCGTTACCTCGACCGCAAGCCCAAGGAGCTGTCCGGCGGCCAGCGCCAGCGCGTCGCGCTCGGCCGGGCGATCGTCCGCGAGCCGGCGGTCTTCCTCATGGACGAGCCACTGTCCAACCTGGACGCCAAGCTCCGCGTCCAGACACGCGCCGAGATCGCCCGCCTTCACCAGCGCATGGGCACGACGTTCGTGTACGTCACCCACGACCAGGTCGAGGCGATGACCATGGGCACCCGGATCGCGGTCATGAGCGAGGGCATCCTCCAGCAGGTGGGCACGCCCCAGGAGCTCTACGACCGGCCGGTCAACCGTTTCGTGGCGGGCTTCATCGGCAGCCCGGCCATGAACTTCGTGGACGTCGGCGTCTCCGGCTCCGGTGACGTGCTCGAGGCGCACGGCCTCCGGGTTCCAATTCCGCCTCGCCTTCGCGACTCCGTCGGGACGTCGAGCGGGCGCAAGCTCATCGCCGGCTTCCGACCCGACCACATCGAGCTCGGAGAGGCCCAGCCCAACGTGGCCACGCTGGCCGGCGTGGCGGACGTCGTCGAGTACCTGGGCGCCCAGGAGCTGCTCCACATCTCGGCAGCCGAGAAGGATATCGTCGCGATCGTCGACGCCGGCTTCGCGGTCAAGCCGGGCGACAACCTCAACCTCTGGATCCCGCTCGACAAGGTCCACCTGTTCGACGCCGAGTCGGGCCTGTCCCTGACTGCCAAGGCGCAGCCGGTCGCCGCCTGAGCGGCACGGCCGCAGTCGAAACGGCCAGCGCGCATACCTCCTGGCCCGCCGGTTGACCAACGAGCCCACCGGCGGGCCCGATCCGCTCGAGGAGCGGATCGTCGAGTCGCGCATCCTCCACGAGGGTTACTACCTCACCTTCCGGATCGACACGATCGAGCGAGCCGATGGCTCGCGCGCCACGCGCGAGGTGGCCGGCCACCCGGGCGCCGTGGCGATCGTCGCGCTCGACGAGGAGGAGCGTGTCCTGCTCGTTCGCCAGTGGCGATCCGCGGCGGGCCGATCCATGCTGGAGATCCCGGCCGGAACCCTCGATTTCGTGGACCGCGCGAAGGGTGTCGTCGAGGATCACGCGCTCGCCGCACCACGCGAGCTGGAGGAGGAGACCGGCTACCGGGCCGGATCGTGGCGGCGGCTCGGCGAGTTCTGGACGGCGCCGGGATTCGCCACCGAGCTCATGCACCTCTACCTCGCCACGGACCTGCGACCGGCCCTCGAGGAGGCGGACCGCCTGGGCCCGGACGAAGACGAGCACATCGAGCTGGTTCGAATGCCCTGGCGGGACGCGGTGGATGCCGCCACGACCGGCCGGATCGTCGACGCGAAGTCGATCGTCGGCCTTCTCTGGCTGGCCCGACTCAGGGACGCCGGCGAAGCCTGAGGCCGCCGGCCCGGGGCGGCCGTACAACGGAAGCCGGACCCGTCAGCCCTCCTCGATCGACACGGCGCCGGCCGATCCGTCGACCGTGAGCAACTGGCCGGTCGCGATGCGTTCCGTTGCGCCGGCGACTCCGACGACCGCGGGAATGCCGTATTCGCGCGCGACGACCGCGCCGTGGGACATCATCCCGCCCATCTCCATTACCAGGCCGCCCGCGGTCAGGAACAGAGGGGTCCAGCCCGGATCCGTGGATGGCGCGACGAGGATCTCGCCCGGTTCGAGCCTCGCTCCCAGCGGCGAGAGGATGACACGAGCCTTCGCCGTCACGCTCCCCGGGGAAGCCGGGCTCCCGCGCAGGTCGCCCGCGGCTGCCGGGACCAGCGCGATCTCGGCGTCGGTGCCGTCCGATAGGAGCACCCGAGGGATGTGGCGTCGCGCTCGTTCACGCGCGAACATCGCTCGGCGCTCCGCGACCGCATCCTGTAGGGCCTCCCCCGCGATCGCCGCCCGCACCTCCGCGATCGTCAGGAAGAACACGTCGTCCGGTGACGCGATGCGACCGGTGGCGGCCAGCTCGTCGCCGACCGGTCTCAGCAGGTTGCGCAGGGGCGTCCAGATCCGCCGGATGAGGTGGAACTTGGGCGCCTCGCGCAGCCCCATGAGCGCCCGCAGGCGGCGGAGGAAGAAGCGCAGCAGCATTCGCCTTGGTCCGCGCACGCGGCCGAGCAGTGTCGCGATCATCGCCTCGGCTTCGCGAGCGCCGCGAGCGAATTGCGCGTCGGGGGCGAGCGCCTCATCCTCCAGGCGCAGGTAATTCGCGATCGCGCCCAGGAGGTGGGTCGGATCCTCGGCCCAGCGCGGCACGCCGAGGTCGATCTCGCCGACCGACCGGAACCCATACCTGGCAAGGAAGGCCGACAGCCCGGCCTGCATGCTATGCGGGAGGGTGCCAGCCGCGTACGCGGCGGCGAGGTCGGCCGGCGTGCGCTGGAGGACCGCGTTCCGCGACGCGGGATCGTCGCGGATCTCCGTCGCGAGCGACCACAAGGCGAGGTCCATCTCCGTGGTCGGGTTGTGGGCCAGGCCGCGAGTCAACCGCTGGAGCTCGTCCTCCCGTGCGCGATCGCCCAGGAGCCGGCCAGCCACGACGTACGACAGCATCCCGGCGATCACCATGCTCACGAGGCGTGGAAAGACGCGCGGCGGGCCCGAACGCATCAGCCGTTCGAAGGCATCGACGCGCGCGGCCGATGTCGCGTCCGGCGGCAGATCGATGCGCGTCGCGTGCTCGACCTCGCGGATGAAGCGTCTGCGAGTGGCGGCCGGCGAGCGCAGCATGCGCAACGCGAATATCGGGACCCGCGATCGCAGCAGAAGCGGCAGCAGCCGTCGCACCGAACGGATGTGGGAGGCCGAGTGCGGCCTGAGGCGCGGATCGGACACGAGCTTCCCAAACACGACCGAGCTCCGGGCCTCGCCCATCGCAGTGGCGCGCTGGATGGCAACTCGGCCCACGGCGTCCCGCAGGATCGGGGTCACATCGAGGTAGACCCGCATGCCGGCCTCGACGACAGGCGGACGGCTTGAGCCGTCGCGCCCACTCGCCGCGAACGCCTTCCTGATCGTCTCGCCGAGGGCGAGGAAGGGCTCGATCCCCATCGGGGTGATCGGCTCGAAATAGCCCTGGAAGACGTTGCCCGAGAAGAAGATGCGCAGGTCGACATCGGGATCGGGAAGGCCCTCCGGCAGCGGGTAGAGCGTCGTGATCGGTCGGGACTGCACGATCCACATGCGACGTTCGCGGTCGAGCGCGAACTCGATGTCCTGAGGGGCACCCAGATGCCACTCGATCCGCACGCCGAGGATGGCCAGCTCCCGGACTCGAGCATCGTCCAGCACGGCTTCGTCGCCCTTGATCCGCCGCTCAACGATCCGCCCGGTCAGCGGGTCGGCCACATAGCGATCGGGATCGACCCGGCCGGACACGACGGCGTCTCCGAGGCCGGGCGAGGCTTCGATCACGGCGCGGCCGCGGCGCCCGGTGATCGGGTCGGCCGTGAACAGGACGCCGGCCGCCTTCGCGTCCACCATCCGCTGCACCACGACCGCCAGCGCGACGCCCTGGTCATCGATCCCGTTGGCGCGCCGATAGGCCACTGCGCGATCGTTCCAGAGCGACGCCCAGCAGCGGCGGATTGCTTCGACGAGCGCCTCCTCTCCGCTGATGTCGAGATAGGTGTCCTGCTGGCCGGCGAACGAGGCGCCGGGCAGGTCTTCCGCGGTCGCCGACGAGCGGACGGCGACCGGCCCACCACCGAGCTCACGGTAGGCCTCAAGCGCCGCGGCGGCGATGGCCGCCGGCATCTTGCCGTTCCAGAGATGGTCGGCTGCCGCTTCGGGATCGGCCGGATCGACCGACCCCTCACGCGCGGCGAGCACATAGGCCCCCGTGGTCAGGACGAAGCCGTCCGGCACAGGGAAGCCGGCGGCGATCAGTTCGCCGAGGTTGGCTCCCTTTCCGCCCGCGACGGCACCGTCCGACGCACGGAGCGATGCGAGCGACTGGATGTACGTGGCCTCGTGACCCATAGTCGAGATCGTAGGTGAATGGGGGCCCATCGGCCTGCGTGCAGGAGGAGCAGCAAATCATCGCACGGTTCACCGACCTGGCCGAGGCGATCCGCCGCGCGCCGGCGCGGTGCGGTTCGGTGCGACTCGTTGCAATCGATGGTCCGGGAGGAGCCGGCAAGAGCGTGTTTGCCGAGCGCCTCGCCCATCGCCTCGGCACCGCGCCCGTGATTCACACGGACGATTTCGCGTCTTGGGACAACCCGGTCGGGTGGTGGAGCCGGCTTGAGAACGAGGTTCTCGACGCAGTCGAGCGCGGCGAATGGCCGGTGCGCTTCCGTGCGTATGACTGGGAGGCGCGGCGGCCAGGTGAGTGGCGGGAGATTCCGGCCAGCGACCTGATCCTGCTCGAAGGCGTCTCCTCGTCTCGCCAAGCCCTCGCGCAGCGCCTGACGCTGGCCGTGTGGCTCGAGGCACCGCGCGCCTGGCGCTTGGCCCGTGGACTCGAGCGCGATGGCGAGTCGATGCGCGCCCAGTGGGAGCAATGGATGGCCGAGGAGGACTCCCATTTCGCCACTGATCGAGCCCGCGACCGAGCGGACGTCATCGTCGACGGAGCGCCGTCAACCCCTCACGATCCTGAAGAGGCGTTCGTCCGTCTCTAGCTTTGGGACGGCCATCACGATCCAGGTTATCCATCGAGGGCCCGGACATGACAACCGGCGACCGTCAATGGGGATTCACGCCCTGCGGCACCTCGCGGGCGACCAGGCTTACGAGCTGCGTGCGGGAACGGATTTCGAGCTTCGAATAGATGTTCCCGAGGTGAAACTCGATCGTCTTCGGGCTCAGGAAGAGCGAGGCGGCAACCTCCCGGTTAGTGGAGCCGCCGGCGACCGCGAGCGCAACCTGTAGCTCCTGCGGCGTCAGCTGCTGGATGCCGGCCGCACGCCGCGGCGTGCCGGATTCGCCCGCCGCACGCAGTTCTGCTCGGGCTCGAGTCGCCCACGGAGCAGCCCCCAATCGTTCGAATTCCTCGAGCGCGGCGCGCAGCTGCTCCCGTCCTCGCACTCGCAACCCAGTTCGGCGGAGACGCTCCCCGTACGCGAGCTTCGTTCGCGCCCACTCGAAGCGCGCGGGCAGCCGCTCGTGCAGCCCCAGCGCCTCATGGAAATGATCGTCGTAGGAACCTTCCGGCGCGAGCATTCCGCGCGATCGAGAGACCACAGCCTGGGTCCACAGCCGGCCACCGCCCCTGGCTGGATCCTCCAATGTGCCCAAAACCTGCTCCGCCTCCCGGAGGCGGCCGGCTCGGAGCAATGCTTCGATGAAATTGCCCGCGTACGGCACGACGGTGGGCTCGCGGATTCCATGGGCCTGCGCGTAGTCATTGGCGTGCCGGAGATGCCGGACGGCCTCAGCGGCTCGGCCGGCGCCCAGTTCGAGTAATCCGAGCGCCGTATCCACGCGCATGAAGGCCGCCTCAGACCCGACCTCGGCCGCGGCTTCCACCGCCGCCGTTGCCTCGGCCCGGCATTCCGCCTCTCGGCCGAGGCCGGCGAGCGTCCAGGCGAGGCAGGCCCGGGCGTAACTCAGGATTACCGTTTGGCCCGTGTCCTGTGCCAGTCGCACAGCCTCGCTGCTGCTGGCGTAGGCCTGAGTCCAGTCTCCTGTCCGCACCGCGAGCTCTGACCGTTGCGCGAGCGGCTGCGGAAGGAGGCCGGGGGCGCCCAGGCGCCGGGCTTCGTCAATTGCCCGGTCCAGAATGGCGGCGAGCAACGCGTTCTCTTCTGCCCACATCAGCCAGATTCCGGCCAATACGAGATGCTGCCACTGGCCGGCGGCCTGGAGCTCCATGATCCGCCGCCGCTCCCGCTCGATATGGGCCTCCGCTTCCAGCCAGTAGCCCCTGAGCACCAGCATCCCGGTGAACAGGAGGTGTACCACCCCATCCGCCTGGTCGTCGCGTTCCCCTGCCAGCCGGAATGCCTGCCGCGACAAAGCCTCCGCGGTGCCGGCCTGGCCGGCCATGAAGCAGGCCAGGGAGGCGTCGCTGAGCATTGCCGCCGCCTTCGTGACATGGCTGTCCTCGATGGCATGGGCTGCATCGGCGAGGATCTCGTGGGCGCGCGACAGGGGCCCACGATTCATCAGGACTCGCCCACGGAGATGATCGAGCTCAGCCCGAGGAAGCACGTCCGGGACGCTCTCCCGCGCCTTGTTCAGCAGGGCGAGAGCGCGGTCCGGCTGGCCGGCCAGCTGATACTCGCCGGCCGCGCCGAGCAGGCGGCCAGTGCGTTTTTCGGGATCTGGACTCAGCTGGGCCGCGCGATCGAGCGTCGTGGCCGCGACGGCGTGCGCGCCGCGCAGGCGAGCATCAACAGCTGCGGCATCCATCGCGATGGCGACGGACTCGTCCTGGCCGACGGTCGCCGCGGCGAGGTGCCAGGCGCGTCGAGCGGCGGAGCCCGCCGCCATAGCCTCGGCCAGCGCCCGATGCGCCTCTCGCCGAGAGGTTGGACTGGCGTCGTGATAGACCGATGCGCGCACGAGCGGATGGGCAAAGCGCAGCTCCGCCCCGATCTCGACGATGCCGGCCGCCTCCGCAGGCTCGAGCGCCCGAACGCCGAGTCCGAGCGAAGACAGCGCCCCGCCGATCTCGGCCATGTTTCCCGAGCTGTTCGCGGCGGCGACGAGCAACGCTCGGCGGGTGGCCGCAGGCAGGCGGCTGATGCGCGTGAGGAAGAGCTGTCGGAGGTCCGAACCGAGCGGCAGCGGGTCTGGCAACGATTCCCCTCCGACCAGCTGATCGGTTGAAAGGAGCTTCGGCATCTCCTTCAGGGCGAGCGGGTTGCCGCCGGTCGCCGCGACGAGTCGATCGGCCACTTCAGCGCTGATGGAGGTAGCAACGCTTCCCAGCAGAAGCCGACGCCCGACGGCTCCTTCGAGACCGCTGAGCTCCAAACGAGGGAGGTCGGCTGCCTCGAAAACGCCGGCCGGTTCATGTCTGAATGCCACCAGCAGGGCGATGCTCTCTGCCTGCAGCCGGCGCGCGGCGAACAGGATCGCGTTCTGCGAAGACCGGTCCAGCCACTGTGCGTCGTCCACGAGCACCAGGACAGGTCCGTGTTCGGCCGCGGCCGCCATCAAGCTCAGCGTGGCGGCGTAGGCGGTAAAGGGATCCATTGCTGTCGGCGGACCCAGTGCAAGGGCGCCGGCAAGTGCAGCCCCCTGCGGCTCTGGAAGGTCGCTGATCCGGCGCGCAATCGGCGTCAGCAGCTCGGCCAGCCCCGCGAAGGGCAGCTCTGCCTCCGTCTCCGTGCCGCGCGCGCGGAGGACGGTCCAGTCCCGACCGCGACCGGCGGCGTACTCGAGCAACGCCGTCTTGCCGATGCCCGGCTCGCCCACCACCAGAAGAACGCCGCTCTCGCCCCGCTGCGCGGCTGCCATCAGACGCCGGATGAGACGCAGCTCTTCTGATCTCCCGAGCAGCATCGGCAGATCGTAGTGCAGGCGATCCCACGGGCGATCGACAACTAGGGAATCCCCCGGTCCCGCGCCGGCCGAGTGCTCCTACGGTGGATCCAGGGCGGGCTGTTCTTGGAGACTGTCCGCCGCGTAGCCAATCGTTCGCCGACCTTGGCTAAGCGAGGTTCAGCGAGGGCGAAGGGAGGATCGACGTGCTCGATGCAGTTTCGATGTCGGCGAATCCGCCCGTGCTGGCACCACTGAGCAACGTCGCGATCCTGGCCCGGCCCGCTCCGGTCAAGGAGTCGCCTGCCGCACCCACTGCTCGGCCGTCGGAGACGGCGGGCGTATCGGAATGGATCGCTACGGTCTTCGATGCACTCGGGTCACGCGTCGAAGGAATGATCCTGTCCGCGACACG
>DASPWU010000168.1:0-27578 GCA_035637675.1 Candidatus Limnocylindria bacterium | reverse complement strand
CTCGATATATAGTCGTCCCGGGCGCGACTGTCAAGCCCCGGATGAGCGGCGATCGTTGCGAGCAAGATGGGATCTCAGCCTCTCGGATCAGTCTGCAGGCGACAGCCACGGCCTGCCAGTGATGATCTCGGAGGCTGGATGCGACGATGACTCGACCGCGGGGCTCGCGGGCTGACCTGAGGGTCGAGGTGCAGAGATGGGCGACACCATGGTCACCGCTGGCATACGCGCTGCGACAGCGGTGGGCGAGCAGACCGAGCTCTCGCCGACCGGTGAGGTGCTGCGCGATATCGCCAGGGGCGGCATCTCGGGCGCGATCGTCGGGATCGCGGTCGGCGGCCTCGGCGCGCGGCTCCTGATGCGACTCGTGGCGATCCTCCACCCGGATGCCGTTGGTGCGCTGACGGAGAACGGGAACCGGATCGGCGACATCACGCTGGGTGGAACACTCTTCCTGGTTCTCTTCGGGCTGATCCTGTGCGCCCTTGCCGGGGTGCTCTGGGTCATCGTCAGCCCCTGGATCCCGGGGCAGACCGGGGTCCGGGCGTTGCTGACGGCAGGTATTGCGATCGCGACCGGGACGCCAGAGCTCATCATCGGCAGGAACCCTGACTTCGTGATCCTGGATCACGACCCGGTGGTGGTGGCGCTGCTCGTTGCGCTCGTGGGCTTGATCGGCCTGTCCATCGCCCTGCTTGACAGCTGGCTGGACCGGCGGCTGCCCCACGCGGTCAGGGGTCGGAAGGGACCGGCTGTGTTCTATGCGACCGTCACGCTGATGGGGGCGGTGCTGGTCCTCCCGTTCGTGCTGCTCGTGTTCCTCACCTCGGACGAGTACCAGTTGCCGCTCCGGGCAGGCTACGCGCTGCTCGTCGTGGGTCTGTGCACGGCCACCTGGTGGGGGCTGCGCGTCCGGGGGCGCGTGAATGCGCCGCGGGGTCTTGTGATCGCGGCACGGGGAGCCCTCCTGGTCGCCGTCATGCTGGGCGT
Source organism: Candidatus Limnocylindria bacterium (assembly GCA_035637675.1). Classification (GTDB taxonomy): domain Bacteria; phylum Chloroflexota; class Limnocylindria; order Limnocylindrales; family CSP1-4; genus C-114. The sequence continues at coordinate 26,588 of DASPWU010000168.1, read as the reverse complement.
GTTGACGTCAGCCCCTCACATCTCCCGCGCGCTTGGGGCCCCATCCTGATCTGCTGGCACCGCTCCAGGCTCGGCACGAGGAGCCAACCCTCGGCGCGTCCGCGGTGGGTCAGCTGCTCGGTGGTAAGACCCGACCGCGCGCGCAGGTCCGCGAGATACGCTTCACCGTGCTCGGTTGACCCACGAGCTCGGCCGCGGCCGGGACGGATCCGCCGGCGGCAACGAAGGCAGCCGCACCTTGGGACGGGTTCTGAATGGCGAATCAGGTATGCGCTCTATCCGAGTTATGTGCTCTTGGCTCGACCGTCGATAGAGCCTATAAGTCACCCGATTCGTGCTTGGGTCCCACTCGGGAGAGCACAGCGGTTAGACGGGCAGGCTTATGAGTCCCCTGCTCTACCACTGAGCTACTCCGCCGTGCTCTCCAAGGTTATCGAGAGCGATCCAGAGCGGCAACCCGACCCGCAGCCCGTTAGCCGCCGGGACGCTTGTACTTGATCGGCTGAGCCTTCTCGAGCGCCGCGAGTGTTTCCTCGACGGTGAGCAGCACGGTTGTCTGGAACGAGCTCAGGGCTCCGCCCGCACCGATCGCCAGTGCGACGGCGGCCATCGACATGTTGTCGGGCGCCTCCCAAAGGCTGTAGCCGTCGTGGTCTCCGAACGCGTACCAGAAGCCATGAAGCTTGCCGCCGACCGACTCGATGTACGCCTGCGCGGCAGCCCGCCGATCCTCCGGCTTCTTGATGAGCCGGGCCCATGTCTCGGGCGTGTAGCTGAACCGCGTCAGATAGAATGGCATGACTTATCTCCTCTGTGGCGATGCTTGATCTTAGGTCCTCAAGCTCCACCTCCGAGGTCCCTGATCGCGCGAAGTCGCCGCCGACTTCGCCCTCGACCGGGGAGTCAACCGCGGGCGCGCCGGCCGTCCCAACGTTGGTCTCATGGCGAGCAGCCACCGCCGGGAAAATGTCGACTTCGCCAAGGCCGGGCAGCGTTAAGGCCTCCCGAAGGGGAGGCCTTACGTATCGGCGTCGATTGTCAGGCTGTTACGGCTGATCCGCCTGGCCGGCGGCACTCTTGAGCCTGCCGGGCTCCGACGCCGCTGCGCCTTTGGCCTTGCCAGCCGCGCCAGCCGCTGCACCCTTTGCCTTGCCCGCGGCGCTGGCCGCTGCACCCTTCGCCCTGGCGGCTGCCGAGACGGCGGCCCCGTGGGTCTTCGCGATCGCGGAAACGGCTTCGCCGTGGGCCCTGCCGCTGACGGCGTCGACCGCGTGGGCGACCGCGGAAACCTTGGCGCCGTGACCGGTGGCGCCATCGGGCGGTGCGGCGAGAACGACTGAAGCCGAGAGGGCTACGCTCGAAACCAGCAGAGCTACCGTGGAGGCGATGCGCTTCATGGATGGCCTCGAGGAATTCAACAGAGGGCCTGCTGTCTGTGTAAACGAAGGATCCCCTATTTCGTTCGGATATGTCGAGGCCCCGATGGTCCATATTCCAAACCAAGGGTGCCGAGGCGCACCGTCGAACCTCGTTCGCGGCGATCAGGATCGTCTCGAGAACGGGTGGACGATCGCATCCAATTCGTCGGGACCATCGATGCGCTGAAGTAGCGTCTCCAAGGTTCGATGATGGCGCTCGGGTCGCCGGACCGGTCATGATAGCCGCGGCATCCCGCCTGTCGGAGCTGTCCCCTTGTCCCAGTCGCGTCCCGATCGAACGGTTGCTTCGCTCGTCATGGCGGCGACGTTCATGCTCGCCGCGTGCGCGCCGCCCACAGCGAGCCCGGCCGGCTCGACATCGCCGAGTCTCGAGCCGACCGCTCCGTCCTCATCGGCGATCGCCGCGCATTCGGCGTCGACCGAATCGACGAGCCCGACGGTCAACACGACGGGCTTCGCCTTCGCGGCCGAGGACGTCGTCGCGTATTACGAGAGCCAGGGCTATGCGTGCCGCGCCCGGCAGCCGAGCACGAAGGCTGTCGGGTTCTTCCTGCGGACCTGCGAGAAGATCGATGACGCAGGACGCACCCGCGTGATCGGCGTTGTGACCGATCCGAGTGGCGGTCTGGCCAACGGGTTCGCCAGCGTTCAGGGCAAGGACGCGGAGACGTTCCTGGCCCCGGTCGATGCACTGGATCCGCTGGCCGGGTTCCTCGGGGCGATGCTCGGCGAAGATCAGGGCTCAACGCTGCTTGCGTGGCTGGCCGGCCATCTCGGGGATGCCTACGCGGAGACGACGATCGGAGCGGTCAAGGTCGCGACCTACACGGAGTCCTCAGAGGACCACTCCAAGCTTTACGTCGAGGTGGCGAACCAGGCGTACCTGGATGCCCCCGGAGCCTCGACGCCCTGAGATCGCCGACGTCGCGCCTGCCCGTAGTCGTCGATACGTCGATTGCACCCCGAAGCCGATCGGGTTCACGTCGGGCTTTGCGATTGCTCCGTGCCCGCCCGGTGGTTCACGTCGAGAAGGTGCTCGAGGATCTCCAGGAGGCCCTCGCCGAACGGTCGGGTGGCAACATACCGAGCCGTCGAGCGAACGGACGGCGAAGCGTTGGCGGGCGCGGCCGGGTAGCCCACCACGCTCAGGAACGTCAGGTCGTCATCTGCGTCGCCCACACCGGCAAAGGATCGGAGCGGGATGCCCAGCTGATCCGCCAGCCAGCGCGCCCCGGCACCCTTGTCGATCCCTGGCGGCCGCAGCTCGACCCCGCGGATGTTCTGCGTCACTCGGAAGGTGCTGCCGGCCTGCGCGGCGGCGTCTTCAGCTGCGGCGGCGACCTGCGCGACAGTCATCGGGCCGACGGGATAGAGCGTCAACGTCGCCTCCTTGCCGGGCTGGACGAAGGCGCGGCCGGACGACACCAGGCCGTCGAGAGCTTCCCGTAGCGCGGCGACGGCGCGCCAGGGCGAGGGACCCAGCGCCGGGTTGAACGTGAACCGGAAGCCACGCGGGTCCAGCATCCCCGCCCCGTGCTCAAACAGGCACGGCAGGAACGCGTGGGTCAACTGCGCCAGCAGCTCGACATAGGGCTCTTGCCGGCCGCTGCACAGGCAGATGGCCGGCATTGCCGGATCGACGGCCGCAGCATCGGGCTGGCGTTCGCGCGTTGGCGCTCGTGCACCTTCCGCCCGAGGCCGCGGGATACGAGCACCAGATTCATCAGCAAGCGTCCGCAGTGTTCAAGGGCGAGTGGTGATCCCGACGGATGGTGACGTGATCCGACTTTGAAAAGCGCGAACGGACTCCCACGTCCCCGGTAGCGGCCCGCGGTACAGCATCTTGCGGGCGATATATACCCGGGATATACTCCATGGCATGGCCAAGGTTCTCATCTCAATGCCCGACGATCTGCTCGAACGGATCGACCGTGAGGCACAAGCGCGGGGAAGCAATCGGAGCCGCTTCCTCCAGGAGGCCGCGCGCCGCCAGCTGGGATGGCCTTCACCCACCGCCTTGGATGCCGCCCTGCAGCGGGGCCGCGACGCGCTCGCAGGCGTCGGTAGCTTCGAGTCGGCGGACCTCATCCGCGAGCAACGACTGGAGCGCGATGCCCGCGATCGACGTCGTTAGCGACGCGAGCGTTGTGCTCAAGTGGTTCCACGCCGAAGGCGAGGAAGAAGTTGAACCAGCACGGGCACTGCTCGAGCAATACGGCCGACAGGTGATCGGGCTGCAGGTTCTGGACCTGACCCCGTACGAAGTTGGCAACGCGCTTCTACGTGGACGGGCGAGCGTCACGGCGGACCGCGTGGCGGTCGTCCTCGAGGCTCTTTCGGGCATCTGCCCGCAGGTTTCACCGACAATCGGCGAGCTGCGCGAGGCAGCCACCCTTGCCGAGCTGCATGGCCTGACGATCTACGACGCGGCTTATGCCGCCGTTGCGTCCGCTCGGGGCGCGGAACTCGCAACCCTCGACCATGCACTACTGAAGAGTGGACTCGGGCGCCGGCCGAGCGCCGTCCTCGCCGGACTGACGTGACCGGCCGAGGTCGTACGACAGGTTGATCATTGAGGTGACGCGGTGAACTTCGTCGTCGCCCGGAACCCGGATCCGGACTCGCGGCTGCCGTACCTCGTCAGGCTTCCGATCGACGGCGGCCTGATCCTCAAGGTCCGCGACATCTGGCCACGGACGAGTCGCGTCTTCTGCGCCCGAGTCGAGGAAGGCTGGCCACCGGAGGCCGAGATCGTCGAGGAGATTCCCGTAACCCTCTGCCGGCGCAGAGGCATCGCCATCGACCTGGTGCTCGATCGGCCACGGGAGAACCGCTCGCAGTTCGTGTTCACGACGCTGCCCTCAGGACGCGAGGGCATCTTCTGGCAGACGCGGAAGGTCGTGACGACCGCACGGCCGGGCGCCCGCATCCCGGGTCGACGAGCGAGCGGCATCACCGAGCTCGCGATCGTCGTCGATAGCCGCGAGCATTACCCCTACAGGTTCTCGAGTCAACAGGCGACGACCGTCCGTGCCCGCGCTCGCCGCCGGCGACTACGCGGTTCGGTCGGCAGACGGGACGCCGGTCGCGGTGGTCGAGCGGAAGGCCCTGGCCGACCTCGCCGGCGCACTCAACAGCGGCACGCTGGTCTTCGAGCTGGCGAAGCTCGCCGAGACGCCCCGTGCGGCGGTCGTCGTCGAGGACCGCTACGGGAACCTGCTGAAGCACGCCTACGCCCCCGCCGGCTTCCTGCCGGACATGCTTGCCCGCGTCCAGGTCCGCTATCCGGAGATCCCGATCGTCTTCCTGGAGACGCGGGCGCTCGCCGAGGAGTGGACGTTCCGATATCTCGGCGCGGCGCTGGCCGAGTACGAATCGGAGCGACACGCAGGATCGGGCGTCCGGGCCGCCGAACTGCCGCTGGAATATGCCCCGGGCCCCGCAGGCTCGCGGAGGGGACGCAAGGCCGGAACATAGCCAACCGGAGGTGCTCCCTCCGACCAGGTGAAACCGTTCAGGGCATCCGATTCATATCGCGAGCTGGAGGCTAAAGGCCCGGAACGAGGGCCTACGGGCGGTTGCCCTGACCCGGAGCGTCAACCGGCGGCGTTGGAACGGGAGGAGCGGGAACGGGCGGGAGGGCTGCGGGCGGCCCGCTGGCGACCGGCACGGCGACCGGCGGGGTGTCCACGGGTGGAGCGTCGACATCGGGAGCGGCAGCTGCTGCGCCACTTGAGTGACCGGCCGTGGCATCGGCGGCCTTCTGGAGACCGTCGGCAGCATGCTCGTCGGCCACGTCGGTCGCTCGATCGAGGCCGGTCGCGTCGGGCGGCCCTGCGGCTTGAGCCTGTTCGAGTGCCGCTGAGACCTGGGCAATGATCGCTTCGATCGCGGCGATTCCGTTCGCGTTGCCGTCCGGGGACGCGTGGTCGCTCGCCGTGCCGACGCCCTGGGCGCCCGTCGCGACCGCGAGGGCAAGCAGCAGGCGCGCGATGATCTCGAGCATCTATGTCCCTCCTGGCTGGCTCCAAAGGGAGTAACGACGGTGGGCCCCACACGTTAGCGGCTGATGGACAGATTGGCCACAGACGCTGCTCAGGGTTGGTTGGGCTCGCCCGCGGGGCCGCTCGATGAGCTGCCCGAGGCGTCGCCCGGGACTGGGTCGCCCGGATGCTCGAGGCGCGCCTCGTTTGTCGCGATCCGCTGCGCCGCGACGGCCTGCTCCTGGATGAGCCGGTAGTCGCCCTCGTTCTGCTGATAGATCTCGTACAGGTCACGAACCTCGGCGTCCTGGCGCTTGGCCGCCTCGTCGGCCGCGGCAGCATCGGCTCGTGCCTCCGCCGCGAGGCCGTCCGCCGATTCGGCCTCCTGGCGGGCGATCTGGGCCTGGGTCGCGTACTCGTCGTGCCGGGCCGCATCCTTCGCCGCCTTTTCCTCGAAGGCGGCCGCCTCCGCCCGCAGCTGGACGGCGTTGTCGGCCAGCTTCTTCGCCTGCGACAGTTCGTAGTCGCGCTTGGCGGCCTCGGCCCTCACCTCGGCTTGCGCGTCCTCGCCAGCCTCAAAATTGTGCTCCATGACCTTGGCCGCGTTCTCCGCCCGGAACTGGGCGAGCCAGGCATCCGCCTCGGCAGCCTTGACCGGATCGATCGCCTCATCCCGTCTGCCGGCTTCAGCGCCACCGGCATCACCGGTCAGGGACTCGCTCTCGAAATCGCCCATCTCGCTCCTTCGCCTCCGGCCGCCTCAGAAACCGCCATGGCCACCCCAGCATAGCCTCTGGTCAAGCGCGTTCGGTCCGGCTGGCGACCCTGCGATCGGGTGCGCCGCCGCCGATCAGCGGGGCAGCGCGACCGGGATGCTCGCCAGGAGCCCGCCGTCGACGCGGACATCCTCGCCCGTGATGAAGCTCGCACCGGGGCCCGCCAGGAAGCAGACAACCTCGGCGATCTCGTGCGGGCGGGCCACCCGGCCGATGGGATGGACGTGACCCCAGTCCTCGATGAGCGCCTGCACGCCAGCCTCGCTGCCGTCGCTGAATCGCCGAGCCGAGGCCCGCAGCATGGGGGTGTCCACCGAGCCGGGGCAGACGGCGTTGACACGGACGCCCGTCTGCGCCTCGTCGATAGCCATGGCCCGCACGAGCGCATCGAGCGCTCCCTTGCTCGCCGCATAGGCCGCCACGGCGGTCTGTGTCGTGTGAGCCTGGACGGACGAGACGACCACGATCGATCCCCGATCGCTCCGGCGGAGGTGGGGCAGCGCCGCCTGCGCCGCGAGGTAGACACCTTTCACGTTGACCGCGAAGACCTCGTCCCAGGTCGCCTCGTCAGTGTCGACCACCGTGCCGTAGCGCTGGATGCCGGCCGACGTTACGAGCGTGTCGAGCCGCCCGTACCGATCCACCGTGGCGGTGACCGCGGCCGCAATGGAGCTCCGGTCCGAGACGTCGGCGACGAGGGGGAGCGCCTCACCGCCGGCTTCGCGGACCGCCCGGACGGTCTCCTCGACCGTGCCGGCCTCCACACCGCAGACGCCCACCGCGGCGCCGCGTGCCGTGAGCAGCTCGGCGACGGCCCGCCCGATCCCCTGCGATCCTCCGGTCACCAGCGCGACGCGGCCGACCCAGTCGCCGATCGAGGCGTCCCGCTGCGCCCGACCGGCTCGCCCCTCCGTCACGCTCAGGACCCCAGCTCGAGCGCCTTCAGCAGCCCCTGCAGATAGCCGATGGCGTGCGCCCGTCCGCGGCTGCAGTAGGCGGCCGTCGCGGTGTCCGCCCAGGTGTCCTCGTCGCCGACCATGGCCGGCACGTGGTCGTCGATGATGAAGCCGTCGAAACCGACGCTCGCCAGCCGCCGCAGGACCGCGGCCGGATCGTAGTTGCCCTCGCCCAGGAAGGACTCCTGGAACCGGGGCACCACGCCCTGCACGTCGCGGAAGTGGACGTAGAAGATGCGGCCCTTCGGTCCGAAGAAGTCGATCACGCGATTGACGCTCGCCTGGCCGGCCATCTCCGAGACGGTCCCCAGGCAGAGGTCCAGGCCCCAGGCCGGACTGCCGCCTGAAAGCTCGTAGGCCCGCTCCATCCCTTCCGGGCTCGACAGGATGCGGGCGATGCCGCCCAGCGGGATGTCGGTCGGTGGGTCGTCTGGGTGGACGGCCAGGCGGACGCCCACCTCCTCGGCCACGGGCAGGACGGCGTCGAGGAAGACCCGGTAGTTCTCCCACATCCGCCCGGCATCGATCGGCTCGTCGAACGTTTCGTCGGGGGTGAGCTTGTATCCGGCCAGGGCATTGCCCCGGTCCACGTCGGCCGCATCGAACGCGGTGACGCGGGCGCCGCCCCGGCCGCGGGCCTGGAGATCCGTTCGCCAGACGTAGGTCGGCAGGAAGTGATGACCCAGGACCGTGATGCCAGCCGCTGCCATGTTCCGGATCGTGGTCCGGTAATTGTCCAGCTGCTCGTCGCGCCCGGGCAACCCGCGCAGGACCCGATCCCAGTGACCATAGGGAACGTTCTCGATCCCCTCGACCACGAGGCCGGCCCGCTCGCAGCGGGCGCGGAGATCGAGCAGCTCGTCGACGGCCCAGTAGCCGCGCTCGCCGGCGAGGTCGCTCGGGGTGTGGAACTGGACGCTCTTGAGGCCGAGCTGCTGGGCGAACGCCACGATCGTGTCGTCGAGGCCCTCGATGTGCCCCAGGGCGAGCCGCATGGTCATCGGAGCGGTCAGCCCGCGAAGCGGAACGGCGGCCGGCCCCGCACGCCCGGCCGGCACACGAACAGGCCTCCGGCGTGCGGCTGGTCAGCCAGGCCGCCCGGCGGGAAGCCTTCCTGGGCTGTCGTGATGAACAGAAGGTCCAGGTCCGGCCCCCCGAAGGCACAGCTGCTCGCCTGCTGTGCGGGGACCTCAACGCGCCGCTCGAGCCGGCCGTCCGGGCTATAGCGCTCCACGGCCCAACCGTCCCAGAGCGCCACCCACAGGAAGCCGTCGGCATCCACGGTCATCCCGTCCGGAGAGCCGGCGCCTTCCCGGATCGCGACCGCCGGCGCACGGCCGCTGATCGCGCCGGTCGCGGGATCGAAGTCGAAGCGGTCCACTCGCCGGGTGGGTGTGTCGATGTAGTACATCGTCCGGCCGTCGGGGCTCCAATCGAGCCCGTTCGAGATCGCGGTCCCGGTAACCATCGCCGTCACCCGCAGGTCCGGATCCAGTCGGTAGAGGGTTCCCGCGTCGGGACGATGATCGACGCCCATCGTGCCCGCCCAGAATCGGCCGGCCGGGTCCACCTTGCCGTCGTTCATCCGTGTCGTGGGGTCGTTCGCCTCGACGGGCGCGAGGCGCTCGACGCGGCCATTCGCCGGATCGACCGCGACAAAGCCATCCTGAACGGCCGCCACGAGCCCGCCGGAGGCGCGCGGGACGACCGCTCCGATGAGCTGGCCGACGGGCACGATCTCGTCGCGGCCGCTCGCCGGGTCCGTCCGATGGATGGCCTCGCCGAGGATGTCCACCCACCACAGGCAGCCCTCGCGCTCGTCCCAGACCGGGCCCTCGCCGAGGTTGGCGTGGGCATCGACGAGCAGCTCGGCCCCGATGCGCGGGACGCCGGGGGGCGATTCGACGCTGACGTCGTTCATCGGAGGCTCAACGCCCAGGGCGAGGCCGCCGCGTCGGCGGACCGAGCCTGCCAGACTCTGTCGGCGAGATGATGACGGCGGCGGGCGTGCTCGAGGTGCTCGACCGGTTGGAGATAGCCGGTATCGAATCGTGGCTCGACGGCGGCTGGGGCGTGGACGCCCTCCTGGGCGAGCAGACACGGCCCCACAAGGACCTCGACCTCATCGCGCGGGTCGATGACGTGGCGGAGATGCGCCGGATCCTGGCCGGCGACGGATTCCTGCTGGTGAGTGGTGAGCCCGGCTCCAACTTCGTGCTGCGCGACGCGGGCGGACGTGAGATCGACGTTCACCCGGTACGCTTCGACGACGACGGCAACGGGATCTACCGCATGGAGAACGGTGAGGACTGGGAGTTTCCGGCGGACGGCTTTACCGGCACCGGGCGCGTCGGTGGGCGCGAGGTACGATGCCTGACAGCCGACGTCCAGATGGTCGACCACTCCACCGGCTACGAGCCGGGCGACACCGACTTCCATGACATGCGTCTCCTGAACGCCCGATTCGGTACCAGGCTGTTGCCGCCCTTCGACGGCCCTCGCCCCTAGGGTCGCGCAGGCGCGGCGGCCGCCGACTCCAGCATCGGCTTCACCTCGCCGACGAATCGCTCCAGGGTCTCGCCGTCGAATGGCGCCGGCGCGTCGAAGAAGATGTGCCGGAAGCCGAGCTCGACGTAGGGAACGAGCGACTCCGCGATCTGGGCCGCCGAGCCCAGACGGCCGGCCTCGTCGTACCCCGGGTGGTGCTCTCGTATCGTCGCCTCGGCACGGCGCGCCGCGGCCATGTCGTCGCGGATCACGACCAGCCCAAGGCCCAGCGTCCGCTCGATCTCCGACTCGTCGCGGCCCACCGTGTCGCACCAGCGCCTGAGGACCTCGTCCTTGTGGCGGACGAACTCGATGTCGCCGCCGGTGTTCCAGGCATCGGCGTACTTCGCGACCGTGTGCAGCGTCTTCTTCTCGCCGTCGCCGCCGATGAGGATCGGGATGTGGGCCTGGATCGGCGGCGGATCGTTGCGGACGTTTTTCACGTGATACCGCGGCCCGCGCGCGGTTGCCTCCTTGCCGCGGACCATCGCGTGCATGACCTCGACCGCCTCGTCCAGCCAATCCAGGCGCTCGCCGAAGCCCGAGCCGAAGTCGATCCCGAACGCCTCGTGCTCGCGCTCGAACCAGGCACCGCCGATGCCGAGGATCGCCCGGCCATCGCTCATGTGGTCGAGCGTGGTGACCATCTTGGCCGTGAGGGCCGGGTTACGGAACGTGTTGGCGCCGACCATCAGGCCGATCGTCGCCCGTGAGGTCACGCCGGCCCAGCCGGCCAGGGTCATGTAACCCTCGAAGATCGGGCCGCGCCAGTCACCCTGGATCGGATACAGGTGATCCCACGTCCAGAGGGAGTCGTAGCCGAGATCGTCGGCCCGTCGCCCAACGTCAAGGAGCGACGGCCAGTCCGTGTACTGGCCCCACGGAAGCACGCCGACCTTGATGTCGTTCGCGACGTCTGCCTTCACCCGTATGCCTCCATTCGGCGGAAGTTCGAAGCCGACGATCGTCCGATCCCTCCGATGCGTCCGGGCTAGCGGAGCGCGGCGCTCAGGGCTGCCGTCGCTGTCGCGCCGAGGAGCTCCACCGGGACCGACTCGGTGTAGAGAAGTCGGCCGAAGTACATGACCTTGACCAGCGCCCAGTACGTGCCGCCGGCGAAGTCGTAGGGCGGCTCGACGGCGAACGTCAAGCTCTCCGTGGCGCCGGGCCCGACGGCGAAGCCCTGCGTCCATGGCGAGATGGCCGGCCAGGTCTCGTGCGGACTGAGGATCTGCGCCTCGCCCCGGATCTCGCTGGCGGCAAGGTTGCGCAGCGAGACGCGCAGCTCGCTCGTCTGTCCGGCGGTGAGGCTGATCCTGGGTGTGAGCACCTCGGCGACGAGCTCGCCGCCGGTTTCGGCCTCCGAGAAGCCATCGCGCCGCCACGCAGCCGATGCGTCCGATGCAGCCGCCGCGGCCGCCGCTCCGTCGACGTCTGACTCGAGCCCGGCGGTGCGCAGCGCCCGCTCGATCGCGAAGGCCAGCGGCCGTGAGCCCACGGTCAGGTCCGTATCCGGGCCGCTCCCGTCGCCGCCGGGCGTGTAGTCGATGGTCACGACGTCCTCGTGGTAGCCGCCATCGTCATCGGCGATCCGGGCGGCTACGAAATAGCGACCCGCGGTCGCATCGGCTGGAGGAACCACCGAGGCCTCCAACTCGAGATGCGCCCCCGGTGCGAGCCGGAATGGCCGTTCAGCTGGCTCCACCTGCCAGCCTGGCGGGACCACCAGGGTCACGGTGCCGGCGGCCGGGCCATCCGTCCGCGCTGATGCGACCACGATCGGCAGCCGGAACGGTCCGCCGCCGCCCAGCAGCCACGGCCTGACCTGGACCGTCACCGGCTGATAGCCCATCGGCGCCGCGCCCTTGTTGTGCAGCCAGTAGCCCGAGAACACGGGTTGTGCCGGCTCGATCCGGGGAACGAGATCGGCGGACGGGCCCGGCGTCGGCGCGACGCCCGACGGCGTTGCGCGCACGGTGACGATCTCGCAGGGATCGAGCGGCACCTCGATCCCACCCTGTTCCTCTGCACCGGAAACGGGACGCGACGCCTCCTCGGTGACGTTGGTGACCTCGGCCGAGCCCAGCGGCCAGGATGAACGGATCGTCGCCCGCGTCGCCCAACCCGACGATTCGTACAGCCGCATCACCAGGCCTTGTCTCGGGTCCACCTCCGCCCCAGCCAGGCGCGCGAGGGGATTGCCGGCCGGCTTCAGGGCCGTGAGCACGACGGATGCCGGCTCGACCTGGATGAGGCTTGCCGTCGCTGGGAGTGTGCCCGGATGGGAGCCGAACGAGCGCGCGAGGAGGCGGTTGTTGTACTCGTGGCCCGCCCGCACGATGCCGGCCTGGCCCATTCCTCCTCGCCAGTCTCCGGAGGCTCCGGTGAGCGCATACTCGAACCGGTGACTCCAGTGCTGGAACTGGAAGTTCGATCCGTCGGGCGTCGCCCGGCGGGGCGGATCGATCCAGACGCCCGACGGCCAGCCGCTGCATGATCGCATGAGCGACAGGTAGAGGTCTCCGTCCGCCTGGACGTTGAAGCCGGGCAGCCCTCGATTGAGCACCGCGACCGTGTAGTCCTCCAGGGTCCCGCCGGCGCCGTCCAGCTCTTCCGGCTGCTCGACCGCGATCGTCGCGTCGTCCATGTCGGCGGTGAGTGCGTCGATCGCGCGGCTCGTTTCGGCGGCGTCGATGCCCGCCACCAGGAGCACCGGCAGGTCGCGAACGCCGCGCCGGTCGGGGATCCGGGCCGGCACGTGGCCATCGATCGACGTCGCCGGTATCCACAGCCGGGCCCAGCCGTGGGCCGTCAGCTGCCGCTCGAGCTCGGCGGCATAGGCTGGCTCCGCCGCGTCCAGGACGCTGGCGACGAACCGGTTGTCGGCAGGTCCTCCGATCGCGATTCGCACATCCGGCAGGTTGGAGTCGATGTGGAGGACGCCGTAGCGAGGGCCGTCGTGCGTGGACGTGGTGGCGGTGACACCCTGCCGGACGAGAGCCACGACGAGGTTGCGAACCGAGTCGTCCTGCTGGGGCGCGCCGGTGCTCACCACCTCGGCCACGCCGATCGCGTGTGAGGCACGAGCCTTCGTCTCGGCGGCGCTCCCGTCAACGAGGGCGATCCGGGCCGTCGCCCCCAGGGCGAACCAGTTGTAGGCCGGATTGTCGAGCGTGAAGGGCACCTTGGCCACGTCCACGTTCGGGAAGCCGAAGCCTCGTCCGACGACCGCATTGCCGACTTCCGAGACGGGCGCTCCCCCGTCGACGGCGGCGGCGACGCGCACGCGGAACAGGCGGTCCTGCCCGTGGTAGTCGTCGAGCCGGGTGGCCAGCTCGACCCGATCGAGCCCGTCCCAGAGCACGATCTCCTGGCTGCGCCGGCACTCCTCGAAGGGCCCGTCCAGGCGGATCCGCCGGCCGATCGCCGATTCCTCGGCCGTGATCTCCACCGGGTAGTCGACCGACGAGCTGGACCTGCCATCCGGCGTGAGGTGCCAGGGTCCCTCACCGAAGATCGGGTGGTTCGGGTACTCGCGATAGGCGAGCAGCTCGTTGGCGACACGGCCCGACCGGATGAGATCCTTTCCGGTCCGCTTGTCGACGAGGCTGGCGATCGCGCCGCCGCGCTCCGGGTCGACGGTCAGGCTGTAGACATCGTTCTCGATCGCGGTGGTGGCGATCGCCTGCCAGCCGGCCTCGGCCAGCGGTGTGGCGCTGGGCACCACGCGATACGTCCGGTAGCCGAGGGCCGGCACGTTCCGTGCGAGGAACGCGACGGTCGCACTTGCGATCGTCCCGTCGTCGCGACGATCGGCGGCCTCCAGGAGGAATGGGACAGTCGTGCCGTCCTCGTCCCTGAGCTGGATGCCCGGCGAGCCCGCGTCCTTCAACTCGACGTCGGCCCGGGCGATGTCGGTCCGCGGCCAGGACAGCTGGTTGAACACGGTGAGGGCAGCTCCTTCGCCCGTCGTGTCGACCCGCGAGCCGATATGGTCGAGCGCTCCGGCCAGCGTCGCCCGGCCCAGCTCCTGCGCCTCCCGCCAGCCGCCGATGAGGTCGAGGTAGACCTGGTCGGACTCGGAGCCGGTGATCCCGTCGTGATGGGCGCCAAACAGCAACTGGCGCCAGGCCTTGTCGATCGCCTCGCTCGGGAAGCGCGCCCCGAGCAGCCCTGCGATCGTGGCGAACTTCTCGGCGCTCAGCAGTGTGTTCTCCGCCTCCCGCTGGGCCTGCTTGGTGTCGATGAACGAGACGTCCTTGCCGGTGTAGATCGGATTCATGTCGCGGGTCTGCGGCGAGAAGCCGCGGCCCATCCTGGCCCGCTCCTGGCGGACGGCGGCGAAGAACTCGCGCGGAATGGCCGCGAGGAACCGCGGCCATACGTACCGACTGCTCCAGTCGCGATGGATGGCCGTGAGCCACTTGTTCGGCGGGGTGTAGTCGGTGCCCACCGGCAGGAGGACGTTCTTCGTTGCGGCCAGCATCGCCAGCTCGGTGAAGAGCCGGTGCACCTCCGCCTCGGCGTCCTCCAGGGTAGCTGCCGAGTCCATCCACCAGCCGGCCGAGTAATGGTTCGCCATGAAGCAGGTGAGCAGGGAGCCGCCGCTCGGCGAGATCCAGTCGAATTCCGTGGGGAACTGCATCCGCGGGTGCTCGCCGGCGGCCATGTCGGCGAACGGCAATCGGGCGGGACCTCGCACCCAGTGGGGGCCCCACTCGTGAAACGGCCCACGGGCCCACGAGCTCGACGAGATGCCGGCGGCGGCCATGATCCCCGGGAATTGGGGATCGTGTCCGAAGGCGTCCAGCTGCCAAGCGCTGGACGGCGCGCCGCCGAGCACGTCGCGCTGGTAGGCGACGCCGTACAGCGCGTTGCGGATCGTCGATTCCGCGCTCGTGAGGTTGGTGTTGGGCTCATTGTACGTGCCGCCCATGAGCTCCAGCCGCCCATCGGCGAGGAGCTGCCGCAGGTAGGCCCGGTCCTCCGGGTAGACGTCCCAGTACGGCTTGAGATAGTCCAGCTCGGCCAGCACGAACTTGTAGTCGGCGTCCCGCCGCGCCATCTCCAGGTGCGACTTCACGAGCGCGAGGCCGGGCTCCTGGAACGGCGTGCGGTACTGGATCGCGGTGCCCCACGTCTCCGTGTAGGCGGCCTGCGTGTTCCACCAGACGGGGTCGTAATGGAAATGGGAGACCATGAACATCCGCCAGCCGGGCTGCGCCACCACGACCTCGAACGGATGACGGACCACCTGCCGGCCGTCCTCGATCACGACCTCGGCCGGCAGCACCTGCCCGGCAGGGCCCTCGCCGGGCCCATTGGCAGGGCCCTCGCCGGGCCCGTTGGCAAGGGCGTCGACGACGATACCGACCTCCAGCCGGGCCTCCTGGCCGGGGCCCAGGGGTCCGACGACGACCCCATCCTCCGTCCGCAGCCGGTCACCCTCGATCCGGACCCGGGCGGGACCGCGGGCGTCGAGCGGCTCGTTGCCCCGCAGGCGGAGCCGGATGACCTGCCGCGGCGCGGACTCGGTGCCGATGAAGAGGTTGGTCGACTCGGCGGACAGGATCTCCATCGTGGCTACCGCACCTCTGCCTGCTGCCGCGCCGCCTCCCGCCGCGCGGCGCCCGCCGGCACGGCCAGGGCGTCACGCCACGAATGGGCCGGCGCATAGCCAAGGACCCGCCGGGCCTTGGCGATCGACAGCAGCGATTCGTGGTCGCCGGTGCCTTCACGAAGCGGGACCGCCGGGAATGAGGCGGCCATCAGATCCGCGTTGGGTCGGTCCATGACGGTGTCGCCGGCCGCGATGATGAAGGCCTCGGCGCCGGCGACGTCTGCGCTCAGGCCGAGCCGGCAGGCCTGGGCCACGTCGCGGGCATCGACATAGCTCCACAGGTTCCACTCGGCGAGGTGCAGGTCATGCCAGTTGTCGGGGAACGACTCGTACTCGGCCGGCTCGCGGATCGCGGAGAAGCGGAGGCCGACGAACGGGATGTTCGTCCAGCGCGCGAACTGGCGCGCCATCTCCTCGCCGAGGACCTTCGAGAGGGAGTAGCTCGAGTGCGGGCGAAGCGGATGCTCCTCATCGATCGGCGCGTAGTCCGGCTCGGGATGGTGGCCGGGCACGGCCGTCTCGTCGAGGAGGTTGCGGGCGCCGCGCCGGCCGAACGGCAGGCCCAGGACCGTCTCGCTCGAGGCCCACACGACGCGCTCCAGGCCGAGCAGGGCCGCGGCACTGAAGACGTTGTACGTGCTCAGCATGTTGATCTCGAACGTCTGCTCCACCGTTCTGATGCGGGGAGCCGGGATCGCGGCGAGATGAACGACCGCGGCCGATCCCCGAAGCGCCTCGATCGTCTCGCCCAGGTCGGTCAGGTCGGCCCGCAGGAACGGCGCCGCCTGGCCGGGCGACGGGGCCACGTCGACGTTCACGACGTCGTAGTCGTGGTCCACGAGGTCGGCGACGACCGCCCGACCCGCCTTGCCGCTGCCGCCGGTGACCACCACTCGCGTCATCGCTCGCACCTTCACTCAGTGTCTGTGGCTCGGCATGCCATGGACCGGATCGCCCGGGTGAGCGAATTCGGGCTCGACCACGGCGAGCGCCTTGCGCCGGCTCTCCAGCCACGCATCGAACGCCCGGGAGCGGGCGGCTGTCAGGAGCTCGCCTTCGATCGCCGACCGAGCCTCCGCATACGGTACGACTGATGGTGCCGATATGTCCTCGACGCGGGCGACATGCCAGCCGTGCTCGGTCCGGATCGGTCCCACGATGGCGCCGAGGGCCGCCCCGAAGATGGCGTCCTCCAGGGGCCCGGTGAGCTCGCCCCGTCGGACCTCGAGCCGGCTACCCGCGCCGCTCCGATCGACTGCCTCACGCGCCGTGGCCTTGTCGGCGAGGAGCAGGTGGCGGATCCCACGCACCTCGGGACGTCGGTACAGATCGCCGTTGCGCCCGTAATACGCGCGCATGTCGGCCTCGGAGACGCTCACCCCGGCGGTGACCCGCTCGACGAGATCGACGCGGTCGAGGACCCCGGCCAGGCGCGCCTCGTGCGCGAGGACCTCGTCGGTCACCAGCTCCTGGACCATCCATCGCCGCAGGCCCTGCCACTCCGGGCCCCACTCGCCGACCCGCCCGGGCGGAAGGTGCCGGCCCCGTGGGCCGCGCCTCACCTCCGCAGCACGCTCTTCGAGGCGTGCCACGGAGATCCGATGTCCGGCCACCGTCGCGACGAACGGGCCCGATGGAGGATGATCCGCGGACGGTGGAGCCACGATCACGCTGCCGGGTCAGCCCTTCACGCCGCCGACGGTGATTCCCTCGATGAAGAATCGCTGGGCCAGGATGAAGACGATGACGACCGGCAGGACGATCAGCGTCGAGGCCGCCATGAGCAGGTTGTACGCAACATCATGCTCGCTGGTGAAGAAGGCCAGGCCGATGGCCAGCGGGTACTTGTCGTTCTCCTGGAGGTAGAGCAGCGGCAGGAGGAACTCATTCCAGGCCGCGACTGCGGCGAGGATCGCGATGACTGTCACCGCGGGCTTGGTCAGCGGCAGGATGACGTTCCAGAAGGTCTGCAGCTCGCTGGCCCCATCGACGCGCGCCGCGTCGGACAGCTCCCTGGGAATGCCCATCATGAACTGGCGCATCAGGAAGATGTAGAACGGATTGCCGAAGAACGCCGGCACGATGAGCGGCAGGAAGGTGTTGACCCAGGAGTGTCCGCCCTGGATCCCGAACGACGGCAGCTTGCTGAAGATGTCGAACAGCGCGACGAGGACCACGGGATACGGCAGGAAGATCGTGGCGACGCAGACGTAGAAGAGGACGTTCCGTCCCGGCCACTGGATCCGCGAGAAGCCGTACGCGATGAGCGTGTTCGACAGCACCGCGCCAACCGTCGCCCCGATCGTGATGACCAGTGAGTTCAGCGCGTACAACCCGAAGGGGATGTAGTTGACGGCGTCCACGAAGTTCTGCCAGCGCCACGCCTGGGGGACGAGCGTCGGGGGGAATGCCACGCCTTCCTGAACCGACTTCAGTGCGCTGGCCACCATCCAGTAGAAGGGCGCGATGAAGACCAGGGAGCCGAAGATCAGGATCACGCGTGGCAGGATCGACGTAGTCAGGACGTGCCTGAACCGGAAATGGCGTCCCGACGGAGCGGTCGTGGCGAGCGGTCGAAGAGCCTCGGTGGTCGCCATCTAGGCCTCTTCGGCGCCGTAGAAGACCCAGCCGCGTGCCCATCGAAAGACCGCCCCGGCGAGCAGCAGGCTGACCACGAACAGGACGACCGACAGGGCAGCCGCGTAGCCCATCTGGCCGAACTGGAATGCCTGCTTGTAGATGTAGTAGACGTACGTCAGCAGCGAGTTGTCGGGGCCCGCGGCGCCCCGCGTCCCGCCGCCGGTCAGGATGAACGCCGACGTGAATACCTGCAGCCCGAACGAGAGGCCGATGATGATGTCGTACAGGATGACCGGCGTCATCAACGGCAGCGTGATGCTGCGGAATTTCCTGACTGCCCCGGCTCCGTCGATCTCGGCCGACTCGTACAGGTCGGTCGGGATGCCCCGCAATCCGGCCAGGAAGACGAGTGCCCACTGGCCGGCGCCGAGCTGGGCGATCATGACCAGGGCGATCTTCGTGTAGGCCGGATCGCCAAGCCAGTTCGGAGACGGCAGTCCGACAGCCGACAGGAGCCAGTTGACGAGCCCATAGCCCGGGTTGAGCAGGACCACGAAGATGAACGAGATGGCGAAGACGGGCAGGATCGAGGGCAGGTAGAAGATTGCCCGGTAGATCGTCACCTCCCGGACCTTCTGGTTCATCGCCATGGCCAGGAGCATCGCCACGACGACCCCGATCGGGACCGCCAGCAGCGTGTAGTAGAGGGTGTTGTAGGCGGACTTCCAGAACAGTGGGTCGGCCACGAGCCGCTGGTAGTTCTGGGCGCCGATGAGGATGGGCTCGCGCAGTCCGGAGTAGCGGGTCAGGCTCAGGTAGAACGTGTAGACGATCGGGAAGACGCCGAAGACGAGGAACCCGATCAGCCAAGGGCTGATGAAGGTCAGGCCCCAGCGCAGGTTGCGCCGTTCCGTCGTTCCGAGGCGGCGAAACCGGCTCCGGCGCGGGGTGGCCGTAGCGGCCGCGGCAGTGGTCATCCGGATGCCTCGCTCACAGCCAGATGGGGGTAAGGATCGCGGGGACCGGGATCCCGGTCCCCGCGACCGCTATGACGCCTGGATCAGCAGCCGACGCTCGTCAGCTGCGGCTGGACCGCGGCCTCGACCTCCTTCAGGGCGACGTCCGGAGTCTTGGTGTTCAGCTCGACCGAACCCTGGGCAGACGTCAGGGCGTCCCAGTAGATACCACCCACCGCGAGCGGCGGCCGGTTGAGAGCTCCCGGGAGCAGATCGAGGAACGTCTTGTGCTGGGCATCGAAGAGCGACGCATCCTGGAGCAGCGACTTGATCGTCGGCAGGTGCGTGGTCTCCTTCGTGTACACCTTCTGGCCGTCCGGCCCGGCGATGTACTTCATGAACTTGATTGCCTGATCCTTGGCCTTGGAGTCGGGGATGAGGGCCATGGACCAGCCACCGGCCCACGTGGCGCTCTTGTCGCCCGCCTTCGGGACGGGGATGTAGGTGAAGCCGTACTTGGTGTTCGGGGCGTACTTCGCCGCATTGGCAATCTGCCAGTCACCGCTGATGGTCATGCCCAGCTTGCCCGTCCAGAACGGGAACTGCTGCTGGGGTGAGTTGGGCGGCCAGTTGGTGCTGACCCAGCGGGCGACCTTCTGCGGGTCGTGCGCCTTCTGCCAGTCATAGAGGAACTGGAAGCCGGCCTCCACGCCCGGATCGGTCGGGGTGACCTTGCAGGCGGCGAGATCGGCGAACTTGCCGCCAAACACGAAGCCCCAGGTGTAGTGCCAGCCCTGGTCGAAGGCGCCCGGGTTGCCGCCGGCGTTCGGGCCGCCCGGCATCCAGCCCATGACGTCGTAGTTGCCGCTGGCGTCCTTCTTGTTGATCTTGTCGGCGATCTTGGTGACCAGCTCGATCGTCGGGGCACCCTTCGAGATGTCCAGCTGGGCCGGATCCTCGCCGGCTGCCGTGATCAGGTCCTTGTTGTACCAAAGGGCTCGTGCGTCGGTATCGAACGGGATCGCGTACGTCTTGCCCTGGAACTGCGTTTCGTTCCAGGCGAATTCGAGATGCTCACTCTTGAGCGCCGCGACGTCGTCCGGGAGCTCGGCGAGCACACCCTCGGCCGCGCGCTGCGGGACGGTGAACCGGTCGGCCATATACACATCAGGAGCGACGCCACCCCGGATCGAGGTGATGAGCTTGGTGACGTCGGTCTCGCTGCCAGGAACGATCGTCATCTTCACGCAGATGTCGGCGTTGGCAGCGTTGAACGCGTCCACGATCTTCTTCAGAGTGTCCGAGTCCGGCGGGGTGTGACTCGTCCAGAACTTGACCACGGTCGCCGAGGCCGCGCAGGACGCCCCTGTGATGGCCGTCGGCTCGGCGCTCGCGCCGCTGGCGGGTGCTGACGCCGGCGCGCTCGCCGCACCCTGGGTGGCGGGCGCACTCGCGGACGGACCGCAAGCTGCTGCCGCGATGGCCATCGCCGAGACGGCGACCAGCCACCGGAATCGTCCGAGAGACGGACTCATGGCTCCTCCTATTCGAATGTTCCCCCAAACGATCGCGACAACCGCTGTCGGCCACGCGGCGCAGAGCCAGTTCGGTGCACGATCTCTCGATGATTCACTCCCACCCGTCAGATGGAGCGGAGATCGTGCGGCTCACGCGCGCAGCGAGATCGGCGGCGCGCAACTCCTCCAAGCGCGCTGTCGGTCCGAACGGAAGCCGAGTCGGACCTGTCGAAGCTGTCATAGCGTACTCCGAGTCCGGTCGTCAAGATTCAGACGCGAAACAACCGGCGCGTCCTTCGGTTGCAGACCTCTCGACGGTGCTCCTGGCGGACCAGGCGTACAATCGGCTTGTCGAACCGATCGGGAGTCGGACCATGGAAATGATCTCGGTGATCGCTTGGGTGAGCCTCGCGGCTCTCCCGCTCGCCGTGCTGTCCGGCTGGCTCGCCGGAAGCGGCAACAGACCGCTCACTGCGCTCGTCCTCGGTCGTGACGGCTGGCGCCGGGCCGAGACGGCCTGGCCGCATGGCGTCCAGGAAGACGATGACGTCACGTGGAAATTTGGCCAGGGGGCCGGCGGTACGGCCCCACCCGATGCGCCGTCCGCGCAACTCGGTGTCGAGCGCGTCCGGTCGACGCTGCGCGTTCGCTCTCGCTAGCCTTCCGCGAGCCCTCGGGTCGAGCGCACCGCGGCGCCCACCTGGCGGAGGCGGTCGTGGGTCCCGCCCATCCGATCGATGGCCGCGGGCAGGTAGCGCTTTGGCATCTTGGCCACGATCGTGTAGTTCGCATCGCACACGTTGGCGATCGGTGAGCGCGATGCCTGGGTCACGAGCTGGTACGCGTCCATGACCGACAGGTCAGTTTCCTCGGAGATCCATCGAATGAGCTGCGTGTGGGCGATCCGGAAGGCGTCCTCCAGCGGCCGGTACGATCCCGCCACCATGATCCAATCGTCGTCCTCGAAGCGCGGCCACTCGCAATACTGACCCTTGATCACGTCGACGGTCAGGACGGTGTTCATGGCGCCCTCCACGGCAACCCCACACACTTCGCCATCGCCCATCGTGTAGTGCCCATCGCCGATGGAGAACAGGGCGCCCTCGACGTTCACCCCAAGGTAGATCGTCGTGCCGGCCCGCGCCTCCGGAGTATCCATGTTTCCGCCGAACGCCTCCGGTACGAGCACGTTACGGGCCTCGAACGCGGCCGGAGCGACGCCGATCGTCCCCAGGAACGGCGCAAGCGGAAGCCGCGCCGCGTGGTCGGAGTCGAGGGCCCGGAACACCACCTCGCCCGCCGGCCGGTCGACTTCGTACACCCAGGTCCGCTCCGGCAGCGGCGGCTGGAGGGTCGGCGTGTATTTCGTGGAGGTCAGCGACCCGAACAGCGGCACGGTGGTCGACACCGCCCAGTCGCGCGCCGGCTGCACGTCGATGAGGTGGATCGCCAGGGTATCGCCGGGCTGGGCCCCCTCCACGTGGAACGGGCCCGTCTGCGGATTGACGAACGGATAGACGATCGACTGGCTGGGGAGGTCCTCCGTCGACCGGATGCGTCCCCCGAAGGCGTCCTCCGTGTACAGGTCCAGGACGTCGCCGGGGCGGATTCGCATGACCGGCTCGCACCCGCCGAACGTCCACGCGAACTGGTCCTCAGCCGGAATGAAGCGGGTGACCGCGATCTCGCTGCTCACGGGTGCGCCTCCGAATCCGTGGATGTCGTCGCACAATCCTATCCACCATGAACGCCAATCAGGTCGCCGCTGGACGTGTGCCTGAAACAGTCACCGGGACCCGGACTCCGGGCGCCGGCCGCCCGGTGAAGCTGGTCGCGATCGGTATCGGCAGCGTCATCTTCGGCGTCCAGCTCCTCCGCGACGTCTTCCGGGTGCCGGAGTTCCGTGGCGCCGAGCTCTGGCTGGTCGACGTCAATGACGACGCCCTGGGCCGAATGACCCGTCTGGCCGGCCGGCTCAATGCCGCCGCCGACTGGGACGTTCTCGTCCGGTCGACGCCAGATCGTCGCGAGGCTCTGCCCGAGGCCGACTTCGTGGTGACCTCGGTCGCGATCGATCGGATCGCCACCTGGCAGGCGGATCACACCCTGGCGCTGAGGCATGGCTTCGCCAGCGTGTTGTCCGAGAACGGCGGGCCGGGCGGTCTGTCGCACACGCTTCGCTCCGTGCCCCTCGTCCTCGACATCGGCCGCGACGTGGAGCGGCTCGCCCCGCGCGCGCTTCTGTTCAACTACACGAATCCCGAGAACCGGGTCTGCCTCGCGCTGCGGCGCCACACCTCGGTCCGGGCCATCGGGCTGTGCCACAGCGTGGCGGAGGCGATCGAGGACTGCGCCCGCGTGCTCGGCCGGCAGCCAGACCAGATCGAGGCCAAGGCCGCCGGCGTCAACCACTTCACCTGGTTCCTGTCGATCCGCGACGCCCGTGACGGCAGCGACTTGCTGCCGGAGTTCCGCCGCCGGATCGCGGCGGGCGACGCGGGGACCGCTCCCCTGCGGCGGATGCTCTTCGAGCGGCTGGGGACCTGCCCGGCGATCGACGACGACCATGTGGGCGAGTATCTGCCCTGGGCCGCCGACGTCATCGGGACGACGGGCTACGACTTCGAGGCGTTCGAGCGGCGAAGCCGGACCGCCGTCGCGCGCCTGGACGCCTGGGGCTCAGGCAAGCGGCCCGTGGAGCCACTCCTGGCGGAGCCGTCCCGCGAAGCCAGCCTGAATCACAGCGCCGCCGAGATCATGGCCGACGTCATCGCCGGCCGGACGCGAGGACGACCGTCGTTCATCCTCGCCAACGACGGCCTGATCGACGACATGCCGCTCGAGGCGGTGGTCGAGGCCCCCGGCCTCGTCCAGGATGGTGTCCCGCGGGGCGTCCCGATCGGTTCCCTGCCGGATCCCGTGGCCGCCCTCGTCCGCCACGAGCTCTCGATCCAGGAGGTGGCCGTCGAGGCCGCAGTCGAAGGATCTCGAGACCTCGCCCTGCGGGCCCTGCTCCTGGATCCAGTCGTCAACGCGGCCCGTGCCGCCGAGCAGTTCCTCGACGATGTCCTGCGCAGCCATCGGGACGTCCTGCCGCGGTTCTGGTCCTAGCGGCACCCGACACTCGATCGAGATCCGCGGCGAGAATCAACGACGGCCCGCGAGCGCTGCGCTCTCGGACCGTCGCGAGGACCGGTGTCGGTTGAAGTTGTCCGGGGATTGGTCTAGTTCCAGCCCACCGAAGACCAGCTGTTGCCGGACCACGAGTTCCCGGACCAGCTGTTGCCGGACCAGCTGCTGCCCGTCCAGACGCTGCCGTTCCACGTGCCGCCCGACCACGAGTTGCCGGCTGCTTCCAGAGCGGCCATCTCCGCGGAGACGAAGGGCTTGCCGAAGATGTCGCGCTCGCCGGTGAGGACGACGCCATCGAGGGTCAGGTGATCCGACCCACGTGCGGCCTCGAGGAGGCCGACGCCGCTGGCGGCGACGAAATACTGGCCTGACTTGGTTGCGCTCGTGGTGAGCAAGGCGGCCAGCGCCAGCTCGCCGTTGCCCTGCTGACGGCCGCTGTAGCCGCTCAGGTGGATGGCTCCCTGGTTGAGGAATGCCTTGACCTGGTCGGGAGTCCAGTTCGGATGCTTCTCGAAGATCAGGGCGACGGCGCCCGACGTGATCGCCGCGGACTCGGAGGTGCCGCTGCCGCGCAGGTAGCGGGCCGAGAGCACGCCACCCGGATGGTTCAGGTCGATGTACGAGTTGGGGACCCGCAGCCCCTGGATGTGCGCGCCGGGGGCGATGAGGTCGGGGTTCCGGCAGGCCAGGTTGCAGTTGTTGCTGTTGGCCGAGAAGGTCGCGACCTCGTCGTCGTAGACCGCCGCGGTGCCCATCGAGTCGGACGCGCCGACCGCCATGATCGTCGGGTTGTAGGCCGGATCGGCGAGCCCTGGGGCGTTGGCGCCCCTCTGGTAGCCGCTGTTCCCGCCGGCGGCGACGACGACGATGCCCGCCTTCCATGCCTGCTCGACGGCGAAGGACAGCGGGTCGACCGCATAGCCCTGCGTCGAGTTCGTGCCGTAGGACAGATTGAGGACTCGGATGTTCATGCCGTTGTCGTTCTTGTGCTGGACGACCCAGGCGATCGCGGCGATGACCTGCGAGACGTCCGTGCCGCCGTCGGCCGTGCCGACCTTGATGCTCAGGATCCGCGCGTCGGGAGCCATGCCCCGATACGCCGAGGCCGACGCCTGGCTGTAGGGCGCCGTGAGCGCGTCGTCATGCCCGGCGATGAGACCGGCCATGAACGTGCCGTGGCCTGAGGTGTCGAGGTTCGTCAGCTCGGGCGACTGCGACTCGAGCGACAGGTCCGGCCCGTAGATGATCTTGCCCGGGGTGCGGAGGCCGTCCACCGGGCTGACGCCGGTGTCGATGAGCGCGACGGTGACGCCCTGGCCCGTGTAACCGGCGTCCCACCAGGTGTCCGCGCCGGTGTAGTCGGTCGTGGACGCCATGGAGTTAACGTCCGTTGCCGGGTTGTACTCGGCGGCCGCGACGCTGGCGGGGCCGGCCGTTCCGACGGCAATCGAGAAGACGAACGAGGACGTCAGGGCGACGGCGCGACGGCGCGTCCCGGTCAGGTCAAGGCTCCAGCCGAAGGTCGGCGTCATCGGAGCGACCAGGCTGGTCGCGATCCGGTATGTACGCCCGCGGCACGGTGCGGTCGGCAACGCTGGCGTCGCTGTGTTGAGGCTACGCGCTCTGGCTGCATCATCGAAGTCCACCTTCAGGAGGGCCTGGTGATGCGGCGCCTGGCAACCGGGCGGTCTCGCGGATTGTCCCCGCAAGATCCCTGGCTTTGCGTCCCCGTCTCTCGGCGGGTTTGCCTTGTTTTCAGACCGGATCCGACGACAGATTGGTAACTGCCGTCGACCCGAACGCTATGCCTTTCGTCGTGTCGGCCCAATAGCACGAAAGTACCGGTCGGTGCGCCTGCGCATAGCCCCTTCGGCGGCTGGGAGGCGCGCCCGCGGTCGGTGGACCCGGCGCCTACCCGCGTGAAGAGATCAGGGACACCCCGCTCTGGGAGAAGAGACGCTTGAGCTCCCCGGCGGCAAGCGGCCGGGCGACGTAGTACCCCTGGGCTCGGTTGCAGCGCAGCTTCCGCAGCCGATCCAGCTGGAAGCGCTCCTCGACGCCTTCGGCGATGACGGTCAGTCGGAGCGCCCGCCCCATCGACACGATCGCGCTGGCGAGCTCCCAGCTGTGCGAGTCGCCATCCTCGACGGCAACGAAGTCCCGGGCGATCTTGATCGCCGTGGCCGGGAAGCGCTGGAGATAGCTGAGCGATGAGTAGCCGGTGCCGAAATCGTCGACCGCGATACCGACGCCCAGGCCGCGGAGGGCCCGCAGCTTGGCGATCGCGTCCTCCACGTTCTGGAGGAGGGTCGTCTCCGTCACCTCGAGCACGACCGTGGCGGGATCCACGCCGGACGAGGACACGATCGCCGCCACCTGTTCCACGAAGTCCGGTTGTTCCAGCTGGCGTGCCGCGACGTTCACGCTGATCTCGAGGTCTTTCATGTCCGGCCAGCGGTCATGCCACTCCTTGGCCTGGCGGCACGACTTGTCGAGCACCCAGCGGCCGATGTCCAGGATCAGATCGGACTGCTCGGCCACGCCGATGAATTCGCCCGGCCAGATGATGCCCCTCGTGGGGTGCTCCCAGCGCACGAGCGACTCGAGGCCCGTCATATGGCCCGTCGTGAGATCGACGATCGGCTGGTAGTGGAGGACGAACTCCTCGGCCGCGACGGCTCGCTGCAACGACGCGGTGAGCGTGTGCCGGGCCACGACCGCGGTGGCCATCTCCGGCTCGAAGAACGCCACCCGGTTCTTCCCGCGCGCCTTGGCCGAGTACATCGCGACGTCGGCGTTGCGGAGCAGCTCGTCGGCAGATCCGGATCCCGGGCGGCCGGTCGCCACGCCGATGCTGACATGCGCGTTCACGACGACACCGTCAGAGGGTGAGCCGGTGTCGAACGCCCCGATCAGCCGCTCCGCCACGCGTCGGGCGACGGGCAGGTCGGGGGTGTCCCAGAGGAGCACGGCGAACTCGTCGCCGCCGATCCGGGCCGCCAGGTCCCCCGCCCGGAGGGTGGCCTGGATGCGCTCGCCGACCGCGGCCAGCAGCGCGTCGCCCGCGGCATGACCCAGGGTG
>DASPWU010000167.1:0-42839 GCA_035637675.1 Candidatus Limnocylindria bacterium | reverse complement strand
AGGGCGTCGACACCTCGAGCGCGACGGCACCAGCCGCGTGCAAGTAAATATCGCTCACCCGTGACGAAGGCGGCCTGCGCTCGCAGCACCTGCGGCGCAGGCCGCCTCCCTTCACCTGGGCGACCACACCATGGCTAACGTCACGACCAGCGCTCCCGATCAGGCGCCTGCCAGGCCAGGGTTCTCCCTGCGTGGCACCCTGTCGGCGGCCGAGATCGATCTGCGCCTGTTCGGGATGCTATTGGCGCTGGCCGTGATCCTGCTCGGATTCAACATCACCACCGGCGGAACCTTCCTCAGGCCAACGAACATGGCCACCCTGGCTGTGCAGGCGACGGGAGTCGCGGTTCTGGCCACCGGCATGGTCCTGGTCATCGTGGCCAGGAACATCGACCTCTCAGTCGGATCGGTCGTCGGTGTCATCGCGATGACCTACGCCCTGCTGATGACCGACTGGATGCCGAACATCCTCGGCATTGGCCCCGATTTCCCCTTCCGGTGGGCCATCGCGCTGGGCTTCGGCGTGGGCCTGGGTGCCCTCATCGGCGCCCTTCAGGGCTTCATCATCGCCTACATCGGCGTGCCCTCATTCATCGTCACCCTGGGAGGGCTGCTGTCGATCCGTGGGGTCGTCTGGTACCTCTCGAGCGGCGCGGCCGTGTCGGGCCTGGACGGCAACTTCCAGCTCATCGGCGGCGGGGCACAGGGATCGATCGGAGGCACCCTGACCTGGATCCTCGGCCTCATCGGGTGCCTCGCGATCGTCGCGTTGCTCATCAACGCCCGCCGGCAGCGCCGGCGCTTCGGCTTCCCGCTCCGGCCCGTCTGGGCCGAGATCCTGCTGGGCGTCGTCGGATGCGCGGCCGTCGTGGGCGTCGCTGCCTTCGCCAACGCCAACCTCTGGCCGAGGGGCCTCGCCGACCGGTACGCTGCCGAACACAACATCCCCGTCCCAGCGGGCGGCCTGCAGATTCCGGCCGGCATCCCGCTCCCGATCATCCTGCTCATCGGCGTGACCCTCGTGATGACGTGGATGGCCTCACGCCGAAAGTTCGGGCGATACGTCTACGCCTATGGCGGCAACCCCGAGGCCGCCGAGCTCGCCGGCATCAACACCCGCTGGATCATCCTGAAGACCTACGTCGTGATGGGCGTGCTCTGCGCCCTCGCGGCGGCCATCGCCTCGGCGCGGCTCAACGGTGCGACGCTCGATGTCGGCCAGAGCTACGAGCTGTACGTCATCGCCGCGGCGGTCGTAGGCGGAACGTCCTTCGCTGGCGGCATCGGGACCATTCCGGGTGCAGTGCTCGGCGCGTTCGTCATGCAATCGCTCGCCTACGGGCTGAGCTTCATGGGCATCAACTCGCCCGGCCAGAACGTCGTGGCCGGAATCGTCCTGATCCTCGCCGTGGGTCTCGACGCCTTCAACCGTCGCCGCGGCTCGTGAGTGGCATGGCGGCGCGACCGTGACCGTCGCCGAGCGCACGCCGCTCGTGGAGATGCAGAACATCAACGTCGCCTTCGGTGGCGTGCACGCGGTTCGCGACGTGACGATCGACCTGTATGCGGGTGAGGTCATCGGCCTCGTCGGCGGCAACGGCGCCGGCAAGTCCACGTTGATGCGCGTCCTGTCGGGTGCGCACCCGGCCGACTCGGGCGTCATCAACATCGATGGCAAGGCGGTCAGCATCAGCAACCCGCGCGACGCCAAGACGTACAACATCGAGACCATCTACCAGACGCTGGCGCTCGCCGACAACGTCGATGCACCGGCCAACATGTTCCTCGGCCGGGAGCTGACGACGCGCTGGGGGACGCTCGACGATTCGACCATGGAGGATCAGACCCGCAGGGTCATGGGCCGCTTGAACCCGAACTTCAAGCGGTTCAAGACGCCGGTGAAGTCGCTCTCCGGCGGTCAGCGCCAGGCAGTGGCAATCGCGCGCGCGGTCCATTTCAACGCGCGGATCCTGATCATGGACGAGCCCACAGCAGCGCTCGGTCCGGCCGAGACGGCGCAGGTGCGCAACCTCGTCAAGCAGCTCAAGGAAGATGGCATCGGCATCTTCCTCATCAGCCACGACATCCACGACGTGTTCGACCTATCCGACCGGGTGAGCGTGATGTACCACGGGCGGATCGTGGACACGGTCAACAAGGGCGAAACGACACCCGACGACATCCTGGGCATGATCATCCTGGGCAAGAAGCCCGAGGAGGTCACCCAGAAGGAGCTCGCGGAGCTCGAGCTCCGCAGCTGATCCGAGCCCGTTCGGGGCGCGTTACAGCCGCCGGAACGTCGGGGCCAGCGCAGGATAGAGCTCCCGGTACCGCGCCTGGGCGTCCGCATACACGAGCGCGTCCGGTCCAGGCTCGGCCACGGGCACGGCCGTGACGAGCGCGCCGGCGGCGGCCTCCACCGTTGGGAACCAGCCGGCGCCCACCGCGGCCAGGAGAGCCGCCCCGTAGGCGGCTCCCTCCGAGGTGTTCACCGTCGCGATCTCGGCGCCAAGGACGTCCGCCAGGATCTGGCGCCAGAGCGGGCTCGCGG
Organism: Candidatus Limnocylindria bacterium; assembly: GCA_035637675.1. Classification (GTDB taxonomy): domain Bacteria; phylum Chloroflexota; class Limnocylindria; order Limnocylindrales; family CSP1-4; genus C-114. Next base: position 40,288 of record DASPWU010000167.1, on the reverse strand, counting down.
TCCCGCCGCCCGAGGCACGGATCTGGCGCGGCGCGGGCACGCCGGCCGCCACCATCAGGTCGAGGCCGTCCCGCAGGCCGAAGGCGACGCCCTCCAGCACCGCCCGGGTGAGGTGGCGCCGATCGTGGGTGAGGGTCAGCCCCACGAACGCCCCGCGGGCCAGCGGATCGGCGTGCGGACTCCGCTCTCCGGAGAGGTACGGGAGGAAGACGAGCCCATCGCTTCCGGCCGGCACGCCGGCCGACGGCGCCACCAGGTCGGCAAACGCCACGCCGGGCGCGGCCGCGTCGCGGAACCAGCGCAGGCTGCCGGCGGCCGACAGCATCACGGACATCATGTGCCAGCGGCCGGGGACGGCATGGCAGAAGGCATGGACTCGCCCGCGCGGCTCGAACAGCGGGCCGTCCGTCGTCGCGAACACGACGCCCGACGTGCCGAGCGAGAGCGCGACCGTGCCCGCCGCGACGGCACCCACGCCAACCGCGTTCGCCGCCTGGTCGCCCCCGCCGGCGACCACCGGCGTGCCGGTCCGCAGGCCGGTCATCCCTGCGGCGAGCCCGTCCACGCGTCCAGTTACGGCCGGCCCCTCGTACGTGGGAGGGAACCACGCCGGATCGAGCTCGAGGCGCTCGAGGATCTCTGCGGACCAGTCGCGCGCCGCGAGGTCGAACAGGATCGTCCCCGCCCCGTCCGCCTTGTCCACGGCATAGCCGCCGGTCAGCTGGAGGCGGACGAAATCCTTCGGCAGCACCACGTGTGCGACGCGCGCCCAGACGTCCGGTTCGTGATCGCGGACCCAGAGCAGCTTCGGGGCGGTGAAGCCGGTGAGCGTATCGTTGCCCGTGATCGCGATGAGTCGTTCGGGGCCCACCGCCGCGCGGATCGCGTCGCACTCGGCACCCGTTCGCTGGTCGTTCCAGAGAATCGCCGGCCGGAGCGGCCACCCGTCTCGGTCGAGGAGGACGGCACCGTGCATCTGCCCGGTGAGTCCGACCGCCTCGACGTCCGCGCCATCGAGGCCGCCGGTCGTCAGCGCGCGCGCGATCGCCTCGACGGCCGCGTCCCACCATTGGTCGGGGCGCTGCTCGGTCCAGAGTGGATGAGGAGTCTCGAATCCGTACTCGGATGTCCCGACCGAGCGGACGACACCCTCCGCGTCGACGACGGTCGCCTTGGTCGCCGTCGTCGAGACATCGATGCCAAGGACGAAGGCCACAGGATCAGGGTCGAGCGGCGTTCTCGACGCGCGCTTCCTGGCCGGCTGTCCAGATCTCCTGGTTCACGAGGTTCTCCAGGAGCTCCTGGCGTCCCGACACCGGCTGTGGATCGATCTCGCCGGCGGCGACGCGTCCGGCGAGGACCTCCAACGGGACCTCGCCGGCCAGGATCTTCCGACCGAGCGGACCGGCCCAGCCCTCATATCGTTCCGCGCGCAGCCGCTCGAGGGTCGATCGCTCGATCATCGCGGCGGCGACGAGGAGCGCCCGGGCCAGCGTATCGATCCCGCCGATGTGCGCATGGAACAGGTCCGTCCGGTCCATGCTCTGGCGGCGGAGCTTGGTGTCGAAGTTGAAGCCACCGGTCGTGAACCCGCCGGCGCGGACGATCTCGTAGACGGCCAGCGACAGCTCCTCGACCGAGTTTGGGAACTGGTCGGTGTCCCAGCCGTTCTGGTAGTCGCCCCGGTTGGCGTCGATGCTGCCGAAGATTCCGTGGCTCAGCGCATACGCGACCTCGTGGTGGAAGCTGTGGCCGGCGAGGGTCGCGTGGTTGGCCTCGAGATTCAGGCGGTACTCGCCGGCGAGATCGTGGCGGACGAGGAAGCCATGGACGGTCGCGGCGTCGTAGTCGTACTGGTGCTTGGTCGGCTCCTGCGGCTTGGGCTCGATCAGCAGCGCGCCCCGAAAGCCGATGCGGTGCTTGTGCTCGGCGACCATGGCCAGGAACCGGGCCAGTTGCGCCTCCTCGCGGGCGAGATCGGTGTTGAGCAGCGTCTCATAGCCCTCTCGGCCACCCCACAGCACGTAGTTGGCACCGTTGAGGCGGTGGGTCGCCTCGAGCATCGCCTTCACCTGGGCCGCCGCGTAGGCGAAGACCTCCGGGTCAGGGTTGGTCGCGGCGCCGGCGGCGTACCGCGGGTGGCTGAACAGGTTGGCGGTGCCCCACAGCAGCCCCACACCCGTCCGCCTCATGTGGCGCTCGATTTCCTCCACGATCGCGTCGAGGTTTGCCTTCGTCTCGGCGAAGGTCCGGCCCTCCGGGGCGACATCCCGATCGTGGAAGCAGAAGAAGGGGACGCCGAGCTTGGCGAGGAACTCGAAGGCGGCCTCCACCCTGGCCCGAGCCGCGATCATCGGATCGAGCCGGGGATCGAGCCACGGTCGGTCGAACGTGCCCACGCCGAAGACGTCCGAGCCGGGCCAGTTGAACGAGTGCCACAGGCACACCGCGATCCGGAGGTGATCCTTCACCGGTTTGCCGAGAACGAGGCGATCGGGCTGGTAGACCTTGAACGAGAGCGGATCTGTCGACTCGAGCCCGCCGAACGGAACCGGCTCAGCGACTGCCGAGAAGAAGTCACCGTTCATGGCAGATCCTCCTGCACCCCCGACCCCTACCCGAAGGGGACGCCTCACCTCCACGCGTGAGCGTATCAGCTACGTTCTCGTGCGGGAGAACACAGGCTCGGGTCGCGTGGCCGCCGTCAGCGGCGCGGGTCGACGTGGATCTTGGGTCCGGAACCCGAGCCCTCGGGGCGCCATCCACCGAGCACCGCGCCGACCTCCTCGAGTCCGACGGTGGCGGCGACGAGCGGCCGCGGATCCACCGCACCGGAGGCGTACAGCTCGATCGCTCCGTCGAGCCCGCCCGACCCGCCGAGGATCCCGACCGCCGTGACATCCTTGAGCACGATCGTTCGCGTGTCGATCGAGCTCGAGGCTCCGGACAGGCCGATGTAGACGACCCGCTTGCCGGGCTCGACGAGGTCGAGGGCCAGCGCGGGCATCGTTGCGTCATTCGTGGCGTCGATGACGGCGTCGAACGACCGCGACGGAAGGTCATCGAAGCCCCACACGCCGTGGAGACCGAGGCCGCGGGCGAAGTCGACGGATCGTCGCGACCGGCCCATGAGGTGAACCTCTGCCCCCTGGGCCAGGGCGAAGAGCGCGCCGAGCTGGCCGATCGCGCCAGCACCCAGGATGAGGACGCGATCGCCTTGCGAGAGGGCGGCGGCCTGGACCGCACGCAGGGCGTTCGCGCCGGGCTCGACCATGGCGCCGGCCACCGTGTCGATCGCGTCGGGCAGCTGATGCAGGGCGCTGACCGGCATGACCAGCTGTTCTGCGAGCGCTCCCGGCCAGCCGCGGCGGATGCCGACCTCGAATCGCTCCTCGCACAGGTGCTGCCGGCCGCTCAGGCAGCGGTGGCAGCGCCCGCAGCCGAGCATCGTGTCGCCAGCGGTCCGGCGGCCGATCCAGCCGGCGTCCACGCCAGCGCCCACGGCCGAGACCGTCCCGCACCACTCGTGTCCCAGCCGGATCGGGTAACGGGCGTGGCCCTGCTGGAGGTACGCCATCTCGCCGGTGAAGTACTCGACGTCCGTGCCGCACAGGCCGACCCGGTCGACGTCGACGACGACCTGGCCCGGCTGCGGGGTCGGCGCCTCCACGTCCTCGACGGCCCCGGCCCGCGGTCTGCTGACGACGAACGCCCTCATCCCGGTCCGAGGCTTCGGGCCACGCGGGCGAGATTCGCGTCAAACGGCCGCGCCCGCGTCGACATTCGTCCAGTGTGACACCGGCGACTGCACCTCGACCATGGCCGCCTGCCAACCTGTCGCCATCGAGGACCAACAGTGACCCCAGCCGAGAAGCAACTCATCCGATCCAATTGGGCCGCCGTGGAGCCCATCGCGGACGTGGCCTCCGATCTCTTCTACGCTCGCCTGTTCGAGCTCGACCCGAAGCTGGCGGCCCTCTTCGCCGAGACCGACATGAGGCGTCAGGGCCGGATGCTCATGCAGACCCTGGCGATCGTTGTGAAGAGCCTCGACGATCTGTCCGTCGTCGTCCCCGCCGTGGAGGCCCTGGGCCGCCGGCATGTCGCCTACGGTGTCCAGCCCGACGACTACGGGACTGTCGGGGGCGCCCTGCTGTGGACGCTCGAGCAGGGCCTGGGTGAGGCATTCACGCCGGCCGCGAGAGCCGCCTGGGCCGGTGCATATGGGATCGTCTCGTCGGTGATGATCGCGGCCGCAGAGCAGGTGGAGACCGAAGCTTCGGCTGCGTGATCGATCGCGTGGTCGGGCTCAGCCCGGCCTCCGGCCAGCAGCCGCCAGCTCGTCGACTCGCATTGACCCGAGCGGTCCGGTCAGAGGATCATCGACCCTCCGGCACATCGCGGAAGAGCCGTGGTGTCGGCGCCGATGGAGACGCGCCATGAGCCAGGCAGCCGTGACTGCGACCGAAAGGACCGCGGCCGCGCTCGCCGCCAGGCTGTCCGTGGCGGGTCTCGGCACTCTCGAGATCCTGTCCGTCTATCTCGGCGATCGCCTCGGGCTGTATCGAGCTCTCCGCGAGGGCGGGCCGTTGACACCCGCCGAACTCGGCAGCCATGCCGGGATCGACCCACGATACGCGCGGGAGTGGCTCGAGCAGCAGGCCGCGAGCGACATTCTCGACGTTGATAACGTCGCGGCCGCGCCCGAAGACCGGCGATTCAGACTGCCCGAGGCATACGGCGAGGCGCTGCTCGATCCTGACAGTCCGCACTCGATCGCTCCGCTGGCCCGCTCGATCGTGGCATGTGCGAAGGTCCTGCCCCAGCTGATGGAGGCGTACCGCGCTGGCGATGGCGTGGCGTGGTCCGCATTTGGCCCGGACATGATCGAGGCCCAGGGCGACTTGAACCGTCCGTGGCTCGTCAACTCGTTCGGGTGCGAGCTGCTGCCGGCGATACCGACCGTGCACGATCGCCTGGTGGCCGACCCACCGGTCCGCGTGGCAGACGTCGCCTGCGGCGTGGGCTGGGCGGCCATCGCGATCGCCCGCGCCTACCCCAAGGCTCGCGTCGATGGGTTCGACCTCGACGAGTCGTCGATCGAGCTCGCACAAGAGAACGCGCTGGCCGCCGGCGTCGACGATCGGGTGACCTTCGCCGTCCGCGACGCGGCCGACCCGCTGGCAGCCGGCCAATACGACCTGGCGGTGATCATCGAGGCCGTCCACGATCTGGCGCGGCCCGTCGAGGTGCTGTCGGCGGTGCGAAGGATGCTGCGCCCGGATGGCGTCGCCCTCGTCGTCGACGAGAGAACTGAGGAGTCGTTCGCCGCGCCAGCCGGCGAGATCGAGCGCATGCACTACGGCTTCAGCATCCTGACCTGTCTGCCGGCCGCGATGACAGAGCGTCCCACGGCGGCGACCGGAACCGTGATCCGCGCCGAAACGATGCGCCGGTACGCGTCCGAAGCAGGCTTCGCGACGGTGGACCGACTCGACGAGCCAGAGCTGGACACGCTTCGTTTCTATCGCCTGATCCCGTAGCCGTGGCCGACCGGACGATCGATGTCTACGTCGAGACCGGCGACAAGAAGGTCTTCGCCAGCGCGCTGGACTGGCCAGGGTGGAGCCGCGGCGCTCGATCAGAGGAAGACGCGCTCGATGCCCTGGCCGCATACGGGTCGCGCTACGGGAAGGCGGTCGCCTCGGTCAGGCCTGCCTTCCGCACCCCGGGCGATGCGTTGGAGCTGCACGTCGTCGAACGCCTGAAGGGGAACGCGAACACCGACTTCGGCATTCCGTACCTGCCGGCGAGATCGGACGATCGCCGGATCGACGAGGCCGAGCTCGCCCGGCTCCTGGCGATCCTCGACGGGGCGTGGGAGGCATACGAGAAGGCGCGCGCCGCTGCCCGAGGAGTCGAGCTTCGCAAGGGCCCGCGCGGCGGCGGCCGAGACCTCGAGAAGATCCTCGACCACGTCCTCGGGGCCGAAGAGGCGTACATCGGCCAGCTCGGAGCCAGGGCACCCCGGCGGCCGGCCGCCGCCGTCGCGGCGATCTCGACGCTCCGGGAGCGGCAGCGCGAGGTCCTGACGGCCCGGGTGCGCGGCGACGAGATCGACAACCCGCGCAACACGAAGTCGCCGTGGCTGCCGCGCTACTACGTCCGGCGGTCGGCGTGGCACCTGCTGGACCATGCCTGGGAGATCGAGGACCGGGCCGCGCCGGAGTGAGCGGCGGCGGGCAGGCCACGCTTGAAGAGTCAGGACTGGTGCCGAGCGACCGACGTCCGCGGCTTGTAACGCCGGATGTCCTGAGTGCCGCGCACCAGCGCACGGAGCGCCTCCAGGTCGCCGGCCAGAAGCCCACGAGCGCGGGCCTGGATCAGGACATTGCCCAGCGCCGTCGCCTCGACGGGACCCGCCAGCACGGGGAGTTCGCAGGCGTCCGCCGTTAGCTGGCAGAGGAGCGTGTTGCGAGCCCCTCCGCCCACCAGGTGGACGACCTGCGCGGACTGGCCGGACAGGCGCTCCGCGTCCCGGACGGCACCGCCATAGGCGGCGGCGAGGCTGTCGAGGACGACCCGCACGAGTCCAGCCCGCGTGCTGGGCGCGGGCACTCCCCGTCGCTCACACGCCGCAGCGATCCGGGCCGGCATGTCGCCCGGCGGCAGGAAGGACGGATCATCCGGGTCGAGGATCGGTCCGCCCAGCGGAAGCTCGCCTGCGGCGATCAACAGGCTCGGCAGGTGCTCCGGGGTGCCTTCGAGCTCCCACGTCCGGAGCGACTCCTGGAGGAGCCACAGCCCCATGACGTTGCGTAGGTACCGCACCCGTTCGTCGACGCCACCCTCGTTCGTGAAGTTCGCCTTGCGACTCTCCTCGGTCAGGACCGGGTGGTCGAGCTCGAGGCCGACCAGCGACCAGGTGCCGCATGCGATGTACGCGAAAGATGCATCGCCGGCGGGCACGCCGACGACCGCGGATGCCGTGTCGTGCGAGCCGACCAGGGTCTGCAGCGTGTCCGCCGACGCGCCGATCTCGCGACGAGTGTCTTCCCGCAGAGGTCCGATCACGTCACCGGGCGCCCCAAGCGGCGCAAAGAGGGACGGCGGGATCGCGAGCGACTTGATCAGCTCCAGGTCCCACGTCCGCCGATGAACATCCAGGAGGCCTGTAGTCGACGCGTTCGTGATCTCCGCGACGCGCATGCCCGAGAGCCAGTAGCCCAACAGGTCCGGGATGAGCAGCATCGTCCGGGCGGCCTCGAACGCCGCCGAGCCGCGGGCCGCAGCGAGCTGGTAGATCGTGTTGAACGGCAGGAACTGGAGTCCGGTCCGAGCGTAGAGATCGGCCGGCTCGATGATCTCGTGGACAGCGCCCACGGCGCCAGCGGTCCGCCCGTCGCGGTAGTGATACGGATCGCCGAGCAGTGATCCGGCCTCGTCGAGCAGCCCGTAGTCCACCGCCCACGAGTCGATCCCGATGCTCATGAGGCCGTCCGCCGCGCGGGTCGCCTCTCGCAGTCCGGCGAGGACCTCGCGGTAGAGCCGCAGGATGTCCCAATGGAGCCCGTCGGGAAGCCGGACCGGGTCGTTAGGAAACCGGTGCACCTCGGTGAGCTCGAGATCGTTGGGACCGACCCGGCCGACCATGACCCGGCCGCTCGACGCGCCGAGGTCGACGGCGGCGACGAGCCGGCCGGTCACCGGAGGAAGGCGGCCGCGACACCCGCGTCGACGGGGATGTGGAGACCCGTGGTCTGACTGAGATCGCCGCCAGTCAACGCGAAGACGGCCGCGGCCACGTGCTCGGGCAGGACCTCGCGCTTGAGCAGGGTCCGCTGGGCGTAGAACTCTCCCAGCTTGTTCTCGGGGATCCCGTAGGTCCGGGCCCGGTCTGCCCCCCAGCCCTTGGCGAAGATCCCCGAACCGCGCACGACCCCATCGGGATTCACGCCGTTCACCCGGATCCCGTACTCGCCCAACTCTGCGGCGAGCAACCGGACCTGGTGGGCCTGGTCCGCCTTCGATGCGCCGTAGGCCACATTATTGGGCCCGGCGAAAAGCGCGTTCTTGCTGACGATGTAGACCAGGTCTCCGCCCATTGCCTGATCGATCAGGATACGGGCCGCCTCACGGGACACGAGGAACGAGCCGCGGGCCATCACATCGTGCTGGAGGTCCCAGTCGCGCACGGTGGTCTCGAGGAGTGGCCTGGAGATCGACAGGCCGGCGTTGTTGACGACCAGGTCCACGCCGCCGAACGCGACCACCGCCCGCCGGAACGCGGCCGCCACCTGCGACTCGTCGGTCACATCCGTCGTCGTGCTGATCGCCGTGTCCGTCCCGCCGAGCTCTCGCGCCACGGCCTCCGCGCTCTCGGGATCGATGTCGGCGACCACGACGCAGGCCCCCTCCGCTGCCAGACGATGGGCGATTGCCTTGCCGATCCCCGATCCGCCACCGGTCACGAACGCGACCCTGCCGGCCAGCGGCCTGGGCGCCGGCATTCTCGCCAGCTTGGCCTCCTCGAGGGCCCAGTACTCGATTCGGAACTTCTCCGATTCGGCGATCGGGGCGTACGTGGACAGCGACTCGGCGCCGCGCATCACGTTGATCGCGTTGACGTAGAACTCGCCAGCAACCCGGGCCGTCTGCTTGTTGGCACCGAACGAGAACATCCCGACGCCCGGGACGAGGACGATCGCCGGATCCGCCCCGCGCATGGGCGGGCTCTCGGCCGTGGCATGGCGCTCGTAGTAGGCACGGTAGTCCGCGCGATAGGTCCCGTGGAGCTCCCGGATGCGCGCGAACACCTCGGCCAGGTCGGCGGTCGCCGGCAGGTCCAGGACCATCGGCCGGACCTTCGTCCGGAGGAAGTGATCGGGACACGACGTCCCCAGCGCCGCGAGACGCGGGTGTTCGGCCCGCGCGAGGAAGGCGAGGACCACCTCGCTGTCGGTGTAGTGGCCGACCATGGGGCGGTCAGTCGAGGCGAGCCCGCGCACCAGGGGCAGCAACGCTGCGGCCCGCGCGTGGCGCTCGGGCTCGGGGAGGGCCTCGAAGCCGGCCGTCAGTGGCCCGAACGGCTCCGGCCGTCCGTTGTCCACGATGAACTGCTCTGCGGTCCGGATGATCTCGAGCGATCGCGCCTCGCATTCCTCGGATGTATCGCCCCAGGCCGTGATCCCGTGCCCCCCGAGGATCGCGCCGATCGCGTCGGGATGGTCGCGACGGACGGCGGCCATGTCCAGACCGAGCTGGAACCCGGGACGTCGCCAGTCCACCCAGGCCACACGGTCGCCGAAACAGCGACGTGTGAGGGCTTCGCCGTCGGCCGCGGTCGCCAGCGCGATTCCCGAATCCGGGTGGAGGTGGTCGACGTGGCCGGCCTCGATGAGCCCGTGCATCGCGGTGTCGATCGACGGCGCCGCCCCCCCACGGCCGTGGAGGCAGTAGTCAAACGCCGCGACCATCTCGTCTTCACGATCGACGCCCGGATAGACGTCGACGAGCGCCCGCAGACGGTCGAGCCGGAGAACGGCAAGGCCAGCCTCGTCAAGCGTGCCGAGGTCTCCGCCGGAGCCCTTGACCCACAGTAACTCGATGTCCGTTCCCGTCGCCGGATCGATCGCGGTCCCCTTGGCGGAGGTATTTCCCCCGGCGTAGTTCGTGTTCCGCGGGTCCGACCCGAGCCGGTTCGAGCGTTCCAGGAGCGCCGCGACGGTCGGGTTCGTCCTGGGGGTCGTCGAGGTCCCTCGCGACTCCGCGGGCACGGCGCGTGGCTCGACGCTCATGCGCCCCATCCAGCCTGCTGCCCGCCGACACGCTCCGCTACGATCCGGTCGCCGTAGCCGGATCTGGCATACGCCTCGATCGGATCGGGATCGAGACCGAGTCCCGTGCGCACCTCGGCGAGGAGCGGACGGACATCGCTGTTGTAGGCATCCATAAGGACGGCGTTGGCGCGGAGGACGTCACCGCCCTGCTGCGCATCTGCGAGGGCGTCGGCGTCGACCAGGAGGGCCTTGGCGGTGGCCTCCTGGACGTTCATCACGGACCGGATCTGGCCGGGAATCTTCGGCTCGATGTTGTGGCACTGGTCGAGCATGAAAGCCACGCCGGCATCCTGGCTCAGGCCGCCCACGCGGACGACCTCGTGCATGATCCGGAAGAGCTGGAAGGGGTCCGCGGACCCGACCATGAGGTCATCGTCGGCGTAGAACCGGGAGTTGAAGTCGAACCCGCCCAGGCGATCGGCGCGAAGCAGCGACGCCACGATGAACTCGATGTTGGTGCCCGGCGCGTGGTGGCCGGTGTCGACGACGACCTTGGCCTTCGGACCGGCGGCGACGGACTGGATATAGGCGGTCCCCCAGTCGGGAACGTCCATCGTGTAGAACGACGGCTCGAAGAGCTTGTACTCGAGAAGCATGCGCTGGTCATGCCCGAGCCGCGAATGGACCGCGGCGAGCGCCTCGGCGAGCCGGTCTTGCCGGGTCCGGATGTCGTCCTGGCCGGGATAGTTCGTCCCGTCCGAGAACCACAGCTTCAGATCCCGAGAGCCGGTCGCATCCATGACGTCAACGCACGCGAGCAGGTGGTCGAGTGCCTTCCGCCTGACGCGAGCATCTGGATTGCAGACGCTGCCCAGCATGTAGTCGTCGTCTTGGAAGACGTTGGAGTTGATCGTCCCGAGACTGACGCCGGCGTCCGTTGCGTGACGGGCCAGGTCGGCGTAGTCCTCGACCTTGTCCCACGGGATATGGAGCGCGACGGTGGGTGCCACGCCGGTGAACCGGTGGACCTCGGCGGCGTCGGCGACCTTCTCATACGGCGTCCGCGGCACGCCCTTCTGGGCGAAGACCTTGAAGCGCGTCCCGGAGTTTCCGAAGGCCCACGAGGGCAATTCGATCCGCTGATCTCTCAGCGCTGCGACGACGGCGGGGTCGCTGGTCACGTCTGCCTCCATCACCAGGCGGGCGGGTGTCCTGGATTTCTCCGACCACGACGCGTAGCCTGCCACATCCTTCTGGTGCTTTCAATTGCTTTCTTGACATTGCGTTCTAGGGGAGTCTACTGTGCGGTCGGCAATCAATCGAAAGTCGGGATGACCGCAGGCCAGTCGGACAAGAGGAGACGCGTGACCGTTCCATCCAGCGCCTCCCCCGGCGACGTCTTCGCTCGTGAGCGACAGGAGCACATCGCCCGGATCGTCGAGGAGCACGGACGTGCGCGAGTGAGCGATCTGGCGGTCCAGTTCCACGTCTCGGCCGTCACGATCCGGAAGGATCTCCTCGCCCTCGAGTCGATGCGCCGCCTCACCCGGACGCACGGCGGGGCGATCGCCATCGACCGCAGCCGGCCAGAGCTCTCGTTCGAGATTCGCGAGCGGCTCCAGGCGGACGAGAAGCAATGGATCGGCGCGGCGGGCGCAGCCCTCGTCCAGGACGGCGAGAGCATCGTCCTCGACGCGAGCACGACCGCCCTGTCGGTGGCTCGTCACCTCAAGGTTCGCGGGGGCTGGAGCCAGCTGACCATCCTGACAAACGGCCTCCGGATCGCGTCGGAGCTGGCCGGCCACCCCGGGATCGTGGTGCTGATGCTCGGCGGGCGTGTGCGCTGGGAGGCGCTATCGGTCGTTGGCCAGCTCGGCGACGGCCTGTTCAGCCGAATCAACGTCCAGAAGGCCTTCCTGGGCGCTGCTGGTTTCACGATCGGGTCCGGGCTGGCCGATGCCACGGACGAAGAGGCACAGATCAAGCGATCGATGGTGGCGGCCGCCAGCGAGGTCATCGCGATCGTCGACCACACGAAGTGGGAACGGGCGGCCTTCGCCACCTTCTGCCCGACCGACCAGATCAGCACGGTGCTGACCGACGAGGGCGCACCCGAGGCGATGGTCCGCACCCTCGAGGGTCGAGGCGTCGAGGTCCGCCTCATCGGAGCCGACCAGGGCACGCCCGATACGAAAGACAGCACGGATGTGACGAGGTCCTCGCGGTGACCGCAGTCCAGGGCGTCGCGATGCAGCCCCGTGCCGAGATGCGCGGGATATCGAAACGGTTCGCCGCGACGCAGGCCCTCGACGACGTCTCGCTCGATCTCCTCCCCGGCGAAATCCACGCACTCGTCGGCGAGAACGGCGCCGGGAAGAGCACGCTGGTGAAGATCCTCGCTGGCGTCCATCAGCCGGACAGCGGCACGATCTGGCTCGACGGGGAAGCGACGCAGATCCACGGCCCCGCTCACGCTCGCGCGCTCGGGATCGCTGTCGTCCACCAGGAACCGCGACTCTTTCCGGACCTGACCGTCGCCGAGAACGTCTTCATCGGGCACGCCCCGTCGGGTCGCCTTGGGACGATCGACTGGGGCGGGACGCGCCGGGCCGCCCAGGCACTCTTCGGGGAGCTCGACGTCCAGTTCGACGTCGGCGCGCCGGTCAGGGGCCTTTCGATGGCCGACCAGCAGCTCATCGAGATCGCCAAGTCGCTCTCGGTCGAAGCGCGCGTCCTCATCCTGGACGAGCCGACCGCGTCGCTGTCGGCCCACGAGGTCGAGCGGCTGTTTGCGATCGTGCGGCGGCTGCGCGATCGGGGTGTATCGATCCTGTTCGTGAGCCACCGGCTCGACGAGGTCTTCGACCTGTGCGACCGAGCCACCGTCTTTCGTGACGGCCGGCACGTCATCACCACGGCAACCAGCGAGCTGACGACGGCGGACCTCGTTCGGCACATGGTCGGTCGGACGGTCGAGCTCTTCCCGAAGGTCGAGACGCCGGTCGGCGACGTACTCCTCGAGGTCGAGGGCCTGACCAAGGAAGGAGTGTTCCGCGACGTCGGGTTTTCCGTCTGCGCCGGCGAGATCGTCGGGCTCGCTGGCCTGGTCGGCGCCGGCCGCACGGAGGTCGCCCGAGTCCTGTTCGGCATCGATCAGCGAGACGGCGGCGAGATCCGGCTCGGCGGCGTGCCGGTTGACTTCGCGAGCCCATCGGCGGCGATGCACGCCGGGATCGCCTACCTGCCGGAGGACCGCCACCAGGAGGGCCTCGTCCTCGACTTTACGATCGCCCAGAACGTGACGCTCCCGATTCTGCCCCGCCTGTTCCCACGGTTCTTCGTCCGCGCGTCGACGGAGCGCAAGGTCGCCCACGACTACACCGAGCAGTTCAACGTCCGGATGACCGGGGTCGATCAGCTGGTGGGCGCCCTGTCTGGCGGCAACCAGCAGAAGGTCGTTCTGGCCAAGTGGCTGGCCTCCGGGCCCAGGATTCTCATCCTCGACGAGCCGACGCGCGGCATCGACATCGGCGCCAAGGTCGAGGTCCACCGGATCATCTCCGAGCTGGCGGCGTCGGGGCTCGGGATCGTTCTCATCTCGAGCGACCTGCCGGAAGTCCTCGCGATGTCGGATCGGATCGTCGTGCTTCACGAGGGGCGGGTCACCGCCGAGATCCCACGCGATCGCGCCACCGAGGAGCGGGTGATGTTCGCCGCCACCGGGAGCGCCCACCTCGACCGCGCCGACGGGAGTCCGGCATGACGGCGGCGGTGCCCGTGGCACGGCCTCGGGGCCAGTGGCTGTCGACGCTCGCACGACAACGCGAGCTGAGCCTCGTCGGGATCTTGATCCTCCTTGGCGGACTCGTGACGCTCGCGGCGCCCCAGTTCCTGACGGTCGCCAACATCAGCCAGGTCGCGGTACTGGCCTCGGTCATTGCCGTCGCCGCCGTGGGCGAGGCGCTCGTTGTCATCACCAGGAACGTCGACCTCTCGGTCGAGGCGACGATCGGGCTGGTGGCGTATGGCGTTGCGCGCGTCCTGGAGTTGCACGCGCTCGACGCGGCTGGCGCGATCGTCCTGGGGCTCGGACTCGGACTCGTCCTGGGGATGATCAATGGACTCATCGTGACCCTGTTCAGGGTTCCGGCGATCGTGGCGACGCTGGGAACGTTGAGCATCTTCCGCGGTGTGGACTACCTGATCGCCGGCAGTCACCAGGTCCCGCTGGCGGGCCTCCCGGAAGGCTTCACCGATGCGGCGCGCGACACCTTCTTCGGGATCCCCTACTTCGTTCTCGTCGCCGTGGTCGTCGTGGCGATCGGATCCGTGATCCTCCGCTCCACCCGGTTCGGCCGGCAGCTCTACGCGGTCGGGAGCAACCCAGAAGCCGCCGCCATCCTCGGCATCCCGTCTCGAATGGTCGTGTTCACGGCGTTCTCGCTGTGCGGGTTGCTCGCCGGCGCGGCCGGAGTGCTATGGGTCATGGAGTTCGGGACCATCAACGGGACATCGGCGACGGGCGTCGTCCTGGCAGTCGTGGCGGCTGTTGTCGTCGGCGGCGTCAACATCTTCGGTGGCTCGGGAACGCTCGCCGGGGCGGCGCTCGGCGCCCTGTTTTTGGGATTCATCGCGAACGCGCTCATCCTCGTGGGTCTGTCCCAGTTCTGGCTTCAGGCCATCTACGGCGTGGTCATCCTCGTCGCCGTCACCGCGGATGCCTTCATCCTGCGACGCCTCAAGCGGGCCAACATGCGAAGTGGCTCGCGGTGAGCGCCGTCGTGGCTCCGGTCAAGGGCCAGCCGGCATGGACGCGTCTCGTCGCGCGCTGGGAGACCCTGCTCGTCGTTGCGCTCGCCGGGCTCGTGGTGCTCGGCACGTCGCTCTCGCCGTTCTTCCTTACCCTGGGCAATTTCTCCAACCTCATCGCCGCCCTGATGGAGGTTGCGATCATGGCGCTGGCGATGACTCTGATCATCGTCGCCGGGGAGATCGACCTGTCCGTCGAGTCGATGGCCGGCCTCGCCAGCGCGATCCTCGGCTTCCTGTGGGCGGCCGGCGTGCCGCTCGAGGCCGGGATTCCGATCGTGCTCGCCGTTGGGGCGCTCGGGGGCCTCATGAATGGCCTGCTCGTGGCCCGCTTTGGCCTGCCATCGCTCGTCGTGACACTTGGCACGCTTGCCCTCTTCCGCGGCCTTGCACTGATCGTGCTTGGACCGCGCGGGGTCAGCGACTTCCCGCCCGCGTTCACTCAACTCGGGTTCGGCCACGTCGCGGGGACGCTGATCCCCTGGCCGTTCGTCATCTTCATCGGGCTTGCCCTGCTACTGGGAATCGTCCTCCACCGGACGTGGATCGGCCGCCACATCTATGCCATCGGCAAGAACACGGGCGCGGCACGCTTTTCCGGCGTGCGGGTCACCCGGATCCGGGTCAGCCTGTTCGTCCTGTCCGGGCTGATCGCCGCCCTGGCCGGAATCATCCTGACGTCGCGCCTCTCGAGCGCCCGCGCCGATGCGGGAGCCGGCATGACCTTGACGGTCGTGACCGTGGTCCTCCTCGGCGGGGTCAATATCTTCGGCGGCTCGGGGACGATCCCGGGCGTCGTTCTCGCCGTCCTCTCGGTGGCGGTCATGCAGAACGCCCTCCGCCTCGCCAGCGTGACCGTGGAGGTCCAGAGCATCGCCCTCGGGCTGCTGCTGATCCTCTCGGTCGTCATCCCCACCTTTGCTCACCAGGCCAAGTCGGCTGTCGATCGAGTCCGCGGAGGTCGGCCTCCGCCGGCCGACTCGGTCCCCCACGGTGAGCGAGCTCTCCCATAAGGCAGAGGAGGAACGGATTTGAAGCTCAGATCGATGGGGCGAGCCATCGCCCTCGCAACTATCGCGACCGTGATGTTCGCGGCGTGCTCGACCGGCTCGACGCCGAGCCCTGCAGGAGCGTCGACCGCTCCGTCGGGTGCCGCCGGAAAGATCACCGTCGGCTACCTGCCGAAGGACATCGTCAACCAGTACTTCGCCGCGGCGAAGACCGGCGTGGACAAGGGGGCCGCTGAAACCGGCAGCGCGGTGATCCAGGTCGGCCCGAACGAGGCCAAGGCGGATCTGCAGATCCCGTTCATCACCGACCTCACCACCCAGAAGGTCAACGCGATCATCATCTCGGCCGACGGCAAGGATGAGGTCGCTCCGGCCCTCAAGGCGGCCATGGCGCAAGGGATCAAGGTCGTCGGCTTCGACTCGAGCCCGGCGGTCGGCGCCTACAACGTCTTCGTCAACCAGGTCGACTTCAGCGGCGTCGGCGTGAATCTCGCCGATTGGGCCTGTGAGCTCGCCCCGAATTGCACCGGCGACATCGCGATCCTGTCCGCGGCCGCAACGGCGACCAACCAGAACGAGTGGATCGCGCTGATGAAGACGACGCTGGCCACCGACAAATACAAGGGCCTCAAGCTCGTCGACACCGTCTACGGCGATGACGACGCCACCAAGAGCACCACGCAGGCACAGGCCCTGCTCACCAAGTACCCCAATCTCAAGGTCATCGTCGCACCCACGACGGTCGGCATCCTCGCGGCGGCCCAGGTCGTCAAGCAGGCCGGAAAGTCGGCAACGGTCAATGTGACCGGACTCGGCTTCCCGAATGATATGAAGCCATTCGTCAAGGACGGCACCTCTCCGGTCTTCGGGTTGTGGAGCGTCCCCGACCTGGGCTACCTCTCCTATCAGGTCGCGGCCAAGCTCGTCAGCGGCGAGATCACCGGCAAGGAGGGCGAGACCTTCACGGTGAAGGGTCTCAACGGCGACAAGCCCTACACGATCGGCAAGGACAGCGTCGTGATCCTCGGGCCGGCCTTCCGCTTCGACTCGACCAACGTCGACCAGTTCAACTTCTAGCCCACTCCTCTAGGGAGCACGGGTCAGAGTCCCGGAGGCGACGCTTCCGGGACTCTTCGATTTCGGAAGGAGCGCGATGGAACGCGTTGGATTCACGATGCGGATCCTGCCGGGTCAGGAAGCCGAATACCGCCGACGACACGCCGCCGTCTGGCCGGAGATGCTTGCAGCGCTCAAGACCGCGGGCTGCCGTAACTACTCGATCTTCCTCAGAGACGCGGACCTGTTCGCCTACCTCGAGGTCGATGACTTTGCCGCGTTCCGCCGGTCGATGGCGGCCAACCCCGTTGACGCCCGCTGGCAGTCGGAGATGGCCGAGCTCATCGATCCGCTCATCGATCCTGCGACCGGCTTCCACCGGCGCCTCGAGGAGATCTTCCACCTCGACTGAGCTGGCAATCCGCTGGAATGGCAACCGCCTTCCTGGAGTTCGTTATCGCCCATCACCCACGCGGACGGTCGCAGGCGTTCCAAGGAACCGACCCACGTCCCGAGCCTCGGCCTCCAGCAGCGGCATCACCTCGCAACGAGGCCGTGCGGCGCCTTTCGGCGGGCGAAAGCTGGAGGCGACGGCTGTCCTCGAGATCGACCGCGTGTAGTCGTCATTCCCGGCTGGACGTGGCCAGGAGAATGCCGGACAATACCCCCTGGGAGTATCAGCCGACTGACTGGCGTCCCGACCATGCAGATGGGGGCCCGATGTCCACGCGACCCACTTCGATACAGATCGTGTCGTTCCCCGTCGAGGGGATGACCTGCGCGTCGTGCGTGAACCGGATCACCCGATTCCTGCAGAAGGTCGATGGCGTCGAGGACGCCAACGTCAATCTCGCGACGGAGTCGGCGACGGTTCGATTCGATCCCGCGGCCACCGACATCCCGCGCCTCGCCGCGGCGGTCGAGGCCGCCGGCTACGTCGCGCGCGTCGACCACATCGAAGCCGACGGACAGGAGGCCGCGCAGCCTTACGCCGATCGGTACCTGGCCAATACTCGGCGACGGTTCGTCGTGGCGGCGGTCCTCACGGTGCCGATCCTGCTCGGGCTGGCCCGGATGACGGTTGCGCCGGGACTGCCGTCGCTCTTCACCGACCCGTGGTTCCAGCTCGCACTGGCCACTCCCGTCCAGTTCTACGCCGGCTGGCCGTTCTATCGCGGTGCCGCCAGGGCGCTCCGCCACATGACGGCCGACATGGACACCCTCGTTGCCGTCGGGACCAGCGCGGCATACGGATACAGCGTCGCCGCGATCGCGTTTCCAGGCTTCGTCACGGCTGCAGGCGTCGCGAGCGGCGGGGAGCTCCCGCTCTATTTCGATACCGCTGCGGCAATCATCACGCTCATTCTCCTCGGCCGCTTCCTCGAGGCCCGCGCCCGTGGCCACACGTCGGATGCGATCCGCATGCTGATCGGGCTCGCCCCGCGGACGGCGCGCGTGATCCGAGAGGGGACGGAAACCGACATCCCGATCGATCAGGTCGTTCGGAGAGACCTCGTCGTCGTCCGGGCCGGCGAACGAATCCCCGTCGATGGCCTGGTGCGGCAGGGTCGCTCGTCCGTCGACGAGAGCATGATCACGGGCGAGAGCATGCCGGTCGGCAAGAGTCCCGGCGACGAGGTCATCGGGGGGACCCTCAACGGATCCGGGTCGTTCACCTACGAGGCGACGCGGGTGGGCGCGGATACCGTCCTCGCCCAGATCGTCCGGCTCGTCCGGGAGGCGCAGGGCTCGCGGGCTCCGATCCAGCGTCTCGCCGACGCCGTGACGGGTGTCTTCGTGCCGATCGTGCTCGGCCTGGCGGCGCTCACCTTCGTGGCCTGGCTCCTGTTCGGCCCGGCGCCGGCGTTCAACCTCGCGCTCGTCAACGCGATCGCCGTCCTGATCATTGCCTGTCCGTGCGCGCTCGGACTCGCCACGCCGACCTCGATCATCGTGGGGACGGGAAAGGGCGCCGAGCTCGGCATCCTGTTTCGGGACGCCGAGGCACTCGAGCGTCTCCACAGTGTTCGCTCCGTCGTCCTCGACAAGACCGGTACGCTCACCGAGGGCAAGCCGCGGGTCACCGATGTCGTGCGGCTGGTCGACGCTCCGGCCGAGGATGAGCTGATCGCGCTGGTTGCGGCGGCCGAGCGCGGATCGGAGCATCCACTCGCCGAAGCGATCGTCCGCAATGCCAGGGACGGCCGACTCGAGATCCCCCAGGCCGACAGCTTCGAGGCGGTCGCCGGTCAGGGCGTCCGCGCGGTCGTCGACGGCCGCACGGTTGCACTCGGTCGCCCGGGCTTCCTTGGCCTGGCCGACGATTCGCTCGCGGCCGCAGCCGAACGTCTCGCCTCGGAGGGCAAGACGCCCGTCCACGTCGCCGTCGACGGCCGGCCGGTGGCGGTCATCGCCATCGCCGACACGCTCAAGTCGGGCTCGACGGCTGCCGTTGCCGACCTGCGCCGGTTGGGCCTCGAGGTGATCATGCTGACCGGCGACAATCCGACGACCGCCCGGGCGATCGCCGCCCAGGCCGGGATCGATCGTGTGCTCGCCGATGTCCGTCCCGACGACAAGGCCGTGCAGGTCCGCGCTCTCCAGGCCGACGGCGGTCTCGTCGCCATGGTCGGCGACGGCGTCAACGACGCGCCGGCCCTCGCCTCCGCGGATGTCGGCATCGCGATCGGGACCGGGACCGACATCGCCATCGAGTCGGCGGCGGTGACCCTGATGAGCGGCGACCTCCGCGGGCTCGTGACGGCGATCGCGCTGTCACGCTCGACGATGCGCAACATCAAGGAGAACCTGTTCTGGGCGTTTGCCTACAACGTCGTCCTCATCCCCGTCGCGATGGGCGCCCTGTATCCATTCACCGGTGTCCTGCTCGATCCGATCCTGGCCGCGGCGGCGATGGCGCTGTCGTCGGTGACTGTCGTTTCGAACGCCCTCCGACTGAGGCGCTTCCTCCCGCCCAGGATCGTCTCGCCGTCCCCCGCGGCCGTCGCCCTCGATGCCCGGCCTGCCTGATCGAATCCGCCTGAAGGGAGACCACCATGAACCAGCGAGAACGCACTGCCATCGACCCGGTCTGCGGGATGACCGTCGACATTGAGGACGCCGTCCGCGCCGGTCTGACCGCCGAGCACGATGGCGTCACGTACTACTTCTGCGGCAAGGGCTGCAAGCTCGACTTCATCGACGATACCGAGAAGTACCTGGACCCGGGCCACAAGCCGTCCATGTGAGCCGGAGGCATCGCGGTCGACCCACGGCAGGGTGACCCAATCACCGCGATCTCGGTACCAACGGCTCTGGTCCAGCCGGCGGGAGGAGCCGCATCGTGAGTCCAACGTTCTGAGGAGCGACGCCAAACGTCCTTGCGGCCCGGCGTAGACTCGCACGAGTCACGCATGAGTGAACACGTCGAGTCGCCGAAGTCAGGTGGGGCCGAGACGTTCGGTTATCGCGCTGTGCTCGAGGCGTCGCCGAACGCGATCGTGGCGGTGGATGGGACCGCCCAGATCACATATGTCAACCCGCAGGTCGAGAAGACGTTCGGATACGCCCCTGACGAGCTCCTCGGCCAGCCGGTGGAGATCCTCCTCCCCGGGCGCGTCGCCGAGCGTCACGTCGCGCATCGGGACGCCTTCATTGCCCACCCAGGCGCGCGACCGATGGGCATCGGGCTCGATCTGTCAGGACGTCGCAAGGATGGCCGCGAGTTTCCGGTCGAGATCAGCCTGTCGCCGGTCGAGACCGCGGACGGCCTGCAGGTCTTCGCGACCGTGGTCGACATCACGGCGCGCAAGGCGGCTGAGACGCAGCTCGTCCAGGCACAGAAGCTCGAGTCAATCGGACGCCTCGCCGGCGGGATCGCCCATGATTTCAACAACATGCTCTTCGCCATCCTCGGCTATGCCGAATTGCTGTCTCAGGACCTCTCACCGGATCGGCATGCAAGGCTGGACGTCGAGACCGCGCGGAAGAGCGTCGACGGGATCGGCCACGCGGCCGAACGGGCGGCCACCCTGACCCAGCAACTCCTCGCCTTCAGCCGCAAGCAGGTCGTCAGCCCCAAGGTCCTGGATCTCAACGAAGCCGTCAGGTCCGTCGAACCGATGCTCCGCCGGCTCATCGGGGAGAATCTGACGCTGGTCGTCAAGCTCGACCCAGCCGCCAGCCAGCTGCGCGCCGACCCCGGCCAGCTTGACCAGATCCTCGTCAACCTCGTCGTCAATGCGCGGGACGCCATGCCCGACGGCGGCACCGTGACGATTGAGACCGGCACTGCGGTGTTCGACGAGCCCTACCCCATCGAACACTTCGAGGTCATCGCCGGGTCATACGTGCTGCTGGCCGTCAGCGACACGGGCCATGGCATGGACTTCGAAACCCGCCAGCATGTCTTCGAGCCCTTCTACACGACGAAGGAGGTCGGAAAGGGCACGGGCCTGGGGCTGGCGACCATCTATGGAATCGTGCGCCAGGCAAGTGGCTACATCTGGCTCTACTCGGAGCCCGGTCACGGCTCGACATTCAAGCTGTACTTCCCGCGTGTCGACGCCAAAGCACTGGAAGCACTCGGTCCCGAAGCGGCGCCCTCTTCACAGGGTGCCGGGACCATCCTCGTAGTGGAGGACGAAGCGGCCGTCCGGGATATGACCAGAACGGTTCTGGAACGGGCCGGCTTCCAGGTCATCGCCGTCGCCGATGGCTCCGAAGCGATGGCCCGGATCGGGGGCCGGGGCGAACCGATCGACGTCCTCGTGACCGATGTCGTGATGCCGCACATGTCCGGTATCGAGCTGGCCGAGCGCGTCATCGATCTCTACCCAGGCGTCGGCATCGTTCTCTTGTCGGGCTACACCGCCGAAACGCTGAATCTCGAGCGGATCACCCGTCGTGGCGCAACATTCGTGGCGAAGCCGGTAAGCACCACAAAGCTCCTCAGTGCGATCAACGGCGTGATGCACCGGGAGCCCACATCCGAACTGATGTCGCGTCCATCCTAGGACGTCTGCGACGGGCTCCCGGCCCGCCAGGTACGGTGCGGCCATGCTCCTCGGCGCTCATGTCTCCGCGGCTGGGGGGCTCGACCGGGCGATCGACCGGATCGAGGCGCTCGGCGGCGAAGCCGTTCAGGTCTTTACCCAGAGCCCGCGCCGATGGGCGCCGACCGAGCACGACCCGGAGGCCATCGAGCGATTCCGATTGCGCCGGCGAGAGGCGGGCGTCCGCTACGTCCTCTGTCACGCCCTCTATCTCATCAACCTCGCGAGCCCCGACCGCCGGCTGCGTCGGAGATCGGCAGACGCGCTCCTGGCGACCGTCGCCGCGGCCGTCCAGATCGATGCCGACGTCGTGTTCCACGTCGGGTCCCACGGCGACGCGGCGCTGGCGCCATCGCTCCGACGCATTCGCGCGCCGATCGAAGCCGCCCTGGGGCGCGCGTCGGGCTCGACGCAGGTCCTGCTCGAGAACAGCGCCGGTGGCGGCGGGACCATCGGGCGATCGGTGGAGGAGCTGGCAACGATCGTCGATCGGCTCGAACGCCACCCTCGACTCGGAATCTGCCTGGACACCTGCCACCTCTGGTCGAGCGGGATCGACATCATCGCGCCGTCGGCGGTGAACGAGCTCGCCGAGGAGATCGACGATCGCTTGGGACTGGGCCGCGTACGGGCGCTCCATATCAATGACACGCGCGATCCGCTGGGCTCGAACCGCGACGTCCACGCCAACATCGGCCAGGGCGTCATCGGCAAGCGGCTGGCGGTCCTGCTCGGCCATCGGGCGTTCCGCGACCTGCCGGCGATCCTCGAGACGCCCGGCCGCGACGGCAAGGGTCCGGATGCCCTCGAGATGCGCCGGCTCCGGCGGTTGTGCAGGGAAACCGGCATCCCGATCGGCGAGGCCGGTCGCGCCTAGCCGCTCCGATTGCGGTCGAGCCACTGCCGGGCGGCCACCAGGGACCTCGCCCGGCGCGCGAGACCGTGCCACGGGTCGGGCGTGCCGTCCAGCCGGTCGAGCGCCGTCCGGATGGTCCAGCCATCGGGCTTCGTCGATTCGAGCTCGTCCCAGTCGAGCGGCATCGCCACCGGGGCGCCAGGTCGCGCGCGGACGGCATAGGGCGGCACCGCCGTCGCGGCGTAGGAATTGCGCAGGACGTCGAGATAGACGCGGCTCCCTCGATCGGCCTTGCGCGCGGCCGTGGTGAGTCGCTCGGGGGCCCGACGAGCCAGCGCGTCGGCCAGGCCGCGTGCCACCGTTCGGACCTCGTCGAAGCGTTCGGCTCGACGGATAGGTACGACGACGTGGAAGCCTCGCGAGCCGGTGGCCATGAGATGCGGCTGGAGACCGGCCTCGGTCAGGATCTCGCGCGCCGCCCGGGCGGCGAAGCGGACGTCGGCGACGTCATCGGTGCTCGGATCGAGGTCGATGATCATCCGATCCGGGCGGTCCGGATCGTCGGCTCGGCTGAGCCAGACATGGGGCGTGAGGCAGCCCTGGTTTGCCAGGTAGACGAGGGTCGCCGCGTCGTCGCACACCACGTGCGTGACGGTCCCGCCCTCCTTGGTGACGGTCGTCCGGTGGATCCAGGTCGGGAAGTACCCCGAGATCTGCTTCTGATAGAACACCGGGCCGCGGAGCCCTTCGGGCAGTCGCTCGAGCATCAACGCCCGGCCGCGGAGGTACGGCACCATGACCGGCGCGACCCGTCGGTAATACTCGACCATCTCACCCTTGGTGACGCCGTCCCCGGGGAACAGGACCTTGTCCGGATGAGTGATCCGGATCGTCCGGCGGCCGATCCGGATCGATGCTCCGCGGCTGGCGGCGACGGCGCTCACGTGACCGGCCGCTCCCTGACGACCTCGCGTGCGTCCTTGTCTGTCCGCAGCCCTTCGTACCGGGGGTGACGGAGCCTGCCCTCGGCCGTCCATTCCGAGAAGCCGATCTGGGCGACGAGCTGTGGCCGGACCCAGTGGACCGTCGCGCCGGCCACGTCGCGCCGGGCGGCTCCGGCCGTGTCGAACGGCGACGCCTCGGTCTCGATCTGGCGCAGCCGGCGATGGAGGTCGAGCAGAGTGGCCGTGTCGAAGCCGGTGCCGACCTTGCCCGCGTAGAGCAGCCGGTCACCCTCGTAGTAGCCGACCAGGAGCGCACCGAAGCCGATCCGGCTGCCCTTGGGCTCGGTGAAACCGCCGATCACGAACTCCTGGCCGAATGCGCACTTGAACTTGAGCCAGTCGCGTGAGCGGCCGTGGGTATACGTGCTCCGCGCGTTCTTGGCGATGATCCCCTCCCAGCCACGCCGGCAGGCCTCCTCGTAGAAGCGCTCGCCCTGTCCGACCCGGTGGGCGGAGAATCGGAGCGGGTCGGCGAACCGGAACGCCCTCCGAAGCAGCCGCTTCCGGTCGAGCAGCTCGAGGTCGGTCAGATCGCGGCCATCGAGGTGGATCAGATCGAACAGGTAGTAGAAGACCGGGACCGCCGCCTTGGCGACTCGCTCGGGCGCACGCAGGTGAATCCGGCGTTGAAGCTGCTGGAAGCTCGTCTGCCGTCCGACGAAGGCGACAATTTCGCCGTCGGCGACGAGACCTTCGCCCGCCCGCTGACGCTGGAGGGCATCGACGATCTCGGGGTACGCGTCGCTGATGACGTTGCCGTTGCGGGACTTGAGCGTCACCTGGTTCTTCCGGGCGAAGGCGAGACAACGCTCCCCGTCAAGCTTGCGCTCGAAGAGCCAGTCCGGATCGGAGAAGCGCCGGTCGGTCAGCGTCGCGAGCATCGGGCTCGTCCAATCCGGTACGGCCGCAGGGCGCAGGCTGGCTCGGGCTGACGACCGCAGGATCGCGAACGGATCGGCGATCGGTTCCCGAGGGGTGCGTGCGATGACCATTCGAGCCTCCGGCAACCTCGTGGACGCCTCCATCTTGCCCTGCGGACGTGCTCGTGGCGAGACGGCGGGCCGAGGCCAGGGCTTGCGCGAGCGTGACGGTCGGCGCCATGGCGATGCAACCGCAAGAGCCTTGAAATGCGCGGTCCGTGACGGAACGCAGCACCGTCGATTCGTTCCGTGACAAGGTGATGGGCGGTCCGACGGGAGGCGGCGTCAGATCCTCAGCCGCCGAATCCCTCGGCCCCGAAATCCTTCGCGGAGGTACAGGACGGTGACTCAGGCGCAGATCACTCAGAGCGTCGCCGGTGATGTCGAGCACGAGCATTCTCATCCGGGCGTCGTTCATACCCATGACCACTACCACGTAACCCACCACCACACCGGTGGCCCGCTCGGCGAGTTCGAGCATCGCAGCAGCTACCACGTCCACGAACACAACCATGCCGCGATCCTCCACGCCCACGGTGGGCGGGCCGAGGAAGACGAGCGCAAGGACCACGACGGGACGGCGCACACCCATGACCATGAAGCGCCAACCGGGAATGGACGGTGAGCGATGGCAGACCTGGACACCAAGGATCGCGAAAAACTTCGCTCTTCCCAGTTCGCGTACGTCGATTCAAAGGGCGGCGAGCACCTTCCGATCAACGACGAATCGCACGTTCGAAACGCGATCGCACGCTTCAACCAGACCGAGTTCGAGAGCCAGGCGGCCAAGGAGCGCGCGCGCAAGAAGATCCTGAGCGCCGCGAAGAAGCACGACATTGAAGTGGCCGAGGATTCGAATATCAATAAGGCCACGCGCTCGCTGCGGGCGGCATCGACCAAGCGCGGGCCTCGCGGCGGCCGGACGAAGCGCGACTGAACGCATCCCCACGCCGACGCTCGGAGGTAGATTTGGCCACGGAGAAGCAGCAGGCCGCCGCCAGGCGGAACATCAAGAAGGCGCAGGAAGCGGCCCGGGAGAAGCGAACGATTGCGCATCTCCCCAAGGCGACGCGGACCGCCCTCGGCAAGCAGGGCGCCAAGATGGCCAGGAAGAAGGCGGGCTAACTCGGCGGCTGAATCCGCTACCTCGCCCGGCAGGGATCAGGTGCCGCGGGCCGGGCCGTCGCTCAGTCGGCCAGCGCAGCCAGACTCTGGAAGCGCGATCGAACCTCGGCGGCCGATGACGCCGCGAGGCCATCCGCGGCCGCAGCCTCGAGGGCGGCCAGCGAACTCGCGCGGACTGCCCTCCGGACGGCGGGCAGGCTGCTCGCAGCCATGCTGAGCGAGCGGATCCCGAGTCCCACCAACGCCAGGGCGGCCGTCGGGTCGCCGGCCATCTCGCCGCAGATCGAGAGCTCGATGTCGAACCGGGCCGCCCCATCAACCGCCAGCTTGACGAGCCGGAGCAGGGCCGGGTGAAGCGCGTCGCGATAGCGTTCCAGGGCGGGATTGCCACGGTCGACGGCCAGCGCGTACTGGAGCAGGTCGTTCGTGCCGAGACTGGCGAACGCGATCTCGCCGAAATATGTCTCCGCGATCAGGATGGCCGACGGGATCTCGAGCATCACTCCCAGGTCGACCTCGCCCACGGCGCGATCGGCGGCGACCGACTCCGCCCGGGCTCGGTCGGCCAGCGCGCGGAGGGTGGCGGCATCGCCGGCGTCGGCGATCATCGGCGCCATGACCTTGATCCGGCCCGCCGTCGCGGCGCGGTAGCACGCCCGTAGCTGCGTGAGAAACAGGTCCGGCCGCGTCTCGGCCAGTCGCAGGGCGCGCACGCCCAGGAACGGATTGTCCTCGGCGGGCAGTGACAGGTAGGGGATCGGTTTGTCGCCGCCGACGTCGAGCAGCCGGACGGTCACCGGGTCCGGCCGGAATGCCTCCGCGACCTGCGCGTAGGCGGCGACCTGCTCCTCCTCCGGCGGTGGATCGGAGCGCTCCAGGAAGAGGAACTCCGTGCGGAACAGCCCGACCCCGCGAGCCCCGAGCGCCACGGCGGCTTCCGCCTCGGCCGGCGAGCCGATGTTGGCCAGGAGGGCGATCGCCGTGCCGTCGATCGTCTCGGCCGGGAGCCGCGCCTCCTCACGATTCCGCTCGCGGTCGCGCTCGATGCCCTGGCTCCGCTCCGCGAACCGGGTCCCGTCCGATTGGTTCGGCGCGACGACGATCTCTCCGGTCGAGCCATCGACCAGCAGCTCGACGGACGCGCCGGCCTCGGCGACGGCCGCGATTAGGCCGGTCGCCCCTACGACGGCCGGGATGCCATAGGCTCGAGCAAGGATCGCCGCGTGCGCGGTCGGCGACGAGCCCTCGAGGGCGATCCCCAGGACGCGCTCGCGGGGCAGGGTCGCGGTCACCGATGGCGACAGATCGTCGCCGACGATGATGGCCGGCGCGGCGAGGCTGAACCCCATCGGCGGAAGGCCGGCCAGCTGCCGCGCGATCCGATCGCCCACGTCGAGCACGTCGGTCGCCCGTCCGCGCAGCAACTCGTCGCCCAGGCTGTGGAGGAGCTCGGCGACGGCCTGGGCCGCGGCGAAGACGGCCGCCGGCCCATCCACCAACTCGTTCCGGATGTGGCCGGCGGCGGTGTCGATGAGCTCGGGGTCCCTGGCGATCGCCGCGTGGGCGGAGAAGATGTCGGCCTCGGCTTGGTGGCCGTCCCGCCGGACGTCTTCCGCAAGGCGCTCGGAAGCGGCCGCAACGCCATCGGCGGCGGCGATCAACCGGGTCACCTCGAGCTCGGCCAGCTCGGCGGAGACGCGGCCGCCCGACGGCGGTCCGGCCCGCTCGAACCGTGCCCACGGCCCGCGAGCGATGCCGGGCGCGCCGGCAGTTCCGCGAACGACCCGCCGTGCCGCCACGCTCTGGGTGGTCACGATCGGGTAGCCCGGTCGCGGTCGACGCGATCGTGGACGATCACCTCGCTCCGGTCGGCGTCGGAAACCGTGCGCATGCGCGTGCCCGGGGAGCGCACGGCGGCGACGGACCAGGCGATCGCTTCGGGCAGGGCCGCCGAATCCGCGCCGGTCGCCAGGAACCCGGCGAGGAGGGCGTCACCGGCCCCGACCGTGTTGACGGCATCCTCGATCGCGGCCTCGGCGTGGGTCAGGGCGCCGTCGCCGTCGACGAAGATCGCGCCGTCACGGCCCAGGCTCAGGAGGACCGCCCCGACGCCCCGCCCAACGAGGTCGCACGCCGCGTCGATGGCCACGCCGAGGGTGCCCAGCTCTCGGCCGGCGATCGCTTCGAGCTCGGCCAGGTTCGGCTTGACGAGCGCGACGCCGGCCTGCGCGGCGGCGGCCAGGGCCTCGCCACTCGAGTCGACGGCCACGCGCCGGTCCGCCGATCCGAGCGTGGCCAGCCGAGCGTAGAAATCGGTCGGTGCGCCCGGCGGCAATGAGCCGCAGCCCACGATCCAGCTGGCGGGCCCTGCCCTGGCCACCGCCGCCAGGATCGCGTCCACGTCCGCATGCCCCAGGCGCGGCCCCGGCTCGTTCACCTTCGTTACCGTCCCGTCGGGTTCGACCAGGCTGATGTTAACGCGAACCGCCCCGGCGACAGGCACGGCATCGATCGGGACGGCGTCGGCGAGGAGCGCCAGGTACGTGGCGGCCGACTCAGTCGCGATCGGCACGACGGCGACCGTCTCGAGGCCTTGGCCGGCGAGCGCCCGAGAGACGTTGAGACCCTTGCCCGCCGCCTCGGAGGTCGCCTCTCGAGCCCTGATCAGCCCGCCTCGCTCCAGGCGGTCGATCTCGATCGTCCGGTCGATGCTGGGGTTGGGCGTGACCGTGACGATCACGGCTGGGCGTTGGGCGTCCAGTAGCGCGCGAACAGGATCGCCTCGGCCTCGCGCGTCCACGTCCCACCCTCGCCGAGGCTGGCGGCCAGCTCGGGATCGGCTGCGGCCAGGTCGTCGAGCGAGGTGAGGGGCAGGCCGCTGAGCTGCGGGAAGATGACGATCTTGCCGGGAAAGCGGCCGTCGATCATCGCCTGGAGGCCGTCCCGCGCCGCGTCGATTCCGCCGACCGCAGCGAGGGCACGACCCGGCGACAGCTGGCCGGCGAGTGTCTTCTCGACTACCCGTTCCTGGTCGAGGATCCGCGAGCCGGAGGTTCCGGTGTACTGCGCGCCGTGCAGGAAGACAGGCGACAGGTCCAGGCTTGCCCGCGTCCCGACGGGGAGGCCGGCGAAGAGGACGAGCATCCCGTCGGGCGCCATGACGGTGGCCCCGTCGATCACGGCCGCGGGGCTCGGCGCGGTCACCACGACGTCGTCGGCGCCGCGTCCGCCAGTCTCGGCGGCGACGATCGAGGCCAGCGTTTCGCCTTCGCCGGGGACGCGCAGCACGAGCTCCCGCCCGTTGGCCGCCGCGATCGGCTGGAGCCGAACGCGAGCCGCGGCCATCCGGTCGGCGTCCAGGTCGACGCCGACGAGCCGGGCCGGACCGTTCGGCATCCGCAGCGCCCGCTCGAGGTGCATCTGGCCCATCGGGCCGGCAGCTCCGATGAACACCGCGGTTCCGCCGGCGAGGAGCTCGGCACGATTCCGTTTCTCCCCGTACGACGCGGCGACGTCGAGCCCGGTCGTGCCGACGAAGGCCGTGTAGTGGTAATGAAGCCGGCCGATGTCCAGCTCCACCGGGCCGTCGAGTGGCTCGTCGGCCACGAGGTTCAGGACGCCCCGGTAGGCGAGCGCGTCCGCCGCCCGCGACACGACCTCGGCCGATCGTGGACCCAGAAGGATGATGTCGTCGAAGGGTCCGCTGACATCTCGTTCGTCGGCGACATCGACTCGCGTGTCGGGGGCGGCCCGCTCCCGAATCTTCGCGACGTCCGCGTCGCTCAGCCCGCTGAGGACGATCTCGCGTGCGCCACTCAGGACTTCGCCCGGCCGGTAGGCTCGGTCATCGACCGGCCGTCCGATGACCCAGGCTCGACCGTCCGTCGCCGGAACAAGCCGGCGGCGCTGGGTGTAGGCCGCCTCGACGCACGCCCACGGCTCGGTCAGGGCCGTCTCCGCGTAGCCCAGGCGATCGTCCACCTCCACGACATACGCCCCGTCGTCGGCCGCCAGGACCTCGGGCCCGATGACGTGGTAGCCGATCAATCCGCCCGGAATCGTGTACCCGTAGGCCGTGCTGCGACCGTCGACATAGATGTCGGGCTGGATCGCCAGTCGCTGGCCCGGCCGGTACCGGCCTTCGAGCGCATCACCAACCTCAATCACCGTCACGGCCGTCTCGTGGCCGAGGCGGGTCGGCTCGCTGGCGAGATCGCGTCCGTAGAGCTTTGGATGCTCGCCACCCAGGCGGATGAGCTTGACGTCGGAGAAGCACAGGCCCACGGCGTCCACCCGGACCAGCAGCTGCTCCGCGGCAGGAGGCGGGACGGGGACCGGCTCGGGCAGCCCGTCCCGGCCGACCGCCTCGATCCCCTTGCCGTAGACATTCCAGGCGAGGGTCTCTGTCGGCGGCCGCTTGGGCAATGCCTGATAGGCAGCGTAGCGGTCGTCGACGTCGATCACTTCGGTCGAGGCAGGTCCGCGGCCTTCAGAACGCGCCCGGTCTGATCGATGATCCCGACCTTCGTGCCGATCGTCAGCGGGCTCGCCGAGAAGAGGTCGCCGCCATTGATCGCGACCCATCGATAGCCCGGGAGCGGAGCCAACCGCTTGATCGCGGGCCCGATCTCCGGACCGGATGCCGCGACGTTGATGCGGCCCTGGGACGCAACCAGATCGGCCAGACCGTCCGGGTCCGGGGCCGCCTGGAGGGCAGCCACGATCGCGCTGAGGAGCGCGTCGCGGTCGAGCCGAGCCACGTCAGGTCCCGTCCCTTCCGGTGAGGATGGCCGCCACGGCCTCAGCCGCGTCATGGGCCTCGGGACCACGTGTCACGACGCGGACGTCGTCCCCGAC
Organism: Candidatus Limnocylindria bacterium; assembly: GCA_035637675.1. Lineage (GTDB taxonomy): Bacteria > Chloroflexota > Limnocylindria > Limnocylindrales > CSP1-4 > C-114. The sequence goes on along the minus strand of DASPWU010000167.1, from coordinate 9,818 downwards.
GGCGGCACCCAGGCCGAGCAGCGCCGTGATACTGCGTGCGTTGGCCCGCCGGCCGTTCGCTTCGATCGTGATCTCCGCCTCGAACGCGCGTAGGCGATCGACGACCATCGCCGCCGGCCGCGCGTGGAGCCCGGCCGGATTCGAGATCGTCACCGGCGTGACGAGCTCGTCATCGCGGGGCTGGTGGCCGTTTCCGGCCGGGGCGCCCGGCTCGTCGGAGGTCAGCGCCCGATGGATTTCGGCGGCATCCTGCGTGTTGCCGAGCCTGCGGCAGAGCTCTTCGTCACCGAGGATCGTCGCCAGCCGCGACAGGATCTCGATGTGCTCCTCCGAGGTTGCCGCGAGGCCGATCACCAGATGGGCGGGCTCGTCGCCCCACAGCACCCCGTCCGGGAACTGGGCCACCGCGAGACCGGTCCGCAGCACGGCGCTTCGCGCCTCGTTCGTTCCGTGGGGCAGGGCGATGCCGTTGCCCAGATAGGTGGACACGATCTGCTCGCGATCGCGCATCTCGGCGACGTACTCGGGAGTGACGCACCCCTCGGCGACGAGCATCGCGCCGACGAGCTCTATGGCTGCAGTCCGGTCCGGTGCGGTCGCGCCGACGACGACGGCGGACGTCGACAGGACCTCTGTCGTCATGAAGCCTGTCCCGCATCCGCGGAGATCTCCTCGCCGGTGGTGAGGCTCCGAACGAGGCGATCCGAGGCCGTGTTGTTGAGGAAGTTCCGGAATGTCAGGACCACGGCGCCCGGGGCCGCCTTGCGTGCCCGCTCCGCCAGGCCCTCGTGGGCGATGACGATGTCCGTGTCCGCGGGGATCTGGTTGACCGGGCTGTGGATGACCCTGATGTCGCCGCGACCCATATCCTTGACACGCTTCTTGAGCTGGTTCGCGCCGATCAGGCTGGAGCCCATCCCGGCCTCGCACGCGAACACGACGAGCCTGACATCGGCGGCTTGCTTGACGACCATCGCGGAACTCCCCTGCATGTCCCCTCAATTATCGGCCGCCCGGTGCACTGGGGGCACCGGGCGGCGATGTTGCGTGCTCGGCGGGCGTCAGGCCGGCACGCCGGCTGGCATCGGCGGAGCGCCTTCCAGCTCGGCCTCCTCCTCGGTCTCCTTGACCGGGTAGAGCCGGAGGATCAGCGAGCCGACTGCGAAGGATGCCACCGCACCGGTCGCCACGCCGGCGAGGACGCCGAAGTGCTGGCCGGGCGGGATGACGGCGAGGTAGGCGAAGATGCTGCCCGGCGATGGCGTCGCCACCAGTCCGGCGTTCGTCGCGACGAACACGATGTCGGCGGCGATCCCGCCGGCCCACATCGCCACGATCATGATCGGGTGGGACAGGACATACGGAAAGTAGATCTCGTGGATCCCGCCGAAGAAGTGGATGATGATCGAGCCGGGCGCGGACAGCTTCGCCAACCCCTTGCCGAACACAGCGAAGGACAGCAGTAGGCCAAGGCCCGGACCCGGGTTCGTCTCGAGCAGGAAGTGGATCGCGCGATGGTCCGGGCTCGCAGCGGCCGCGGCGACGCCGAGCGGACCGAGCACGCCATGATTGATCGCGTTGTTCAGGAAGAGGACCTTGCCGACCTCGATCGGGATGTCGGCGAGCGGCAACAGGCCGGCGCTGATGATCGCACTGACAAAATCGCCCAGCCTATCCGAGCCCCATTGCAGTACCGGCCCGATGGAGAGCACACCGAGGACGGCCAGGATCGCGCCGAGGATGCCGGCCGAGAAGGTGTTCGAGAGCATCTCGAAGCCGGACGGCACCCGCTCCTCGGTGAGGTCGTCGTACGTCTTGATCAGGAAGCCGCCGAGCGGCCCGACGATCATCGCGCCGAGGAACATCGGGGACTCCGAGCCGATGGCGATCCCGGCCACGGCCACTGCTCCCACGACGCCGCCGCGATGGCCGTGGACGAGCTTCCCGCCGGTGTATGCGATCAGGATCGGGATCAGGAACCTGACCATCGGCCCCACGAGTGCTTCGAGCTGCTTGTTCGGGGTCCAGCCCGTCGGGATGACGAACGCCGTAATCAGCCCCCAGGCGAGAATCGCCCCGATGTTGGGAAGGACCATGGCGGCCAGGTAGCCGCCGTACCGCTGGATCCGTTCCTTCACCCTGAATCCTCCACTCCGGGTTGAACAGGGCGGCATCATGGAAGGGCAACCGTTTCGCAACAAGTCCCAATCTGGCGACACCGACTTGTGACAATTTCGCACGCCCGAGTCAGTGTGTCGGTTCTCCGAGGAGCCGGCTCAGGCGCCGGATATCCCGGTCTCGCAGCAGCGGGCTGACGACGACCGACGGCGGCTGGTCGTCCTCGTCGAGGAGCGGCACCGTGCTCACCACCACGTCCGTCGCCACGTCGTCGGCGCCCCGCTCGAAGGCGGTCTTCGAGACGACGCGGATGATCTCCACCTGCGGAAAGACCGCGAGCAGGCGGGAGACGAGGATCCAGGCCGTGGCCATGCCGGCCGGGCAGACGACGGTGACGCGGATCTTCGGCCGGAGGCGATTCCGTTCGAGCGAGCCCGCCAGGTACATCGTGAGGAAGCCGATCTCCTCGGCCGGCACGCCCGCGTCGCCGAGCGGTGCGATGTCGGCAACGATGTCGGATGCCACCTCGTACACGTCCGGATACCGCTCGCGAACCTCATGCTCCAGCGGGTTGCTCACGGGCAGGCCGTAGCGGAGTCGGACCCGCAAGCGCCGAAAGTGCTCGGCCAGACTGCGCCTGAGCTGGTCGTCGTCCGCGATCGAAGGATGAAGTCGTCCGGCGGCTGCGGCGACGAGGCGATCGATGGGATCCATGAGGTCGTCCTCGGCCGCGGCCGCCTTGCCGCCGAGGTCGACGAAGCCCAGCAGGAACTCGGTGATCGCGGCGATGTCGGTCTCGCCGAGGACCATCGCCGTCTGCTTCTCCATCGCGATCGCGATCCGCGCCGCCGCGTCGGCCGTCGGATGATCGATGAGGGACCGGAGCTGTCCGCTCTGGAACTCCGCGGTCCGGCCGGCGTGGACGCGCCGGGCGAGGATCGCCAGGTAGAGCGTTGCGACGATCGTCATCGGCTCGGTCTCGTCGAGCTCGCGCAGCTGCTCGAGCAGGATCGACCGATGCGTCGCAAGGTCCAGGCCGGCGGTGAAGTGAGCCACCCCGTCCGATCGCTCGGCATCGTCGGCCCAGCCGCGATCCCCACCCGCCTGTCGCAGCAGCACGTCGGGTGGGGCCGCCTCGAGGACGAGGGCCAGGAGGCCCTTCCGGATGTCGATCTCGGTGCCCCGGACCACCAGGCCGACCCCCGGCAGATATTGCAGGTGGAGCTGGTGCTCTTCGAGCCAGTGTTCGGCCGCGTGCACGTCGCGGCGGACCGTCGGTCGTGACGCTCCCAGCTCGACCTCGAGGTCGGCAAGATGGAGCGGCTCGGGCGCCCGGTCGAGCAGCGCGGCGAGGGCCCGAACCTTGCGGTCGGCGACGTTGAGGACCTGCGGTCCGGCCTCATCGTCGAGGCTGGATAGCAGCGCGGCTCGCTGATCGTCGTCGCCCTGGACCCAGACGCCCACCCCACGACGCCGTACGATCGCCAGCCCGCCGGACCGGAGGTATGTCTCGATCGACGGCAGATTGTAGCGAACGACTCGAGTCGTGAGGCGGAGGGCGGTCGCGATCTCCTCGACACTTTCGGGTTCCGCCTCGGCGAGGAGGTGTCGGGTGATACGCACCTGGCGACTGTCGAGCGGGACGAGCGCAGACATCGGCGACCGGCTACCTCGGAGCTGTCGAACCAGTGCCGTGGAGTATGGGCCGTGTCAGGCGAGGCTCGTTCCGCCGCCTACGGGCTGCGGCGTTCCATCGTGCTCCACGCCCGTCGCGGCGGTCGTCCGGGCCGGACGAGCGGCTCGAGTCCGGACCGGTCCCAGCCGCCGAGGTCCGCGCCGGCCTCGTACGCCGACTGGAAGAACTGCTGGAGGGCGGCGTCCGGGTCGGGGGCGAGACGGACCACGTCATAGGGCAGGGAGAACTCGCCCAATCGCTCGTCGAAGTACGCCCCCGCCGGACCGACCGGGGCGGACCGGTATCCGTCGGGCTCGGGGTAGGTATATGCATAGAACACGGGGCCGGGCGGGTCGCTCGACGGCCACCAACCGATGCTGCTGTCCTCGCGTGAGTAGGCCTCCTCCATCACCCAGTCCGCGCAGTTTGGCGCCCCGCCGGGATGGACCGGCGCCGGCCGGCCCGAGAACCGCGCCGCGGCAAGGTCGAAGCTGCCCCAGAAGAACTGCACGGGGCTGGCCTTGCCGGCGAAGCCGGTCTGGAACGCCTTCATCGTCCGATTCGCCTGGACGAGTCCGCGCCACAACGCGTGAGCCTGATCGGGGTCATAGCTGGCATGCAGCTCATCGGCTTCGAATGGGATGGCGTCGGACACCTCCACCGGATGCGTCCAGATGGTCACCTCGATCCCAAGGCTCCGGAGGCCGTCCATCAGCTCGCGATAGAACCGGGCGACCGACATCGGCGCCAACGGCATGGTGAACGAGCCGCCGTCACTGTCCGTGACGTCCAGGCGGTGAGCGACGAAGTCGAAGTCGACCTGGAAGTGCCGAGGGCCGTACGGGATCGGAGACGTCGTCAGGCCATGTGAGCTGACGTACAGCGTGACGTGCCACCAGTGGTTGAGCGGCGGCGCGAGAGCCATCCGCACCTTGCCGACGATCTGGGTCCACATGTGCAGCGTGGAGATCGTCGGGGTCCATTGCCGCCAAGGAAGCTCCGGCCACAGGTCCGTGTCGGCCACGGCCGCGGGCCCGGTCATCGAGCTGCTCTCGGGCAGAAGATTGGTGACGGGCGGAGGGTCATGGCGCGGAGACGAACGAGCCCTCGAGCGGGAGGCCGGCATCCTCCCAATCGAGCAGGCCGCCCGAGTAGCGCCGCACGTCCCGGTAGCCCCGCCGTACGAGGTCGCGATAGAGGGCGACGCTCGAGAGGCAGTCCACGTTCGAGCAGTAGACGACGACCTCATCGTCGGGCCGGACCGCCGCATAGAGGTCGTCGGGCGTGTCGAAGTGGAGTGAGCCCGGAATGTGCTTGGCGTCGAAGGCCCACCGGTTAAGGGCCATGATGAGCTTCACGCTCTCGCCTCGGTCGAGCTTCGCCTTGAGCTCGTCGCGACCGATCGTCCGGATCGGTTCGGTCCCCAGCGCGGCGTTCCGGTGCGGCTGGTCCTTCGTGGCGGAAATCGTCATGCCGGTGCTCGTTGCTGGTTGCGGAGCTCGCTCAGGGCTCGATCAGCGGGATATCGACCGTGTGCTCCGCCACGAACCAGACCTGGAGCTCGTTGCGTCGCAGAACGTCGCTCATCAGGAGATCGTTGGATCCCCAATCGCCGCTCTTCTCGGTCTTCTCGATCCCGCGCCGGACCTTCTCGATCACGGTCTCGTGTGCGTCGAGCAGTCGATGGATCATCGCCGGGACATCCTCGGCACCGTTGGGCGGCCGCTCGATGGATGTCAGTTCCGCAGCGTGGCGCGGGTCGCCGACGGCGATGCCGCCCAGGCTCTGGACGCGCTCCGCGAGAAGATCGACGAGCTCGAGCTGCTCGTTCGCGTGCTTGTCGAAGAGCAGATGCAGCTGATAGAAGGTGGGGCCGGCGACGAGCCAGTGATGCTTCTTGTAGAGCGCGTAGAGGATCATCGTGTCGGCCAGGATCTCGTTGAGGATCTGGCAGCTCGCCATGCGCGCTTCGGCCGCCAACGCGATCGGCAGGAGCCGCAGGGAGCCGAACTGCTGGATCTCCGCTCCCGTCCGCGCGAGCCGCGGCTCCGGCGAGAGGTTGCGATGCCCGGCTCCGTCAGCCTGGCCGTTCTTGTTTCGTGGCTTCGTCCGGTTCGGCATACGACTCTCCTACTCAGGTGGCGTCAATGGAGCTGCCGCTCCCAGTCACGTGGCACGCGACCGTCCGGTCCAGGCACCGGCTGATCGAGCGGGTGATGGTGCGGCGCTGCCAGGGCCGGGCCCTCGAGATACTGTTCGGTCACGTAGTCCCAGTACCAGTCTTCGCCCGGCTCGAAGCTCTGGACGACCGGATGCCGAACGCCGGCAGCATGCTGAGAGGCGTGCTGAGATGGCGACGAGTCGCAACAACCGACGTGGCCGCACCGCGCGCACCGGCGCAGGTGAAACCACCAGCCGCCCGAGTCCAGGCACTCCGCGCAGCCCGCGCCGCTCGGCGGCACGGCGGGATCGATCACCTCGTCATCCGGCTGTTGAGACTGCGTCATCGCGACCTCACGATCCAAGTGTAGTGCTGGTGGCCCGGAACCCGGTTTCGGGGCACCAGCCGCGAAGTCAGCCGACATCGACGACGGGATCTGCGCGGCACTCACGCTGGCGTCACTTCCCTCACACGGCGCGCATACTCGACGTGACGGGCGCGCAGATACCGGAGGCAGGACCCAATGAAGGAAATGCTGTCACGCAATTGGTGGGCCTTCGCACTGCGCGGGGTCGTCGCCCTCGTGCTCGGTGTGCTGGCGTTTGTCGTGCCCGGTCCGACGCTCGTGGCGCTGATCGCCGTGTTCGCCGCGTACGCGACGATCGACGGAATCCTGGCGATCGTGGCCGGCGCCGCGAGTCCGGGTGGTCCACGCTGGTGGATCATCCTGGGTGGGATCGCCGGGGTCGGTATCGGGCTCTTTACGATCTATTCGCCCGGGACGACGGCGATCGCGCTCGTGATCCTGATCGGCGTCTGGTCGATCGCCACCGGGGTGGCCGAGATCGTCGCTGCCTACACGCTCCGGCGGGCGATCGACGGCGAGCTGCTGCTGGCCGTGAGCGGTGTCATTTCCATCGCCTTCGGCGCCTTCCTTGTCGTGGCGCCCGGGACCGGCGTGCTCGCCGTTCTGTGGCTGATCGGCTTCTACGCGATCTTCGCCGGGGTCATGTACCTGGCCATGGGCATCCGGCTCCGCGGCCTGGCAAGTCGAACCTCCTCGCAGGGCGACAGCGCACGCGCGTAACGCGAGTCCGCCCGCAGATCATCGAAATGTCGTAGGCCAGACCCGTACGACCTGACGGTCGGCCGTGCCGAGCGCGTGATGGTCCTTGAGCGTCCGGTCAACTATCGTTCGACCACGACCATGACCACGCTGACGACACGACTCGCCGACCAGTCTTCGATCGCCACCCGGCTGCGAAGCCGCCGTGCGCCGTGGAATGCCGCCCGTTTGGAGTACGCCTTCGAAGCTCGCACCAGGATCGCGGCCGGGGAGCGACCGTCCGTATGGGTCGTGGTGAGGGGAATGGACGGGTGGTCCGTGCGGCTCGAGGTGCAGGGCGTACCGGGGGCGATTGCCCACGCTCGAACCCGTCGTCGTGCGCGTGAGATCGCCAGAGCACGAGTGGCGGCGGCGCTCGGGTTGGATCCCTACGTGTTCGATCTTCAGATCGACGGCGCGTAGCGCCCAACCCGCCCAGGGCCCAGTCTTTGCCAACGCGGCGCATTCGACGTCGCAGTCGATCCACTGGAAGATTCCCCTGCCATGGCCGCGACTCGACTGCCAGCATCGCGCCGTGACGACGATCACAGAGAAGAAGAGCGAGACCGACGTGATCTTCGGCTTCCTCGTCATCGTCATGGGCTCGCCGCCGTCCGGGGCGCGGAGAACGCGCCCGTCCTCGCCGGGGTGGTGGCAATCGCCGCCCTGGGCATCCTCGTCGGGTGGCTGAGCTGGCGGCGGAAGCCGGCGCCGAGGCTCGCGATCACGCCGGCGGAGATCGTCTACGGGCGGCTCGAACCCGGGATGCGAATCAGACGCGAAGCGAGCCCAAGCGGGCGGCTGCACTTTCGCATGGGCTTCCAGGGGTCCGGCTGGGTCCTCCTGCTCGTGGACGCGCCCGACCAGCCCGGCATCTCGATGCTCGGCTTCGACATGCGCGAGGTCGAGCGCGCCTGTGTGGCACACGGCTGGTCGTTCGGCTGAGGCGTCGACGCTCCCGAGGCCCAGCTCGGTGTCTGGCGATCGCCGCGCCTGGATCGGCCGACGTGGACATCACGAGAGGCTGCAGAGGGTCGGGCCCTACGATCTCGTAACGATCGAGCTCCCGCCCTACGTGCCTGGCGTCATCGGCTGCAACCCGACCTTGCCCTGAGGCGGCCCGGTGACGAAACCAGTCACCGGCTGTCATGTACTCCCCGCTACCATCTGCGGGTGCCCCCAGATCACGGCCCGTCTGCCCAACGGACCATCTCCATGGAGGTCGCCCGCCGCTTCCTCGGGCTTCGCCACTTCCTGGCGCCGCCGCGTTCGCTGCCGGCCGATGCCGCGAGCGTCATGCGGGTGATGGATCGGATCGGGTCGCTCCAGTTCGATCCGCTCGAAGTCGCCGGCCGGAATCACGACCTGGTCCTGCTCGCGAGGATCGATGGCTACCGTCGGGCGTGGACGGACCGCCTCCTGTATGAGGATCGGCTCCTGTACGAGACCTACAACAAGGGCCTCAGCCTGGTTCCGACCGCCGAGCTGCCGCTCTACCGGATCACCTGGGACCTCAACCGGATGGAGCACGACGGCAAGGCGTTCGATGAGCACGCACCGCTCGTCGAGGAGCTGCTCGACCGAATCCGCGCGAGCGGGCCGATGAGCTCCACGGACCTCGAGCCGCGCGCCGCGATCGACTGGTACTGGCGGCCGACGAACCAGGTCCGCGCACTCCTCGAGGCACTGGGCGAGGCCGGGATCCTCGGGCTGGCGCGCCGCGACGGGAACCGCCGAGTCTACGACCTCGCAGAACGGCTCTTCCCGGCCGATCTCCTCGCCGATCGCCCAACCCAGGACGAGCAGCGGCGTCACAAGCTGCTGTCGAGGTTCCGCGCCCACGGCCTGCTGGGCACGAGTGGGGAGGCGGCAGTCTGGCTCGGGACCGGGCCAGCCGAACGACGTGGCGGGGTCGCTGCGGTGACAACCGCCGATCGAGCTCGGCGTCGTGGCGAGCTGATCGATCAGGGTCTGCTGACGCCGGTGGCGGTCGAGGGCCTCAAGGCCAACCGGTTCGTCCTGAGCGGGGAGCTGCCGCTCCTGGACCAGGCCGAGCGGGAGGTCGCCACCGGTCGATCGCCCAATGGCCGGCCACCGGGTGTCGCATTCCTCGCGCCGCTCGATCCTCTCGCCTGGGACCGCCAGCTGCTGCGCTCGCTGTTCGGCTTCGAGTACATCTGGGAGGTCTACGTCCCGGCCTCGAAGCGTCGCTGGGGCTATTACGTCCTGCCGATCTGGTTCGGAGACAGGCTTGTCGGCCGAATCGAGCCACGGATCGATCGCCAGGCGAATGCGCTCCGGATCCTGGGAATCTGGTGGGAGGACGGCTTCGACCCGCTGGCCGAGGAAGGCTTCATCGATGGGTTCGCCGACGCCCTCGTGGCGCATCGCCGGTTCGGCGATGTCAAGACGATCAGGTTGCCCCGGCTCGGTCGTCATCGGGCGGTCGCGGCGGTGGTTAGAGCCTCGCTCGGCGGCGGGCGCCCGAGTCAGGCGATCGTCGCGGAGGTGGGGGCGACCTAAGGCCACGCGGACGTTTCCGTCGTGTGCCGCGTTCAGGCTGGAGTCGGTAGAGCCGCCGTGGCCTCCTTCGCCGTGTTTGCCGAAACGACCTTCGCATTCGATGGTTGAGACACGGCGATGACGACCGTCCCTCGCGCGTGGCCAGCCGCGACATGAGCGATCGCCCTGGGAGTCTCGCGCAGGGGGTAGGTGCCGTCGATCACCGGCGTGATCTTCCCGGCGTCGACGAGGCCCGC
>DASPWU010000166.1:0-2609 GCA_035637675.1 Candidatus Limnocylindria bacterium | reverse complement strand
TCCATCCCGCTCGCGATCATCACCCGGATCACGCGGGCTGCGGTGCTGGACGTCTCCAACGAGGACTACGTTCGAACGGCCCGGGCCAAGGGCCTTCGCGAGCGGCGGGTGGACGACCGCCACATCATGCGCAATGCGTGGCTGCCCGTCACGACGGTCATCGGGCTGCAGGTGGGCGGCCTGCTCGCAGGCGCGGTGATCACGGAGACGGTGTTTTCCTGGAACGGCGTCGGCAAGTACGTCGTGGAGGCGATCCAGGATCATGACTACTACATCGTTCAGTCGATGATCCTCGTTTTCGCCTTCATCTTCCTCCTCGTGAATCTCATCGTGGATATCGGCTACGCCTTCCTCAACCCGCGGATCCGGTACTCCTGAGATGACCACGGTCGCGGCCGTCACCCGAATCGAGCCACGCGCAAGCAGCGGCCTATGGCGCGACGCCCTCCGCCGGCTCCTGCGCAACCGGCCGGCGCTGCTCGGGATGTTCCTCATCGGGGTGTTCGTGATCGTCGCGGTGTTCGCTCCGATCATCGCGCCATACGACCCACTGGCCCGCTTCCCGGCGCGGCAGCCGCCGCCCGGCCCGAGCGCGGCGCACTGGTTCGGCCTCGACCTGCAGGGTCGCGACGAGCTGAGCCGGGTCATGTTTGGCGCCCGGATCAGCCTGTTCGTCGGCGTGATCTCGGTCGTCATCGGCCTGACGATGGGTGGGATCGTGGGAGCCCTGGCAGGAGCGGCCGGTGGCCGGGTCGACAACGTGCTGATGCGCGTCGTCGACGTGCTCCTCGCCGTGCCCGGCATCCTGCTGGCGATCGGCATCGTGGCCTGGCTGGACCGCGGTCTTATTCAGATCATGATCGCGGTCGCGGCGACCAACGCCCCGATCTTCGCCCGGCTGCTGCGGGGCAGCCTCCTCGCGATCAGGGAGAGCGATTACGTCCTGGTGGCTCGATCTCTGGGGGCGTCCGGGCCGCGGCTGCTGTTCCGGCACATGCTGCCCAACGCCCTGACACCGCTCATCGTGGCAGCGACGCTGGCTCTGGCAACCGCCATCATCGACGTGGCCGGGCTGGGCTTCCTGGGACTTGGACCGCCGGACCCGCGGACCGCCGAGTGGGGCACGATGCTCACCGACTCGACGAAGTTTCTCCGCTCGGCGGCCCATCTCATCTTCTTCCCGGGCGTGGCGATCGTCATCAGCGCCATCGGCTTCAACCTGCTCGGCGACGGCCTGCGCGAGTCGCTCGACCCGCGGATGAAGAGATGACGGCGCCGGCCTCGACACGCCGGCGGGACGGGATCCCCGAGGCGGGTCCGCTTCTCCAGGTGAGTGACCTCGTCGTCCGGTTCTCGACGCACGATGGCACCGTCCATGCCGTGAACGGCATCAGCTTCGAGCTTGATGCTGGCGAGACCCTGGGGCTCGTCGGCGAATCGGGCTGTGGCAAGAGCGTGACCAACCTGGCGATCATGCGGCTGCTGCCCAAGCCGGCCGGACACATCGAGGGTGGCCGCGTCGAGTTCGATGGGCTCGATCTCGTGCGGCTCTCCGAGGCGGAGATGCGGGATCTTCGCGGTAAAGAGATCGCGATGATCTTCCAGGACCCGATGACCAGTCTCAATCCGGTCCTGACCATCGAGGAGCAGATGGTCGAGACGATCCGGGCCCACCGCCGGGTCAGCCGCCAGGAGGCCCACGAGCGATCGATCGCCCTGCTGGGAATGGTCGGCATTCCCAATCCCGAGTCACGCCTGCGGAGCTATCCCCACCAGTTCAGTGGCGGGATGCGCCAGCGAGTCATGATCGCAATGGCCCTCGCCCTCGAGCCCAAGCTGATGATCGCCGATGAGCCCACGACGGCGCTGGACGTGACGATCCAGGCCCAGGTGCTCGAGCTGCTCCGCGACCTGACGGAGCGGAGCGGCACCGCCGTCATCCTGATCACCCACGACCTGGGCGTCGTGGCCGGGATGACCCAGCGGATCAATGTCATGTACGCCGGCTTCATCGTCGAAACGGCGACGACGCCGGAGCTGTTCGCCGCGCCGTCGCACCCGTACACCGTGGGCCTGCTCCACTCGATCCCGCGGCTCGATGCGGAGCGCCACGAGGCGCTGATCCCGATCGAAGGTGCTCCGCCGGATCAGCGACGAGCTCCGACTGGCTGCCCCTTCGCTCCGCGCTGTGCCTGGCGGCTGCCGGTCTGCTGGACTGACAACCCGCCGCTCGCCCCGGTCGTCCCGGGGACACGAGTCGTGACCTCCGGGGCGAGCGCCACGCACCTCATCGCCTGCCACAACCCGCCGACGGCAGAGGAGGCGGTGGCCGGACGGCCGCTGCGGCCGGGCTTCGCCGCGGCGCCGCCGCCGGGTGTCGTGGTCGACGAGCTTGCCGCTTCCGTGGAGGCGACACCGGCGACCGCCGAAGAAGTCGTGATGATGGCGGGCGACGAGGGCCCGACGACCGCGGCCGGCGCTGCCGGCCTCCCGTTGCCGCCCGAGGACGACGAGAGGTGACCGCGGGAACGGAGGGCCGTGTGCCGGGGTCAGCGGCGGGCACGCCAGCCGGCGCAGGGCCCGGCCGCGAGCTGCTGCATGTCGAGGAC
>DASPWU010000165.1:0-1616 GCA_035637675.1 Candidatus Limnocylindria bacterium | reverse complement strand
TTGACGTTGTTCTTCAGCTCGACCCCCAGCGGCCCGTAGTCCCAGACCGCGTTGATTCCGCCGTAGATCTCGGACGACGGGAAGACGAAGCCGCGGCGTTTCGACAGCGAGACGATCGTCTCCAGGTTCTCCACGGATGGCGCGACGGCATTCGGATCGTCGTTGGGGGTGTCGGTCACGAGGGGCTCCAGTGGGGCGGCCGGCCGTGGCAGGGACAGTCGCGGGGTGGGACGTCCCGGGATGCTAGCAGACGGTCGCCCGCCCGGCCCGTGCTCAGACGCCGGCTCGCACCTCGTCGAGGAACGCGAGCGAGCGCGCCTCCCGCTCGAGCGCATAGCCGATGAACGCCCGCATGGCGGCCTCGACCTCCCGCTCAACGGCGGTCGCGAGGCGGAGGTCGGCGATCGCCTCGGCGTCCAGCCGCTGGTATGCCCGCAGGAGCTTGAGCCCGTCGAGCGACAGCGGCGCACGCGCCGCCGGCGGGCCCGGGTCGCGCTGGCAGAGGACGCCACCCAGCGGGGGGACCCAGCGGAACGTGTCGGTGGGCTCCAGGTGCCGGTCGCATTCGACGCAGCGCTCGAGCTCGGGCCGGACGCCGAGCTCGTCGGCCAGGTGCATCTCGAACCAGCGGGCGACTCGGTCGGGCATCATGCCCGCATCGAGCATCTCGTATGCCCGCCGCAGAAGCGCATACAGCGGCTCCGCGGCATGCCGCTCCTCCAGGCTGCGGTCCGTGAGCTCGGCGATGTACCAGGCCGTTGCCGCGCTGTCGAGCCGGTCCCGCAGCCGGAGCCAGGCATTGCCCACGACGACCTGGGTGACGACGTCGAACGTCCGGCCCCGAGCCAGCTGGATCCGCAGCTCGGCGAACGGCTCCAGGCTCCCGCCGATGCGGCTCTTCTGACGCCGGATGCCCTTGGCGATCGCCTTGAGCTTGCCGTATTCCGGGGTTATGAGGGTGACGACGCGGTCCGCCTCGCCCAGGTCGAAATGCGACAGAACGATGGCGTCCGTGACGTAGATCCGGCGCTCGGGCACGCATGGACGGTAGCACGAGGCGGGTCGGGCCACGCCTCGCGATGTCGAGGACCGGGCCTGGCGTGCCCGGCGCGGCCGCAGCGGGCGGCGGCAGCGGGCGGCGACAGCGGGCGGCGCCCAACCGGCTACTCCGCTATCGCACGTTTACGTGAGACCCGGTACACTGCCAGGCAAGATGGCCAGGATCTCCACCGATCTCGACGTCGCCCGGCTGATCGCCGCCACGGAGGACGAGATCCTCCGCGTGGTGCGCGACCGCGATCCGTCCACCCAGGGCCTGTACCACATGGTCCGCTACCACCTTGGCCTCGACGGCAGCGGGGCTCCGGCCGGCAAGCGGATCCGGCCATTGCTCGGCCTCCTCGCCTACGCCTCCATCGCCGGCGGCTACGAGCCGGCGTTGCCGGGTGCGGCCGCGGTCGAGCTGGGCCACAACTTCAGCCTGGTCCACGACGACATCGAGGACGGCGATCGTGAGCGGCGGCACCGGCCCACCGTCTGGGCCCTGCACGGCATCCCCCAGGCCATCAACGCCGGCGACACCCTGTTCACGCTCAGCCGGATCGCCCTCCATCGCC
>DASPWU010000164.1:0-8682 GCA_035637675.1 Candidatus Limnocylindria bacterium | reverse complement strand
GTCCCCAGGCGGTACACGCGACCGGTCTGCATGGCGAACAGCACCCACCACCAGGAGGTGCCGACCGCCGTGGCGACGACGGCCCAGGCCGCCGTCCGTGCGACCGCCGCTGCCGGCAGGCCCCAGGCAAGGCCGGCCAGGAACGGCACCGGAGCGAAGGGCAGGACTGTCTCCTTGATCAGGAAGCCGATGGCGAAGAGCGCACCGGCCGCCACGGCCCAGGGTGCCGATCGGCGGCGGACGGCCGCCCAGCCGACCATGAGATAGCTGATGGTCAGGAGCGCCACGGGCATGTCCAGGCCGACTCGCCGGGAGAGCTCGAAGACGTACGGAAAGGCCAGGATCGACACGGCCGTCAGGGCACCGACGGCCGGCCGGATGCGCCAACCGAGCACGGCTCCGAGGAGGATCACCAGGCCGGCCGACACGATGTTGAGCAGATGCGCCCAGGCATAGGCATCCGCGTCGAACCAGGCGCGCGGGGCGGCCATGATCGCCGGCCACAGCGGCGAGTGCGGCTCGAAGAAGCCGCCGAACACCGTGACCGCACCCAGGCCGCGCAGGACGTTGAGGCCGATTCCCAGGTACTTGGCTTCGTCAAAGCCCTGGAAGCGGGCCGGCGCGACGGTCAGCAGGCCAGCGAACAGGATCGCGCTCGCGCCAATGACTGCGAGGGAGACCCTTCGCTCGGAGACCGGGACCATCGCCCGATTATGGCCCTGCCAGGGCCCGGAGCCGAGCCCGCAGCGCGTCCGCCGAGGGGCCTTCAGGCATGACCACGACGCGCTTGAGCAGAGTCCTGGCAGCCGCGGCGCGCTGTGGATCCGTCGCCAACTCGAGGTCGCTGACGAGATGCGCCAGGGCGAGCACGTTGATCCAGACGGCAGGGCCGAATGCGAGCGACCGGCGGTCGACGCGAAGGATCACGACGCGCAGCATGCCGCCCGCGTTGGACACGTTCCATTGGACCACCGGGGTGAATCCATGCCCAGGCGTCAGCGCCGGCTCTACGATCCGCAGTGGAGCGTAATCCGAGTCTGTCATCTGGACCCAGTAGTCCACCCGTTTGGCGCGCAGCGACCGGATCAGGTCGGAGGCCCGGAACCCGGCGAACACCGACGCCTGCAGCCGGGTCGGGCCCAGCGAGATCCAATCGCCGGCGTTGGTCCGGCCGTGCCGATCCGCGACGCCGAGCGGGCCCGCGGGTCGAACAGCGCCCCCACCTCACGCACGCTCACGAGCCGGACGTTGCCGCCGAGCTCGACACCAGTCTCCATGGCCAGCAGGCCGCCGAAGGCGACGGTCGAGCCGGGCGCGACGTTGGCTTGCAGCCAGTCGCTGACAAGCTGCACCGCCCCGGCTTTCCGCTCATCGAGCGGCGGCCGAGCCTGGACCGCTGCCACGACGACGAACACCGCGCCGCTTGCAACGAACACGATCGTGGCTGCGCCGACGACCGCCCCACCGCGCCGCAACCAGCTGCCAACCCGATGCCGAGTTGCCGCCCTGATGGCGATCGCGACGACGATTGTTAGGCCTACGGCGAGCACCGCGAGCACTGCGAGCTCCATCCGCGGGTTGATCGTCGCGAGCGGGGCGAGGACCACGGCCGCGGCCGTTCCGGCCAATCCGAGGGCGGCGGCTCGGACGAACCCGGGCCGCGTGACAAGGGACTCGAGGAGCCACAGCCAGCCGCCTGCACCGATCGCCAGGAGGACGACCATCTGGGCGACAAGGTGGCGCGGCATGTCGCCCACCGCTGCCACCAGGAGAACGAGCGGCAAGCCGCACAACTGCGCGAGCCACAGTTCGTCGCTGGCGGCGCCGGGCCGGCGAGCGGCGAGCACCCGGCTCGCCAGGTCGATGAGCGCACCGATCCCGCCGATTGCGAGAAGCGGGCGCATCTGGGGTAGCCATGTCTGGCCGTAGTCGGCGAGCTGGCCCGGATCCAGCAGGCCGAGTCCGCGCAGGTTGCGGGCCCGGTCGAAGAAGATGCCGAACGCGATCGCTGACAGGCCGGCCAGGGCCCAAGCGATGGCTCTTCGAGAGGGACGATGCGCGTTGACTCGGCGGCCGAGCAGTGGCGCGGCCCTGGAGGCGGCCCCGGAGAACGAGCGGGCGAGGCGGTTCCAGCCGAAGCCGGCCACGACCGCGACAGTGACGGCGACCGCCAGTGGGACGAGCGTCCAGGCCGGCGTGCCGAGCCGGTAGACGCGGCCGGTCTCCGCCGCGAACAGCAGCCACCACCACGACGTCCCCAGGCTGCCGATCAGGGCCGTCCAGGCGGCCACCCGGGCCAGTCGGCCGGCCGGCACTCCCGAAGCGATGCCGGCCAGGAAGGGCACCGGAACGAACGGCAGCAGCGACTCCTTGATGAGGAAACCGATCGCAAGGAGCATGCCCAAGCCGATCGACCAGCGCGTTGTCCCGGCCTGGATGGCTCGCCGACCCACGACGAGGTAGCCCAGCGTGAGGGCCGCCACGGTTATATCGAGCCCGAGATGCCTCGACAGGTCCAGAAAGTACGGAAAGGCCAGCAGTGAGGCAGCCGTCACCGCGCCGGCCGCGGGATGCATGCGCCAGCCGATCACGCCGCCGAGGAGGAGGACGATGGCGCCGCTGAGAAGGTTGAGGACATGCGCCCAGGCATAGCCGTCGATCCCGAACCAGGCCTGCGGAGCAGCCATGACGAGCGGCCAGAGCGGCGAATGCGGCCGGAAGAACGTGCCGAAGACGGTGATCGCGCCCTCGCCATGGAGGACATTCAGGCCGATGCCGAGGTACTTGGCCTCATCGGATCCGGGGTATCGGGCAGGCGTGACGGCGAGCACGAGGACGTAGAGGGCCACCGTGCCCGCGACGATCGCCATCGACGCTCGTCGCTCGGCCTGCTGCGCGACGGGTTGTTCGGCGGCCGGTTCGGTCATCCGGTCGAGGCGGGGCACGCGGTCGGACACCGGCCGATGATGCCATGCCCTCGTGCAGTGTTGGCTGCGCCGGGCACGACAAAACGCCCGAAGGAACCACCGGTCCCGTCCGTCTCCCGAGTCGCCAATGCAAGCACCGGCGTCCCGGGTCGGTTCGGATCCAGGGCCCCTTCGAGCAAGACCTACGATACGGGCGTGCCCCTCCCCCGCCTAGGGACTTATCCACGAGTTTCGCGAAAGATGCGCCGATTCCGGGCGCACCGTCCACGGCCCGTCCACAGAGCGAGCAGGGAACCGAACGCGGGCAAGTGCTGTCTAGGGGTGGGAGGCTGACGAACCATGCCTGAACGTTGGCAATGGCGATTGATCGTGGCGGTGGTGCTCATGGCCGGCGTGTCCGGTTGCGTGGACGCCGGGCGATCGCCGTTGGCGCAGCCGGGCAGCGAGCGAGAGCGCCAGCAGGCGCAGGAGGCCCTCGCTCGCTGGGCGGCCGCGGTCGAGTCTGCCGGCGGCCGGCAGGAGTTCGTCCCGGTCGGCGAGCTGACCGGCCAGATCGGCGATTGGGAAGCCGAGGTCGGCGACAACAACAAGCGGGCGCTGTATGCCGGCATGGTCGAGTCCGGCCGCCAGCTGTCCGGGGAGGCGCCGGCACCGACCGAGGTCCGCTGGGAGGACGGCCGGACGAAGCCGGTGCGCCCAATCTCGGCCCGGCAGGCCCTCGAGGACCTCCGGGCGGCCGGAGATCACAGCTGTCGCGAGTGTGTTCCCTTGCAGGTGACCGCCGCGCGCCTGTCCACGGCCAGCATCCAGACGAGCCGCGGTCCCGCAAGCGCACCGGCTTGGGAGTACACGCTGAAGGGCACGAGCGTGATCGTGACCCGGATCGCCGTAGCCGCAAGTGACGCCATCGTCGTGACGCCCCCGGCCTGGGACCCGAACGACGCGCCGTCCGGCATGCGGATCGAGTCCGCGACCGTGTCGGCCGATGGCAGGCAGCTGACCGTTGGCTTCGTCGGGGCGCCAGAGACTGGCGACAAGCCGTGCGGCGCCGACTATTCGGCCGAAGCCGTCGAATCAGACACGGCCGTGGTCGTCATCGTGATCCCGCATCCGAACGGCTTCCCCGGTGGATGTACGCTCGCGGGCGCGAGCCGGACGGCCACGGCGCGTCTCGGCAACCCGCTCGGCGAGCGCGCCGTGCTCGATGTCACGCAGGGACTCCCGGTACCGGTCGTCCTGACGCCCTGAGGCTCCCCGATCGGACAGATACGAATCAGGTTCGTGGCCTCGGGGGGTTCGGACACCGGTCGTGTCCGCCGGGCAGCGGAATCGCAGGGTGGCGGAGCGTGGACGCCCGGGCCGGCTGTCCCCGGACCCGACAGGTCCGACAGATACGAACCTCGTTCGTCGTTGGCAGGAGAGTCGTGCCATCGACGAACCGGCGTCGTAAATGACCGGGTTTGGGCCATTTTCCGGTCGTGCCTACGAGCCCAGCTCGTATCTGGCAGGGCAATGCTCGCTTAGGGCGTCGGCCTACGAGCCGCATTCGTATCTGACCCGGATGGCGGCTCCGCCCGCGGAATCCCCCGGAATCAAAATGCCCGAAGGAACCGTGGTGTTCGGTTCGGCGCCACTGGTGCAAGCACCTGCGTCGCCAGAGCTCCGATCCTTCGACCCCTTCGGGCAGGACTGACTCTATGGGCGGCGGCCCGTCCGCGCCAACCCGGTTATCCACGACTTTCGAGGTTTCCGTCCGCCGGCCACGCATGTCGTCCACGCCCCGTCCACCGCGGCGCCGTGGCGGCCGGCGCGAGGCTACGCCTCCAACGGCCAGTCGTCGGCGTTCGGCCCGAACTGAGGAATGCCGTTCGGGTCGAGCTCGATGGCCATCTCTCGCGCGCCGGCCAGGTCGGCGACGATCCACCTGCGGTTGGCCAGACGGCGGACGAGACGCGTGCCCGGCCGAACGGCCAGGCTGCCGTCGATCGCCAGGACGGGGATCGTCTCCCCCTCCCCCACCCGCACGGACGCAGACAGCCGGCGGAGCATGACCGCCGTTCCGAGGGGCCGGTCGACGATCTCCAGATCGTGATCGGGACTCCAGGCGAGCGCCACCGGCCGGACGCCGCCACGATGGACGACGTTGCCGTGGATCGACCGCCCATCCGCTTCCGGATGGAGGGTGAGCATCCCCGATTCGGTCGTCAGTTCCAGCCGGGCGGGCCTGCCCGCACGGTCAACCTCGAGGAGCAGCGCGTGCGTGACGCGCCCTTCGAGCATCGTCGTCGCTCGCCAGCGCCGCCCGCGGCCGCCTTCGGCCAGGGACCACAGCAGCTCCGATCCGTCGGCGAGGTGGGCCCGGCCGGCGCGGCGGAGCCATGTCCGGGTCCGATCGGCCACGCCCGCGCTCAGCCGGCCGAGCGGGCGCCGGCGGGCGACTCTCGCAGGGTCTCCGTCCAGCGCTCGGCGACCGCGGTGAGCTCGCCGGCGAGCGCCGGCGCGATGCGGCCCGTGACCCGGACGTCGCGCGCCCGATAGTCGAGATCGACGGTGCCGCGCTCGCGGACGCGAGCGAGCAGCTCGCCCGCGGTGTACGGCACCACGACGTCGAGGTCGACCCACAGCCGGGCGAGCAGGGCCGACAGCTCGGCGCGCAGCGCCTCCAGGCCGTAGCCGGTCCGGGCGCTGACGCTGACCGTCCCGGCCACGACGGGGGCGGGCGTCGAGCCGTCGCCGGCGATGAGAACGACGAGATCCGCCTTGTTGAACACGGCCAGGCGGGGCTTGTCGCCGGCGGACAGCTCGTCGAGGACCGCCTGGACGGTGGCACGGTGCTCCGGGGCATGGGGATCGGCGGCGTCGATGACCTCCAGCAGGACATCTGCCCGGTTGACCTCTTCGAGGGTCGCCCGGAAGGCGTCGACGAGCTGATGGGGCAGCTTGTGGATGAAGCCGACCGTGTCCGTCACGATGACCGTCTGACCGTCGCCCAGCTTCACCTGGCGGCTCGTGGGGTCGACGGTCGCGAACAGCCTGTCCTCGGCCCGGGCGACCTCGCTGCCGACGAGCGCGTTGAGCAGAGTCGACTTGCCGGCATTCGTGTAGCCGACGATCCCGACGGTGGCCCACAGCCGCCGGTCGCGACCGCGAGCCGCCGTCGCCCGCTGCTGGCGGACCTGCTCGACCCGCTCCTTCATCTTCTTGATCCGATCGCGGATGATCCGACGGTCGGTCTCCAGCTGGCTCTCGCCCGGTCCCCGGGTGCCGATCCCGCCACCCGTCCGGCTCAGGTGGGTCCACAGGCGGGTGAGCCGGGGCAGCTGGTATTCGAGCTGGGCCAGCTCGACCTGGAGGCGCCCCTCGTGGGTCTGGGCGTGCTGGGCGAAGATGTCCAGGATGAGCCGGCTGCGGTCGATGACCTTGACCTTCAGAAGCCCCTCCAGGGCCTTCTGCTGGGCCGGGCTGAGCTCGTCGTCGGCGACGAGCACGTCGAAGCCGGTCTCCGAGCGGGCGGCCACCAGCTCCTCTGCCTTGCCCTTGCCGACGTACCAGTTGGGGTCGACGTGGCGGCGGTTCTGCCACTCGGCGCCCACGACCTCGGCGCCGGCGGTCGTCGCCAGGCTGCTCAGCTCGGCGAGCGAATCCTCCGCGCGCCAGCCCGAATCGTCGCCGGTATCGACGGCGACCAGGAACGCCTTCTCGGCAGGCGGCGCGAGGCTGATGAGCGAGTCACGGGGCATGGGCTGAGGATAGCCGACGCCGAACCGCGAGCCGTCCGATCATGAGGATCCTCCAAGGGCGATCGACCTGACGCGCTCCAGGGCGGACGGCAGCGGGTCGCCATTTGTCACGTCCAGCCAGTCGATGCCCGGCTCGGCCCGGAACCAGGTCCGCTGGCGGCGGGCGAACGCAAGATTGCGCCGGGTGTCGAGCTCGATCGCCGCCTCGAGCGTCAGCGCGCCGTCGAGGACCGCCCAGGCCTCGCGGTAGCCGATCGCGCTGAACGCCGGCAGCGCCGGGTCGAATCGCTCGCGGAGCGCCTGGGCCTCGTCGACCAGCCCGGCGTCGAACTGCCCGCGGGCGCGCGCCGCGATCCATTCGCGATGACGGTCAGGGTCCACGTCGAGTCCGATCCAGGTGATCGGCCCGGCGTAGCCCAGGGGCAGGGGTGGCAGGGCGTCGCCGGCTAGCTCGGCAAGCTCGAGCGCACGGGCGACGCGCCGCGGGTTGCGGAGATCCGTCCGCGCGGCGAGCGCTGGCGCGAGGGTCGCCAGGCGGCCGGCACTGGCGCCGATGCCGTCGCGGATGAGCTGTGTCTCGATCCGGGCCCGCGTCTCGGGATCGTGCGGCAGGGCCCGGGTATCCAGGCCGCGACCGACGGCACGCAGGTAGAGCCCCGTCCCGCCGACGAGGATCCCGATGCCTCCGATCGCGGCGATCCGAGCCAGGGCCTCCTCCGCGTGGGCAACGAAGTCGACCACCGAAAACGGTTCGTCCGGCTCGACCAGGTCCAGGCCGTGATGCGGGACGCGCGTCCGATCGTCGGGTGTGACCTTGGCGGTTCCGATGTCCATACCGCGGTACACCTGCCGCGAGTCGGCGGAGATGATCTCGGCCGGGATGCCGTCGTCCCGAATCGCCTCGGCCAGCCGGATCGAGAGTCCGGTCTTGCCCGTCGCCGTGGGCCCGGCCAGGATGACGAGCGGCGGCGCGGGCCTCACGCCGGACGAACCGTCAGCAGCGTTCGCCACGCAACGAGTACGGCCCGGCGTGCTCCACCCGGACGTTGACGAACCGGCCGACGAGCGACCGGTCGCCCTCGAGGTGGACCAGACGATGCTGCCGGGTTCGGCCGGACACGGTCGCGCGCTCCCCCACCAGGTGGGAATCCTCGTGCTCGTGCGATCGGGGCGGGACGACGGCCTCGACCAGGACCTCCACGTCGCGCCCGAGCCAGGCCCGATTGCGCTCGAGGCCGATCTGCTCCTGGACGGCCAGCAGGGTGTTGAGCCGGCGTCGCTTGTCGGCGGCCGGAACGTCGTCGGCCAGGCGCATCGCCGGCGTGCCGGGCCGCGGCGAGTAGGCCGCCGCGAAGACCTGGTCGTAGCCGACCGTTTCGAGCAGCCGCAACGTCGACTCGAACTGGGCCTCGGTCTCGCCACAGAAGCCGACGATGACGTCGGTCGTGATCGAGATCCCGGGGATGGCCTCGCGGATTCGGGCCAGGCGCTCGAGGTAGTGGGCGACGCTGTACTGGCGGCCCATTCGCCGCAGGACGGCATCGTCGCCGGACTGGACGGGCAGATGGAGATGCTCGCAGACCGAAGGACACTCGGCCATCGCGGCGATCAGCCGGTCCGACAAGTCCCACGGATGACTGGTCACGAAGCGGAGGCGCGGGATCATGGGCGCACCGTCGGACAGGCGGACCCCGTCGATGGCCCGAATGAGCTCGGCAAGGTCGGGTCGGGAGCCGAGGTCGAGCCGTCGTCCAGCCCAGCGCTCCGTGGCGATGTGGCCGAAGCGCGGCTCAGCTGGCAGGTCATGGCCGTACGAGTTGACGTTCTGGCCGAGCAGGGTGACTTCGCGATAGCCGGCCGAGGCGAGGCTGCGGGCCTCGGCCAGGATGTCGTCGAACGGCCGGCTCCGCTCGGGGCCGCGGCTGAACGGGACGATGCAATAGGTGCAGGTCTTGTCGCAGCCGTAGACGATGGGCAGCCACGCGCTCGTCGGCGAGGTCCGGGCGACGGCCCCG
>DASPWU010000163.1:0-12011 GCA_035637675.1 Candidatus Limnocylindria bacterium | reverse complement strand
TCGCTCCGTATACGATGGCAGACGAAGCGCCGCGAAGGAAGTTCTCTCTGCGCCTGAGGCCGATCGGTCGGGCTGTCTCGGCCGGCCGGCAGGGTGCGGGGCAGCGGCGGGAGGAGCGATGGCCAGCACGGACGAGATCGTCGATTCGCTGTCCGGCTTCTCGTTGTTCGCGGACCTGCAGACGCCTCAGCTCCAGCAGGTGGCCCACACGTTCGAGGAACGCTGGTTCCCGCAGGGCGAGCGGATCCTCCGGCAGGGCCTGACCGGCTCGGGCTTCTTCGTCATCCTGGACGGTGAGGCGAGCATCATCGTCGACGGTCAGCAGCGGACGACGCTCGGCCGCGGTGACTTCTTCGGCGAGGTGTCGATCCTTCTCGGCGAGTCGCCGGTCGCCGACGTCGTCGCCCTCGGACCGATGCGCTGCCTCTTTCTGGCCGGACCGGGTGTGGAGGCGTTTCTGCTGGCCAACCCCAAGGTAATGTATCGCATGCTCCAGGCTCAGGCTCGGCGGCTCAGGAACGCCAACCGGTGGCGGAGCTAGGCGGATCGGGCGCCGGCCCGGCGGAACGGCCGTTCCCGCCGGGTGACTACCCGGTGGTCGTGGTCGGCAGTGGCCCCGGCGGGCTCCAGCTGTCGTATGCCCTTCGCCGGCTGGGGATCGACCACGCGCTGATCTCGGCCGACCCCGGTCCGGGCGGAATGTTCCGCCGCTGGCCGTTCTTCCAGCGCCTGCTGTCCTGGACCAAGCCGTTCGCTCCCGACGACAGGACGAGCCGCGCCTACGAGCGCTACGACTGGAACTCGCTGATCGCCGACGAGCCCGAGCACCGTGCCCTCCAGGTCCGCTTCATGGACGGCTCGTCGGAGTTCCCGTCGCGGCCGGAGATGGAGTCGAACCTGGGCGCCTTCGTCGACGCGACCGGGATCCGCGTCCGGTACGACTGCCGCTGGGAGGCGACCCGTCGCGAGACCGGGCCTGACGGCGAGCGGTTCGTCCTGACCACGTCCGATGGGGAGTACGGGACGCCGGTCGCGGTCTTCGCAGTGGGAGTCGCCGAGCCATGGCGGCCGGGGACGCCGGGGATGGAGCTCGTCGCCCACTACGCCGACACGCGAGCCGCCGAGTCGTACGCCAACCGGCGGATCTTCATCGTCGGCAAGCAGAACAGCGGCTTCGAGCTGGCCTCGGGCCTGCTCCAGTGGGCGAGTCGGATCATCCTGGCCTCGCCCTCACCGGCCAGGTTGTCGGTCAACACGAAGTCGCTGGTCGGCGTCCGGGCGCGATACGTCCAGCCGGTCGAGGACCACAACCTGGGCGGAGGCGTATCGATCCTGGACGCGTCGATCGAATCGATCGAGCGAGCGGGCGACGGCTTCCGGGTACGCCTTCGGCGCTCTGACACGTCTGCCGAGCTCGGATTCGAGGTTGACGAGGTGATCGCCGCGACCGGCTTCGTGGCGCCGCTGATGGATCTGCCGGATCTCGGCGTCGCGACGTTCGGCCAGAGCCGCCTGCCGGCCCAGACGCCGTGGTGGGAGAGCGCGACGGTGCCCGGGATCTTCTTCGCCGGCACGATCGGTCAGGGAGCGGCCGGCCTGAAGAAGCACGGCATCCCGGCCAACTCGGGCGCCGTCCACGGTGCGCGCTACAACGCCCGGCTGCTCGCCGAGCGGATCGCCACGACGCGATTCGAGCGGACCATCGAGCGGCCTCCGATCGCCGACGGGGACGTCCTCCCGTTCTGCCTCGACCAGCTCCAGCGGTCACCCGAGCTGTGGCACCAGCGGGCCTACCTGGCGGGCGTGGTGACGGTGTCGGGCGACGAGGGGATCCGCCAGGGCGGCATCGTGCCGCTGTCCACCTTCCTCGATGACGGCGGCCCGGACGGCGTTGCGCTGACGATCGAGGCCGATGGCAGCGGAGCGATCTATCCCGCCGTCTACCTGCGGCGGGACGGCGTCATCGAGGAACATTTGCTGCCGCCCAATCCGCTCCTCGACTTCCGGACGTCCGAGCACCGGGCGCAGCTGGCCGATGTCCTCGACCGGCTGGGCGTCCGCTAGGCAGCGGCCGGGGCGTTCCGGCTCGTAGCGATAGCCGATTAGGGCTACTTCCAGCATGATTAGCTCTTGACGGCTATCAGGCCGCCAATTAGCCTATTCCCGTGGACGCGACCGCACCGATTCGGGGCATCGTCCTGTTCGGCGACGTCGTGGAGTCCCGAGACGATCCGGAGGCGTCGAGCGCCTGGCTGCGCCTGCTCTGCCGGATCCTCGAGGAGCGCTACGCACCGGCCGACCGGTTGGCCGGCTTCGGGTTCACCCAGGGCGACGAGCTGCAGGGCCTGCTCGCACCTTCGGCAGACCCGTTCCTGGCCGTCCTGATGGGGACGCTCCATGAGTCGGCCTGGCCCATGCGTTGGGTCGTGGCCGCCGGCGAGGTCGCACCCGGCAGCGGCCCTGCGACGGAACGCTCCGGCCCCGCCTTCCTGGCGGCCCGCGAGGCCCTTCTCGCCGCCAAGGTTCGTCGCGACCGCCTCCTCGTGAGGACAGGCGAACCGGGCGCCGACAGGCTGCTGGACGGCCTCGCCCCCGTGCTCGGCGAGATGGTTGCCGACCTGACTCCCCGGCAGCGGCGCGTTGCCTGGCTCGTGCTCGTGGAGAACCTCCGCCAGGCCGAGGTGGCCGACCGTCTGGGGGTATCCCGGGCGACGATCTCGGTGGCCCACGCGCGCGGCCACATCAGGTCGATCGGGCGGCTGGTGGCGGCCCTGCGGATGATCGTCGCGGCGGCCATGCTCGCGCTCGCCGAGAACGCGGACGGAGACGAGGGCCACGACGCGGACGAAGAGACGGCTCCGTTGGAGTCCCGCCGTCGCCCGCCGGCCCGCCCGCCGCACGATGCCGCCGAGGCTCGCACATGATGGCGGACCCGGTCCTCACGCTCGCCTGGCTCGTGCTGGCTCATCTCGCGGCGGACTTCATCCTGCAGACGAGGGGCATGGCTCGCGAGAAGTTCCAGTCGGGCCGCCGAGCATGGCGCGGCCTCGCCGCCCACCTCGGCGGCGTGACGCTCTGCCTGCTGCCGGTACCCGTCGCATTTGGCGTCCCGGGTCTGGCCTTCCTGCTCGCCGTCGTCATCGCCCATGCCGTCATCGACCGGGCAAAGATCGTGTGGACCCGCCACGCCGAGGCCGTTGCGATCGTCCAGGCCCACCGCCAGCATGAGGCGGCGCCAGGACCGGAGGGCCTCGGCTCCGCCTGGACTCCGGTGCCAGCGGCCCTCTTCGTGGGGGATCAGCTGGCTCACCTCGGTGTCATCGCCTGGGCCTGGGCCGTGTGGCTGTCGGCTGCGCCCCTGACGTCCGCCTGGGTCTCGGTCGCCGGAGCCGCCATGGGTGCCTGGGACCCGGCGATCGTGGCTCGGACCACCCTCGTCTCGCTGGTCCTCCTGGACCTGGCGATCGTCAACGTTCGCGCCGCCGACATGTTCGTCGCCACGCTGGTCCACCCTCGCGAGGTCGTCACCGGCCACGAAGCGGGGGTCGGCCAGGAGGCGGCGACGGGCCACCATGCCGACGGGGGCGAGGCGGTCGTGCCCGGGTCGCCGGTCGTCGACGGGTCGCCGGTCGTCACCGGATCGACGGTCGTCACCGGATCGGCGGTCCAGCCGGTTTCGCGGGCACCCTCGCCGGCTCGCATCGGGGCGACGATCGGCGTGCTCGAGCGCCTCCTCATCGTGGCATTCGTTCTGACCGGAGCCCAGGCGGCCATCGGATTCGTGGTGGCCGCGAAAACGCTGGCGAGGTTCAAGCAGCTCGACGACCGGCAGTTCGCCGAGTACTACCTCCTGGGGACGCTGGCCAGCGTGTCGGTCGCCCTGGGAACCGGCCTGCTGGCGGTGGCCGCGCTTCGTTGACCCGAGGCTGCCGATGATCGAGGCGTTCGTCGCCGGCGTCATCGCCGGCTATGGCGTGGCCATCCCGGTCGGCGCGATCGCGGTGCTAATCGTGGACGCCTCGCTGCGGCGCGGCCTGCGAGTCGGTCTGGCGGCGGGCGCCGGCGCCGCGACGGCAGACGGGCTGTATGCCGGCCTGGCGGTCGTCGCCGGCGTGGCGATCTCCCGATTGGTCGGCCCGATCCAGACCGAGCTCGGCTGGCTCTCCGTGGCGGCGCTCGTCCTGATCGCGACGCGCGGCCTGCTCATCCTTCGCCGAGACCTGGCGCGGCCTGCGGCGCCGGGATCAGGCGATGGCGTCGCCGGACCCGAGCCCAC
Source organism: Candidatus Limnocylindria bacterium (assembly GCA_035637675.1). Classification (GTDB taxonomy): domain Bacteria; phylum Chloroflexota; class Limnocylindria; order Limnocylindrales; family CSP1-4; genus C-114. The sequence goes on along the minus strand of DASPWU010000163.1, from coordinate 7,735 downwards.
CGTGCGGGACGGGCCGCAAGGCGATACAGCCGCCCAAACCTACCTGCGATTCCTCGCGCTCACGATCATCAATCCGATGACCGTGGTCTATTTCGCCGCGCTCGTGCTGGGCCTCCCCTCGATCGGGAATGGGGCGGCCGAACGCGCGGCGTTCGTTGGCGGGGCGTTCCTGGCATCGATCTCGTGGCAGAGCCTGCTGGCCGGCGTGGGAGCGATCGTCCACCGTCGCCTACCGGAGCGGGCCCGCCTCGCAACCAGCCTGCTGGGCAACCTCATTGTCCTGGCCTTCGCCGCGAACATCGTCCGCGGGCTCCTGGTCGCGTAACCGGGGCGGGTGACCCTCCACCGATCCGGCGGTTCTCAGCGGGCCGGGGCGGGCGCCAGGCGGCCGAGGCGCTCGGCGGCCGCCGCGAGGGTCTCGAGCCGCTTAGGGAACGCAAAGCGAATCTTCGTCCGCCCGAGCTCGGGCCGCGAGTAGAACGACGAGCCGGGCACGGCCGCGATGCCCGGATCGGCCACGAGACGGCGAGCGAACGCCACGTCGTCTTCATCGGCCACCGCCAGGCCCGCGAAGTCGGTCATGACGTAGTAGGCGCCGTCGGGCCGGTAGGTCCGGAAGCCGGCCGACTCGAGGGCCGCGACGAGGACGTCGCGACGCTCGCGATACGCTCGAGCCAGCTCCTCGTAGTAGGCATCTGGCAAGGACATTGCCACGGTGCCGGCCTCCTGCAGCGGGGCAGCGGCGCCCACCGTCAGGAAGTCGTGTGTCTTGCGTACCACCGAGGTCAGCTCCGGCGACGCGATGACCCAGCCGACCCGCCAGCCCGTGACGGAGTAGGTCTTGCTCAGCGAGTTGACCGCCACGGTCCGGTCGGCCATGCCCGCCAGGCTCGCCAGGGGAACGTGGCGGGGCCCGTAGGTGATGTGCTCGTAGATCTCGTCGGTGACCGCCAGCAGGTCATGCTCCCGGCAGAGGGTGGCGATCGCCTCCAGCTCGTCGCTCGTGAAGACCTTGCCGGTCGGGTTGTGAGGTGAGTTCAGGATGATCGCTCGCGTCCGGGGCGTGACGGCCGCACGGAGCTCGTCCGGATCGAACGTCCAATCGGGCTCGTGCAGCGTCACGTAGCGCGGCACGGCTCCCGAGAGCACCGCGTCCGGCCCATAGTTCTCGTAGAACGGCTCGAAGACGACCACTTCGTCGCCCGCGTCCAGCAGTCCCAGGAGCGATGCGATCATCCCCTCCGTCGCACCGCATGTGACGGTGATCATGGTGGCCGGGTCGACGTCCCAGCCGGGATACCAGCGCATCGTCTTGGCGGCGATGGCCTCGCGGAACCCCTTCGCGCCCCAGGTGATCGCGTACTGGTTGACGTCGCGAGCGATCGCGTCGGCGGCGGCCGCCTTCACCTCCGCGGGCGCCGGAAAATCAGGGAAGCCCTGGGCCAGGTTGATCGCGCCGGCCGCGGAAGCCAGGCGGCTCATGTCCCGGATGACGGACTCGGTGAAGGTGTCCGTCTTGTGCGAGCGTCGGGGCATGCGCGCAGTTTACGCGTACGGGTCGGCCGCCAGCTCCACGCCGTGATTCCGATTCGGCGCTCGCACGGCGGGTCCGAGGCGGACCGGTGGCGGCGGGACCGGCAGGAGCAGAACGACCAGCGCAGCACGATGCATCCAGGAGAGCTCCTCGTCGTCGACAGGCGAATCGATGGCTCCCTCGCCGGCGGACGCTGGCCGTGAACCCGGGCTCGATCGCGTCGACGCGAAAAGGTCGAGCGCTGTGACGCCGATGGCGCGGGCTACGATCATCGATCATCCCGGTGGCGTTGCCTGTCCGAGCGGCGCCCGAACGGTGCGCTCGGCTGAGGGTACGCTGAACGTCGACAACCGTCCGCCGATCGCACTTCTCGGAGGTTCGACATCCTCGTGAGCCAGCCTGCCGCGCCCAGTCTCGAGCCTGCCCGAATCGCGCAACTGCTGACCGCCACGGCCTCGACGGTCGAGGCGGAGCTGAAGGCACTCGGCGATGCCGGCGCAGGCTGGCGACCGGCGCCCGGCGAGTGGTGCGCGAACGAGGTCGTCGGCCACCTCGTCGAGGCCGACCTGCGCGGCTTCACGGGCCGGATACGGACCCTCCTCGCGGAGGACGACCCTGAGCTCCTGGGCTGGGACCAGCCCAGTGTGGCAGCGGCGCGCGGCGATTGCATGAAGTCACCGGACGAGCTGCTGGCGGAATTCCTCCCGCTTCGGGCGGAGGGCATCGAGCTGGTTCGACAGCTGACGCCCCAGGACCTGGACCGGGCCGGCCGGCACAACGTGGTGGGCCGTCTCACGGCCGGGGAGATCGTCACCGAGTGGGTCCATCACGATCGGAACCACGTGCGCCAGCTGCTCGCCATTGGCCAGGCCATCGCCTGGCCACAGATGGGTAATGCGCGACGGTTCAGCGAGATGGACGCCTGACTCGGCCAGCACGATCCGGCCCGGAGTCCGCTGCTAGCTCGATCCGGATTCCTGCAGGCCCCAGCGATAGATGGCTGCTGCAGCTCCGGCGCCGAGGAGCGGCCCGACGATCCATACGATCGCGTTGTCCAGGAATCCGGACGCCACCGCCGGACCGAACCAACGCGCCGGGTTCATGGCGGCGCCGGTCAGCGGGCCCCCGACCAGGATGTCGGCCGCCACCGCCATGCCGATCGCGAAGCCGCCCAGGCGCGGGCCCCTCGGGTCGACCGCCGTCCCGAAGACTGCCAGCACCAGCACGATCGTCAGGACCGCCTCCAGGCCGATGCCGACCGCCGGCGAGATCCCGGCCGCCAGGCCGGGCGTCCCGATGTGGCTCGGCTGCCAGGCCGACTCCGGGAAGACCGCTCGCAGGGCCAGTCCGGCAACGACGGCGCCCATGAGCTGGGCGGCGACGTAGGCGATCCCTCTCCTGGCGTCGATCCTGCCGCCAAGCCACAGCGCGAACGTGACCGCCGGATTGAAGTGGCCGCCCGACACCGCGCCCAGGGCCGAGACGAGCACGGCCAGGGAAAGGCCGTGGGCCAGTGCCACGCCGACGAGGCCCGGAGCCGCGCTCGGCGCAAAGGTCCCGACCACGATCGATCCCGCACCGATGATGACGAACAGAAACGCCCCCAGGCCCTCTGCGACGAGCGGCGCGGCCAATCGACGATCCATTCCGGGGCCCTCCTCCTGGCACGCGCTGAGACCGCCCGTGCCGCGAGGAGTATGGCGCCGGCGCGGCTGGCGTTCAGACCCGCCCGCCGCGGGTCTGATCGCGTCAAATGTCGGTGTGGGTGGCGTCACGCTGCGCTGCCCATGCCGGACCGACCGTCCGTGACCGTGCGTCAGCTCGAAACGGCTACCGAGCCGCCACCAACTGACCGCTCAGGCGCGGGATCCACGCCTGACGCCACTGGGTGTGGCATCCGGCACCTGCCGCGGCCGGAGGCGTCGAGCGATCTGCCCCGGGCCAGTATCCGGCTCGGGGCCGGTCAGCGCCCGCCCTGTAGCGCTTCGCGCATGAGCTCGTAGGCCTGGTTGTGTCGGCCCATCCCGGCGAGCGAGTCTGCCCACGCGCCAAGGACCTCTCGACGCCGCGCCGACGGCCCTACCGACCTGGCGATCTCGGCCGCCCGCTCGAAATGCGAGATGGCCTCTTCTCCGCGGCCCCCCTCGACGAGGGTGCGAGCTTTCGTCACGAGGGCGTCGAGCAATGCCTTTCGGTTCGACGTGCTCTCGGCGAGCCGGATGGCCTCGTCGGCCAGGCGCTCGGCATCCGCGATGCTGCCCCCCGCCAGTGCGATACGCGCCTCGGTGTCGGCGAGATGAGCCAGTTGTCGGTCGTCGCCCAACCGTTCGAGCGTCTCGCGTGCGAGCCGCGCCATGTCGCGCGCTCGCTCCGTGCTCTGGGTCTGCAGGTACGCGAGCGCCAGGCTGTTGGCGATCCCGGCGCTCTCGCGCTGGGCGTCCACCTCTCGGAACAGCGTCAGACTGCGCATCCCCGCCCGGATCGCCGCCTCGTAGTCGCCACTGTCTCTGTACCCGATCGCCATGGTGTGAAGATAGGCTGCCCGCCGCCGCGCATCCAGGTCACCGGCCAGCGCATCTGCCTCGCTGAGGTACGCGAGCGCCGCCTGCGTCTCGCCGGCCATGGTCTCGATTGCTGCCAGAGCGATGAGGACTCGGACCAGGAGATCCGGGTCGGCGCGTGGATCATTTCGCAGGGTGTCCAGGATCCCTCGGAGCAGGCCGCGGGCCTCGTCGGGGTTGTCGGAGGCATAGTGGCCGCATGACTGCCAGTAGACGGCATACGGCCGCTCCACGAACCGGCCCTGTTCCTCGAAGAGCGCCGCGGCCTCGGCAGCCGGCCGGATGGCCTCGGGCGCGCGGTCGATCCGGCATAGCGTCTCGCTGAGGCCGAGGAGGATGCTCGGCCGTTCCGAGCGGGATGGCTCGGCGGCCAGCAGATCCTGGTATGCCTCGAGCGCCGCGGTGTAGTCACCGGAGGCGAGCCGCAGGTCCGCATCAAGAAGGCCCCAGGTTGTCTCCGTGTCGGACACGAATGCGGAGGTGGGCATGCCGAGCCGATCGGACAGGTAGTTCAGCGCCGCCATCGACGGTTTCGCGACGCCCGTCTCGAGCGCGCTGATGTACGCCTTCGTGTAGCGACTCCCGGCCAGTGCCTGCTGCGTCAGGCCGACCCTCCGTCGAGCTGCCCTGATCCTCTTGCCGATCGCGGCGGCGAGCGGCCGATCGTCCACTACGACCCGCCGCCGGCGGGTTGCTGTCTGTTCCATGCGCCGGATTGTACACCACTGTCGAGTGTGTCTTGACGACTTCGAGCAGCGTGGAGACGTCCGTGTCCAGTCGAGCCGAGATGAGCATGAGGGCGGGCAGCGATGGCACCACGTGCCCGTGCTCGACGGCCGAGACGAACGCGCGGGTCAGCGGCCAGCCGGCCTGAGCCTGGCTCAGGCCATTGGCAAGGCGCCGGCGCTTCAGTTCGCTCCCGATCAGGAGGGCCAGAGAAGAGCGGGGACCATACGTCAAATGTTTAGCAATACTTGACTCTCGCACGCGATCAGTCTAGCATCTTCCGCGTTCGCCGCAAACCCGCTGAAGGATCAATGCGGCGGCGGCCTGCCCAGGAGGTGGCTCATGTCCCGTGCCCGAACGCTCCGCTCGGTCCTCGTCGCCACGCTTATTTCCGCGACGCTCGTCGCCATGGCCGTGGCCAACGCTGTCGCAGGCGACGGTGGGGGGCCGTTCCCGCACTGAGGGCCTCGGCGACGGCCGATCGGTAAATAGTGGACAACGCGGCCAACGGACCGCTATCATCTGCCTGTAGCCGGCCGGGGGCCGACCCGCCGGGCGGATCGGGTTCGGCAGGGTGTGGCGGCGGCCGGGAGGGGAGGGCCGCCGCCAACTCACGCCACGTCAGGCAGCGGCCGCGGCCGGTGACTGGTGCCCGGCGGCGTGATGAGCCGGGGCCGGATCGGCCAGTTCCACGACGGTAGAGCACTCGTCGCACCGTGCTTGGACTGCGCTCGCCGCGTCTGCAAGCTCGATTCCCTGGCCGCACCACGGGCAGTCGATCCGGGCGCCGAACGTGGCGATCATCGCAAACCTCCTGGACGCCGGCCACCTGGCTGAATGGACTGTGGCTGCATGGACTGTGGCCGCGCTGTCTCGGGCAAGACTCGTCCGGGGTTGTGACAGCTCCCGTGACACAGCCACCGGCCCCGCGACTCTGGCAGGATCATCCGGTGACATCGAAGCCCGCTGTCGCCAACGCGCCCGCCATCGAGACCGACGGCCTGGTCAAGCGCTACGGCTCAACGGTGGCCCTCGCCGGCCTGTCGATGGTCGTGCCCAGAGGCCAGGTCTTCGGCTTCCTGGGACCCAACGGCGCCGGCAAGACCACGGCCGTCAAGCTCCTCCTCGGCCTCGCCCGTCCAACGAGCGGCACGGGCAGGTTGCTTGGCGCGCCCCTCGGCGACCGGATCGCCCGCCGGCAGGTGGGCTACCTGCCAGAGCTGTTCCGGTACCAGGCCTGGCTGACCGCCCGCGACGTTCTCTGGCTGCACGCCCAGCTCGCCGGTGTGCCCTTGAGCGCGCGTCCGGCGGCGATCGCGGAGTCGCTGGGCAGCGTGGACCTGGCGGATCGCGCGGGGAGCCGGGTCGGAACCTTCTCCAAAGGCATGCAGCAGCGGCTGGGTCTCGCGGTCGCGCTGCTCGGACGGCCGCCGGTGGTGATACTCGACGAGCCGACGTCCGCCCTGGACCCCATCGGTCGCCTGGACGTGCGGGCGATCATCCGGCGCCTCCGTGCCGAGGGCACGACGGTCTTCCTGAACTCCCACCTCCTGGGTGAGGTGGAGCGCGTCTGCGACGTGGTCGCGATCGTCGACCGCGGCCGCGTCGTCGCAGACGGCCCGCTCGACGAACTGCTGGCCGTGGCGACGGTGCGAATCCGGGTCACCGGCTTGAGCCCGGCCGCCCGGGCCGGATTTTCGGCCTTCGGGACGCCTGCCGACGAGCCACCGTGGCTAGTCGTCCGCGGCTGCCCGCCGGAACGAGTACCCGATCTCGTGGCCGCCATCGTGGCTCAGGGCGGCCGCATCTATGGGGTGGACGCTGGCCGCGAGACGCTCGAGGAGCGCTTCGTCGAGCTGCTGGCCCGCTCGGCCCATCCGGACCAGGGCGCGTGACGCGGGGCCAGCCGTGAACATCCTCGTCATCGCCCGGCTCACCCTCCTGGAGGCGCTCCGCCGCCGGCTCCTGTGGGCCCTGGCCGTGCTCACGGTCGCCGTCGTCGTCCTGACCGGATGGGGCTTTGCGCTGCTCACCGCCAATGCCCGGGAGCGCGCCGTGCCGCCGCTCGAGTTCGTGGTGGCGGTGAGCCAGCTGCTCATCCTCGTCGCCTTCATGTTCAGCTTCGTGCTGGCGATGACGGCTGCCTTCCTGGGCGCACCCGCGATCGCCGCCGACCTGGAGTCGGGCGTCCTCCAGGCGGTCGCCGCCAGGCCGATCCGCCGCGCCGAGATCCTGATCGGCAAGTGGCTGGGACTGGCCATCATCGTGCTCGGCTACGCGATCGCGGCGGGGCTTCTCCAGGTGGCCGCGGTGGGCCTGGTCTCGGGATACCTGCCCCCGGACCCGGTGAGTGCCACGCTGTTTCTCGGCGGCCAGGCGATCGTCCTGCTGACCATCGCCCTGCTGCTCAGCACGCGGCTGCCCACGATCGCTGGCGGGGCGGTCGCGGTCGTCCTGTTCGGCGTGTCGTGGATCAGCGGCGTGATGGGCGGCGTCGCCGGCGTGTTCGGCCTGGACGCGCTTGCCCGCACGGTGGAGGCCAGCCGGTTCGTCGTGCCCCTCGACGGGTTGTGGAAGGGCGCCGTCTACGCATTGGAGCCGCCGGCGTTCATCCTTCTCGCGACGTCCGCCGGCGAGCGAGCCGCCCGCGTGGCAGCCAACAACCCCTTCTACGCTTCGGCGCCGCCGTCGACGGGCTTCCTGCTCTACGTCGGCGCGTGGCTGGTCGTGGTCCTCGCCCTGGCCGCCTGGTCGTTCGCCCGCCGCGAGATCTGACGCTCAGCGCCGCCCGACGTATCGGAAGCAGCCTGGCAGGTGGTCGTCGACGAGGCCGACGCTCTGCATGAAGGCGTACACGATCGTGGGGCCCACGAAACGCATGCCATGCCGGCGGAGGTCGATCGACAGTGCCTGG
>DASPWU010000162.1:0-4428 GCA_035637675.1 Candidatus Limnocylindria bacterium | reverse complement strand
ACCTGGCTCGCCTCCACGTTTCCGGAACAGCACGTCACTGCCAGGATCTCCGCCTCCAGCGAGGCGCAGGCGTACAAGAGGGCCAGGCTGTCATCGATGCCGGTGTCGCAGTCGATGAGCAGGGGAATTCGATCGGCCACGGAATGATCCTAACCCGACCAGGCGGTGCCCAGCGGCGGCCTAGCCGCCCCCATCATGCTGTCAGTGGGAAACCCGGGCTTGCGGGACCGCAAGCCACCGGCACGGGGCTGCCGGCGGGCCGCGCTGCGACGAATCGTGCGTGGGCGGACTCGCTCGCCGCGGACCCATGGTGGCCCGGGTCATCTTCAAGCGTGGCTAGTCTGGTTTTCACAGTCTGAGCAGGACCAGGGGACACAAGCCGCCGGCCAGGGAACTCGAGACGGAGGACCCAGGCGACTCGATCGCGGTCGACGAAAAGGCGCCGGGCCCAGCTCGAGTCGATTGCGCGGAGATCCGCGCGGCTGAGAGAACGGACGTCGCACAAGCGGAAGCCGAGGTCGACGTAGGTCCTGCGGATGCGTTCGATGTCCGGTTCACCGAAGGGACCGGTGGGCCGACCGTCTCCGACGGCATCCCGATCCGTGATCGAGACCGTCATCTCCAGGGCGCCCAACGCCGAGACCAGCCGGGCGATGGCAATTGCGGCACGATCGTCGAGACCGAGGGTGCCGCGCAGCAGTGAGCCCCACGGGAAGCGGACCGTGACGAGGTCGGCGAGGCCGGCCAGCTCGCACGGCAGCATCTCAACCCCGGCCGCAACGAACACGGCGTTGGGCAGAGCGCCCTTACTCGAGTTTCGAGCTGCCCGGCGAGAGACCTCGGCCATGGCTCGGGCGTCCGCATCCACACCGACGGCCAGGGTCGACGGATCGGCAGCCGCAGCCGCGAGGACGGCACGGCCGTCCCCGGTTCCAAGGTCGATGATGGTCCGGCGGTGGCGCCGGGCCAGTGTGGTCAGTTAGCCGACGTCGACGTCGACGATCCGGCGGCCGGTCACGATGCGCATGGCGCGCAGTATGCCTCGAATCAGGGCGGTGGCTCGATCACGCTGGCCGCGGCTCCAGGATGACGATCTGGATCGGGCGCGTGGTCCCTTTCCGGTAGCTGGCGTAGTTGGGATTGACGCGGTCCAGCCTGGGCCACAGGTCGGTCGCCTCGGCGTCGGTCGCGACCCGGGCGACGACCTTGTGCCGATCCTGGCCGATGCGAACGTTGACGGCCGGCGACGCGATGAGATTGCGGAACCAGGCAGGGTCCTCGTCCGCACCGGCGTTCGAGGCGACTACCACGTAGTTCTGCCCGTCAGCCAGGTAGAAGACGGCATTCTCGCGGACCGTGCCACTCTTCCGGCCGACGGTCGTCAGCCACAGCGTGGGCGCGGTGAAGCGATCCAGCTTCAACCGGCCGCCGGAGACTCGATCGAGGAACCGGTGAAGCGCCCACATCGCCCGGATGCCCCAGCGCCGATCTGCCACGCCGGTACGATACGACCCGTCGACGCAAAGCGGGACGGAGGAGCCACGTGGCGAATGCGAACGCGCCGCTCGTGGGCATCGTCATGGGCAGCCGCTCGGACATGCCGGCCGCGGAGAAGGCCGTGGTCGTCCTCGACGAGCTCGGCGTCCCGTCGGAGGTCCGGGTGATCTCCGCCCATCGCGCGCCGGCGCTGCTCGCGCGGTACGCAACCACGGCCGAGGAGCGCGGTCTGGGTGTCCTCATCGCGATCGCCGGCCTGGCCGCGCACCTGCCGGGCGTCCTTGCCGCGCAGACGATCCTGCCCGTCGTTGGCGTCCCGATGCCCGGTGGGGTCGCGGATGGCCTGGACGCCCTGCTCTCGGTGGTCCAGATGCCAAAGGGCGTGCCGGTCGCCACCGTCGGAGTGGGCAATGCTGAGAACGCGGCGCTGCTTGCCGCGCAGATCCTGGCGGTCGAGGATCCCGAACTGCGCGAGCGCTTCCGAGCCCGCCGTGACGCGCAAACCCAGGCGATCCTCGACGACCCGACCAACGTCGACGGAGCAGTTCGAGCCTGACGCGTACACTCGGGTCGATGGACGACTCACGTTGGGAGCCGGGCATGCCCGTGCTCGACCGGCAGCCCGTGGGCGGCGCGCCGACCCGGCCCAGCCTCCGCGACATGCCCGTGCGCTCGGTACCCGAGACCGCCCCGACGCCGCTCCAGCGGCACTACGTCAACCTGTCGGCCGTGGCGCTCGTCTGTGGGGCCGTCGCGATCACCGCGCTCGAGCTCGGCACCCCGCCCAGCAGCCTCGTCGTCAAGCTCTGCGTGCTCATCGGCGCCCCGATCCTGGCGGCAACGACGGCCGATGCTGCCCTGCGCATCTGGCGGTCGGCCTGGGCGTGGATGCCGGTGAACCGCGGCCGAGCCCTGTTCCGGCTGAGCTGGGTCGCCGCCACCGTGATCTTGCTGGCCGTGCTCGTCGTCGTCACCGTCCTCGTGTTGATTGCCTGAGGCTGTGGCGCGCCGGCCGACCATGAGCGACGAGTTCCTGCCTCGAGGCCCCGACGGGCGCTCGACCGACATCGAATCCGGGCACGGCGTTCCCGCCTGGATGGCGGCCACGCTCCGGCACTGCTCCCGTTGCGGCGCGGCGCTCAACTTCGGCCCGATCGAGGGCGAGGATCGCCACCGCCTGGCCTGCGACAACTGCGGCTTCATCGCGTACGTCAACCCGCGACTCGTCGTCACCACGATCCCGGTTACCGACGACGGCGACGTCATCCTCCTTCGGCGCGGCATCGAGCCCGGCTACGGAGGCTGGGCACAGCCCGGCGGCTTCCTGGAGGTCGACGAGACGGTCACAGAGGGCGCCATCCGCGAGACGCTGGAGGAGACCGGCCTGGACGTTCAGCCCGGCGAGATCATCGGGCTCTATTCGCGCCTGGAGGCCGCGGTCGTCGTGATCGCGTTCGAGGCTCACGTGGTGGGCGGAAGCTTCCGACCCAATCCTGAGGCGATCGAGATCGCCGCGTTCGCGCCCGCCGAGATCCCCTGGCCCGGCATCGCCTTCGCCACCAGCCGCTGGGCCCTCACCGATTGGCTCCAACGCCGCCATCCCGAGCTCAGGGACGCGCTCCGCTGATCGGGTGACATCACCCATTGCGACGGCGCATACGAGACACCAGGTAATGCTTGATCCGCGCACACTCGACTGGGTGGCGCGCGCCGTCGGCAAAGGCGCACGCGTCGTCGGGGGGCGCCGCCTCACCGGCGGCATCACATCGTCGATTCATAGGTTGACCGTCGAGACGCGGACCGGTGTCCGACAGCAGGTGGTCCTGCGGCGGTGGACGCCCGGCGCACGGGACGACACAGCCGACGCGTCGCTGTTCGTCGCGCGCGAACGCCACGTGCTCGGCCGCCTTGAGGCGACCGACGTTCCCGCTCCGCGATTCCTCGCCGCCGACCCGATGGGCGAGTCCACGGGCGTGCCGGCGCTGCTGATGAGCCGCGTCGCCGGACGAATGGATCTGGCACCCCGTGACCCGAAGACTTGGCTGCAGCAGATCGTGGCGATGGCGGTTCGCATCCACGAGTTGGACGTCGACGCCCCGCCGTATCGGTGGGAGGCGCGGGCCGTGCCCGTTCCGGCATGGGCGAGCAAGCCGGCCGACTGGCGCGCCGCCGCCGAGCTGGTCCGCGGACCCGCGCCCGACCACGACATCCGCTTCTCGCACGGTGACTACCAGCACTTCAACTTCCTGTGGCAGCGAGGGCGCCTCACCGGTGTGGTCGACTGGGTCTTCGCGTGCCGTGGGCCGTCCGACGTCGATGTCGGCCACTGCCGGCTCAATCTCGCAGTCCTCTACTCGGCCGAGCTGGCCGCCGACTTTCTGGCGGCCTACGAGGCTGAAGCGGGCCGGCGCGTGGATCCGTACTGGGACATCCGGTGCGCGACCGCGCCCGCTTTCGAAGACTGGACCCAGTTCATCCCGATCCAGGTTGATGGCCGCGCGCCGTTCGATCGGGCCGGTATGACGACGCGGGTTGACGAGTTGCTCAGCGCCGCGCTGCGGCGGCTCTAGCGGCGCGGAGCAAGTGACATTCGCCGACACTGACTGATCCAGGCGTCATCGGCCCTTTCCCCGCCCGGCTCAGTCCGTCTGAGGACAGCCATCCACGAGTAGAGTTCCGCCATGGATAACGAGGCGATTGGAGCCTTTCCGCGTCTGCAGGCGTTTCTCGATCGTCTTGACGCTGCTCGAGAGACGTACAGGCTGGACCGTATCCGACCCAATTCGATCATGGTCGAGGTCTTCCAGCCGCGGGTCCATTGGGAGGTTGGTTCTTTGTCGATGGCACGGTGGAGGCCGAGAGGTATGCGGCGATCGAAGACCTCTATGGCGCGGAGGCCAGCGAGATGATCCTTTCCGACCCAACCTAGCT
>DASPWU010000161.1:0-30934 GCA_035637675.1 Candidatus Limnocylindria bacterium | reverse complement strand
GTCGTCCAGGTCGTGCTCACGGTCGTCCTCCTCGTCTCATCGTTCGCGCTGTGGATGTTGATCAGACCGGGCTTGCGCGCGCAACTCATCGGTGAGCGATGACTTCGCGCGGGGGACCGGAAGACTCCGGCGATGACGAATCCTCTCACGACCCGGGCCGAGGGGTCAGCGATCAACTCGCGCGCCGTGCAAGGAATCTCGCCAGGTCAAGCGGCCCGCAGCCGGCTCGCCTGCTGCCTCCTTCTCGGCGAACAGGAAAGCGCCCGTTCGGATCTCGCGGAACGTCTGCGCTGGCAGCGGGTTTGGGTCCACGAGGCGGTGTCGTTGAGTGGCCTCAGGTATTCGCGCGTCGTCTTCTTCCCGGGGCACCAACCACACATGCAACGACATCCGTCGAGGCGGGCCGATCGTATAGTCGGTATGGTTCGAGCGCGCCGTGAGGCCCGAGATCGGCCTGTGCGCTCGAATGTGGAGGACCCATGAACCGAGCATTGCGAGCCGTGCTTCTCGCCATGAGCGTGTCACTGGCCATGGTGGCCACCGTCCAAGCGAAGGCCGGAGGAGTGCCGGCCATCCCGCTCAACTCGGGGCAGGAGACGGGTGAGGTCATCAGCGACGGGAGCGGCAGCTTCAGCTATACGGTCACCGGCGACACGCTGTGCTACGTCCTCGAGGTCCGCAACCTGACCGAAACGCCCGTCGCCGCGCACATCCACATCGGACCACGACAGGTGGCGGGTCCGATCGTGGTCCCGCTCGCCACGCCACCGGGCGCGACGAGCTCCATCTCAGCCTGCATCGTCGCCACAGAGGGTGGTGCCATGACGCCCGCCGAGCTCGCTGCAATCGTGGCCGATCCAGGCGCGTACTACGTGAACGTGCACACGCCGACGTACCCCGGCGGTGAGGTCCGCGGCCAGCTGAAGTAGCGCGGCGCTATCTGGGCCCGAAGCCGGCCGCTTCGGGCCCCTGCCAAGGCGGTCGAGGGAGCGGCCGGTATCCTGTTCCGCGTGTCGAGCCCGCCCGAACAGGTTACAAAGCCCGAGGCCGTCAGGCCGTGGGATCTGGGCTCGCCGCTGACGGAGCGGGTCCTCGATGCCGAGCCACACCTGCTCGCCGACACCCTGGCGGCGCTCGACTGGAAGCCCGACGAATTGGATCCAAGCCTGCCGCCGGCAGTCGTCGATTTCAATCGCCTCCGATCGATCATGCTCGCGGCCGATCTGACGACGGTGCAGCTCATCTGGCGCCAGTCGACCGAGGTGTTCCGGGCGCGAGATCCCTTCCCCGTCGGCAACGTTGTGGAGGACCCGGCGACCGGGGCGGCGGCCGCTGCGACGGGTGCCTATCTCCGCTGGCGTGGCGAGATCGCGCCTCCGGCCTCGTTCGCGATCCACCAGGGTATCGAGATGGGACGTCCGAGCCTCATTGAGGTCGACGTACCGGATGCGACCGGTGGGATCCGGGTCAGCGGGACAGCCATCTCCCTGGACGGGATGAACATCGACTCGCCGACCTGACCGAGCCACGTGATGCAATTCCGACCCGGCGGAGTCTGCGGATGAAGAATCGGCGGCCGGCCGCCTTCGCTCTAACGGCATTTACGGCGAGTTGCGCAGGAGCCCCGCGCGGGCTCATAAGCTGGCGGCGACGACGATGAACCGAACGACGATGCCGCTGGTCACGCCCGCCACGACGAACCCCATGATCGCGATTAGCCCCTCGTTGATCGGCCATGCCTGGATCCGTTGTGCCCTCTCTTCGAGTGCCCGTGCTGCGTCAAGGACGGGGGCTTGGGTGCGCAGGACCGAAAGGCTCGAGTCGATTCGAAGCGGCTCGTATGCGGCGGCGTAGAGCGCTCGCGCCTCGCCGACATATCGCTCCTTGGCCCCGCTCATCTGAAGGTGAAGGCGCCACATCGACAGGAAGAAGATCGGGAGGTTGACACCCAAGATCACGGCGGTGATGAAGAAGGTGGTCGGGTTACGCGTCGTCGCAATCAAGGTCGGTACCGCGGCCGCACCGAGGAGGGCGAATCCGCCGAAAGCGAGCGACCCGACGACACCAAGGCCCAAGCTGCGATCCTGAGGAAAGGGATGGAGCTCGAGGCGGGCACGGCCGAGTTGATCAAGCCCCATCAAGAGTCGGACGTAGGTCCAGACGAAGGTCATCACCGGCAGGACGGCCAGGGCAAGGAACGGCAGCACGACCAGGGTCGGAACAACGCCGTTCAAGCTCCAGGAACTCCAACTCACCACCAGGACCACGACCGCTGAGAGAGCCACCGGACCGGCGACATTCCAACGGTGCGCCGCTTCGCCGGGCTGTGATTCCTCATCCGCCAGCCGCTGAACGTCCGCTCGAATAGCCGTCGCCTGATCGACGAGACGGGCGACACCACAAAGGAGAAGTGCGACGACATAGGAGAGCACCGTTTGCGGTGCCAACTCCCCGAGGATATCGAACTCCGTGCGTGGTCCTGTAACCCATTTCGCTCCGACAATCACGAAGGGCGTCACGAGGACAGCGGCAGCCCACAAGGTGATGAGCACCCATCGTGGTCCCGGAAGGCGGCGCAGGATCCGTTCGGTGATCGGTATGCCAAGCTCGAGAGGCCCGGTGCTCGGGCGGTTGGAAGCGGAATCGACCGCCGGTCCGAGCTCGGATGCCGGCGTCGCCATCAGACCACCGAGAGTTGCGTCCATAGCGCTACAGGCCCGAACCGACCCTGCGGCGTAACGAGCCAGACCAGGGCTCGACACCAGGAGACTGGCGGCGGTCCGTCTGATCCGTCGGCCGAGTTGCGGCGCGAGCAGTTCGGGCCAGGCGTGCCTCGTCGGCTTCCCGGCGAAGCTCGGCTTGGCGGGCGTGGGCCAGCGTCCCGGTCATTGGCAAAGACGGAATCATCGTTCGATCCCTTCAGCTAGGCGATGCAGAGGTATTGATGATGTCCGCCGGCTGGTCCGTGTCCTCGGGATCCTCACTCAGGCTAGAGAGCTCGAAATCAGTGATTGGAGCCGAGGGGATGCGCCAGCCGGGTTCGACGGCGACGACCCGGTCAGCGGTCTGGCCGGAGCGCCGGGCCAAGGTTGCGAAGAACGCCGCGCGGCGATGCGACACGATCCGGGAGTCCTTGCACGTGCAGCCGGCGTTGAGGCAGGCGCCACGGACGCGGTTCTCGGTCGCCTCGACGATTTCGGTGGTCTCGGGAGCCTGCATCGTGGTCCTCCTTTCGTCCGATCGGCTGCCGGAGGTCCCGGTCCGTCGGTGAGGCACACGTTCGGACGTCGAGGCTACGGCGCCATCCGGGGCAGTACGGAGACCACCACGGAAATGTCGGGCTCGACGATCGCCACCACTGGGATCGCTGCCGTCGCCGATACCGGTCCGGCTCGACCGCTCAGGCTTCGGACATCGTCGCAACCCACCGCGCGACCTGGACGCGGGAGTCGACTCCGAGCTTGTTGAAGATGTTTGTCACGTGGCTCTCGACCGTGCGTTCGGAGATGAACAGCTGGGCCGCCGCCTGCGCGTTCGTCGCTCCGTCGGCGACGAGCCGCGCGACCTCCATCTCCCGCGGAGAGAGCATGGCCGACGGCTGCGGAGCCTCCTTGGCCCTGACGCGTCGCTCCGGCACGGGCGCCCCGCCTGCGACCGCGATCACCTCGGAGAGCGTGAGGGCAGACCCAGTGTCGTAAGCCGACTGGTATCGCGCTGCGCCAAGTCGAGCCCTTGTCTCGGCCCTCACGCGATCGTGCTCGTGGAGCATCGATTCGGTATGCACCCACGAAATCGACGCCCAGATCGCGTCTGCGCCGCCGAAGAGCGTCGCTGCCCGTTCGCGCTGGTCGTTGGCGACATCCACATAGGCGAGGACCTCCGCCAGGGACGCGATTCCCGAGACATGGCCGAGATCCCGCCTGATCTCGAGGCCCTCTCGGGCAAGCCGCTGAGCCTCGTCGGGTCGCCCCTCGCGAAGCGTTGACACAGCGAGGAAATGGAGCGCATACGCGCGCAACCAGGTCTCGCCCAGCCTGTCGCTGACCCTGAGCGCCTCGTGCCCGGTTTCGACCGCCGCGGCGGTGTCGCCCTGGAGCCGTTGTCCCAGGGCGAGCACGTTTAATGCCGTCAGCTCCTGCGTACCGAACCCCATCGGTCGAGCCAGGCCCAGGGCCTCGGTGACATCGGCGATCGCCTCGTCCGGGTGGCCTTGGAACCACGACGCCGAGGCCCGGGCGATTAATGCCGAAGCCACAATGTCGGCGGCGCCGATCGATCGGCCGATCGAGAGGGCCTCCTCCGCGAGCCGCCGTCCGCTCTCGTGATCCCCCATCGACGTCGACAGGAAGGCCGACACCCAGAGACCATCAGCCCGTGGACGCTCGGCGGTCGGGACGCGTTCGAGCAGCGCCATCAGGATCCCACGGACCTGAGCGAAGCGACCCTCCGTGAGCCAGTAGGTGTAGAGGTCGCGACAGATCGCAATGCCCCGCTCGACTTCGCCGGCGTCCCCGAGGCAGAAGTCGAGGGCGGTCCAG
The DNA here is from genome assembly GCA_035637675.1 of Candidatus Limnocylindria bacterium. Taxonomy (GTDB): domain Bacteria; phylum Chloroflexota; class Limnocylindria; order Limnocylindrales; family CSP1-4; genus C-114. The sequence continues at coordinate 26,396 of DASPWU010000161.1, read as the reverse complement.
ATGTTGGTCTGTTCGGCCCGAGCCCGGGCGAACAGCTCGACGAGGCGGTCGCGGTGGACGGCCACGTCGGATGCGAAGCGACCAATCCATTCGGCGTGCCGCACGCGGAGCTCGCGTTCGGCCCCGGCGTCGCGGAGCCGTTCTGCCCCGAACTGGCGAAGGATCTCGAGCATGCGGAAACGATCCCGGCTGCCTCCTTGCGCCCGCTTGAGCACAGACTTCTCGACGAGCTCCGCGAGCAGAGCGGGAATCGACTCCGGGTCCAGTGCCGCATCGCCGCAGACCTCTTGGGCGGCGTCGATCTCGAACCCGCCAGCAAAGACGGAGAGCCGCGCCCACAGGAGTCGCTCATCGCGCGCGAGGAGCTGGTAGCTCCAGTCGATCGCCCCCTCCATCGTCCGCTGGCGCGGCAGATCGCTACGGTCGCCCGTCCCCAGGAGCGACATTCGCTCCCGAAGGCCAGCGCTGAGGGCGCCGATGCCGAGCCCGTTGAGACGGACGGCGGCGAGCTCGAGTGCGAGCGGAAGCCCGTCGAGCCCGCGACAGATCTCGAGCACTGCGGGCGCGCTGTTCGCGTCAAGCGTGAAGCCCCCGCCTCGCGCGGCCGCGCGCTCGACGAACAATGTGACTGCATCCGATCGCCAGGCTTCGGTCGATGAGCTGATGTCAGGCTCCGGCATCGACATCGGCGGCACCTGCTCGACGACCTCACCCGCGATTCCGAGGGTCTGGCGGCTCGTCGCCAGGATCGTCACCTCCGGGCAGGCACGCAGCAATGTGCCGGCCAGACCTGCGACCGCCTCGAGCACATGCTCGCAGTTGTCGATGACAAGCAGCATTCGCGTTCCCGCGAGGTGCTCCTCAAGCATCGAGAGCGACCACACCACCGACCGGTCCTGCAGACCGAGCGCCGTGACGACCGCCTGTGTCACCTGCAGGGGGTCCTGTAGCGACGCGAGCGGCACCCACCAGACGCCGTCGGGGTAGTGCGGCACAAGGTCTCGAGCCGTCCGAAGAGCGAGCCGGGTCTTGCCGACGCCACCAGGGCCGGTGAGCGTCAGCAGCCGGGCGGTGCCTAGTCTCCGCTTGATCGTGGCGGACTCGTCCCGCCGCCCGACGAAACTCGTCAGCTCAGTGGGCAAATTGGTCGGGGCAGGAGGCGAATCTGGTAACGGCAAGGCCGGGCGAGCCTACGCCCGCTGCATCTGCGGGGTCAACGCGGAGCCGCCCAGCCCCCTGCCTCCTCACAAGGCGAAATTCCGAACTCCATTCCGTACTGCCCCGGATAGCAAGCGAAGTGGCGGCTACCAACCTTGCCTCGATCGCGTCACCACCGTTTCGAAATTGAGCGGAGTCAGGCGCGAACGATCTGGAAGGAAGTCGCGCCCATGGTTTCCACAGGCACCTTGAATCAGGCAGGACAACCCGAGGTCCTCAACCCTGGCGAGCGCCGCCTCCTCCGGCTGGCGGCCGTACTCGGGGTCGCAGGGCTGGCTCTTCGTTTCCTGGCCACCGCTCGCTACCAGAACCCCGTGAGCTCGAGCGCCGGCGGGATCTTCGGATACCCCGAGTCGGGTGTCGAGCCAGCAGTGGCCGGCGGCCTTGGCGTGCTCTTCGTGACCTTCGCCTTGATCGTCCTGTATCGCTCCATGGGGGAGCGGGAAGTTGTCCGCAACGTCGCCCTCGTGGGGGTCGGAGCGGTGCTCGCCGCGACGCTTTCTGGTATCGGGCTCTCCGTTGACAGCGCGGTGGTCGGCAGCGTTTTCCTCGCGTTCGGGGTTGCCATCGCAGCTGGACGAACCTACCCGACCTGGCTCGGGTGGGTCGGCGTCGCGCCCGGCATCGGCCTGATCGTCGGCGCCCTCGCTTCCGCTCAGATCGACCCCTGGGCACGGGTGTCCGACGGGGAACAGGCCACTGCGGTCGCCTTCTCGGCGGTGTTTGTTCTGGCGATGTCAACGGCCATGTGGCTCCGGTCTCGTGGACCGAGCCCGCTGAAAGGGGCGGAGTAACCATGAAGCTGCTACGCAATCTCGCGCGGCGGAAGCTGCGCACGGCCCTGACCGTCTCGGGGATCACCGTCGGGATCTGGGCCCTCGTTGTGTTCGGTGCGCTCGCGACGAAGATCGATCTCCTCGTGTCCGGCGCGCACGATTACTTCGGCAACAAGGTGATCGTGAGCAGCGCGTCGGGCGGCGGCGGGATGTTCCCGCTATCGAGTTCGCTCGTGGCTGACGCGAATCGGGTCGAGGGCGTGGGTATCGCCTATGGCGAGATCAACACGATGGTCGACCACGACGCCAAGCAAGTCGGCCTGCCCGACGAGATCGTCGGTCTCGACGCCGGGTCCGATCGGGGGCGCGACCAGTTCCCCTACCGGTACGCCGCCGGCCGAGCGCTCACAGTCGACGACGCGAACTTCAAGCACGTCGTCCTCGGCGCCGACCTGGCTCGGAAGAACACCGCCACGATCGGGAGTTCGATCCGGCTGCGCGACGTGGACTTCACCGTCGTCGGGATCCTCGAGGCCACTCTGACCCTGCCCGACAGCCAGGCATTCATGCCGATGGCGGCCGCGCAGGAGTTGTACGTCAAGGACCTTCCGGCCGACATCGCCGAGAACATCGTCGCCTCAGAGACAATCACCCATATCGTCGTCTACCCCACCCCAGGCGCCGATGTCGCGGCTCTCGCAGGCCGGCTCGAAGCGGTGCTGCCGAACGTCACGACGCTGACCGCGACCGAATTCGACGAGACGATCGGATCGACCGCGAACCTGCTCAGCGGAATCATCGTCGGCGTCGGGCTCATCAGCTTGATCGTCGGCGGACTGTCAGTCGTGAACACGATGGCGATGTCCGTGAATGAGCGCACCCGCGAGATCGGGATCAAGCGCGCGATCGGCGGCAGTCGTCGGCGGATCATCACCGAACTCGTCTCTGAGGCCGGCCTGATCGGCTTCCTCGGAGGCGCGACCGGGATCGCCTTGGGCGCCCTCGCCGTCTACCTCGGCAACCAGGCAGGCCGGGACTCCGGAACGGTCCTCTTCAGCCTGACAGCCGTGACGGCCCTTACCTCCCTGATCTTCGCGACCGTCCTCGGGATGGTCGCCGGGATCGTGCCTGCCACTCATGCGGCTCGGCTCGATCCCGTCCAGGCCCTTCGGCACGAATAGGAGCGTTTGACATGGCCCTGCTCGAAGCTCGCAACCTTCGCAAGACCTTCCACCTGGGACGGACAAACAGCGTCCCAGCCCTCCGAGGCGTCGACGTGACGATCGAGGCCGGCGAGATGGTCGCCATCATGGGCCCGTCCGGTTCCGGCAAGAGCACGCTGATGCACATTCTCGGCCTGCTCCAGCAGCCGGACCTCGACGGAGGAGCCACCCCGAGCCTCGTCATTGGCGGTCGAGACATGACCCGACTGTCGGACGGCGCTCGAACCCGGGCACGCGCCGGCGAGCTTGGGTTCGTCTTCCAGTCCTACAACCTCGTCCCGACGCTCACAGCTGTGGAGAACGTCGCGCTGGCGACGGAGTACGCCGGCCGCGGTGGGTCACCTGGTCACGTGGCGGCACTCGAGGCGCTGGACCTTGTCGGCCTGTCCGACCGAGCGCGTCATCGTCCGAGCGAGCTGTCCGGGGGCGAGCAGCAGCGCGTGGCGATTGCGCGAGCGCTGGTCAACCGGCCTCGCCTCGTCCTCGGCGACGAGCCGACCGGGAACCTCGATTCGGCCCGCACCGCAGACGTCCTGGCGCTCCTTCGCCGGTTCAATCGCGAGCGCGGGCAGACGTTCGTCATCGTCACTCACGACCCTGAGGTCGGCGCTGCATCCGATCGGATCATCCGGATGCGCGATGGCCTCGCCCTCGGCGCCGAGCTGACCCGGGCCGCCTGATGTCCTCGCTTCACGACCACTCGGCTTGTCCAACCGGCGCAGCGCCGGAACCCAAGGGTGATCACACGATGAGCGCCACCGACCTGTTTCCTCGTGACATCAGCGGCCTTCTTTCAGCCGCGAGACCGACGCTGCATCGTCTTCGGGATGGTGACCGGCTGGCGCTCGAGATCGCGCCGGTGGTCAAGCGCATCGGCGACTCGGACGTCCGGATGATCGCCTACAACGGGTCGATCCCGGGCCCGACGCTCCACGTCGACCAGGGCTCGGAGATCACGGTCGACGTCATCAACAACGGCGACGTCGAGACGACGGTCCACTGGCACGGGATCCGGCTCGACAACCGCTACGACGAGGTGCCGAACGACACCCAGGCGCCGATCGAGATCGGTGAGACCTTCACCTACCGGGTCCGCTTCCCGGACCCCGGCTTCTACTGGTATCACCCGCACCTCCGCGAGGATTTCGGCCAGGAGATGGGGATATCCGGGACGATCATCGTCGAGCCGGCAGATCCGACCTACTGGCCACCGGTCGACCGCCAACTGGCCATCACTCTCGACGACGTCCTCATCCAGGAAGGTCTGATCGCCCCGTTCAGTCGGTACGGGCCGACCTTCACTGCGATGGGACGCTTTGGGAACGTGTTACTCATCAACGGAGAAGAGCGTCTAACTGCCGAGGTATCGCTCGGCGACATCGTCCGGCTCCACCTCGTGAACACCGCGAACACCCGCATCTTCAATGTCGCGATCCCCGATGCCCGCATGAAGCTGGTGGGCGGTGACAGCGGTCGGTACGAGCGCGAGGCGTTTGTCACAGAGGTCCGCCTGGCGCCATCGGAACGGGCCATCGTGGACGTCCTCTTCGACAAGGCCGGCGACGCGCGGTTCCAGCACAGGACACCCGACCACACGTACGAGCTGGGCCGCTTCTCCGTCGCATCGACGAACTCGGCATATGAGTCCTTCGGGTCGACCAGGACCTTGCGAAGCTGGGCGCGGCCCTCGTGCGCGACCGGGAACGAGCGCCCGACAAGACCCTCGCCTTCCGCTCGACCATGCCGCTCCTGTACGGGACGGATGAGGCAGCCGCTTCCGGGTATAGCTGCCCGATGCACCCGGAGGTCACTTCGGGCGAACCCGGCCGCTGTCCGAAGTGCGGCATGAAGCTGACCCCGCCGGAGGTGAGCACGCCGGAGCCGCCGAAAGAGATGGCGTCGTTCGCGTGCCCGATGCACCCCGAGGTGACAGGGTCCGGGCCGACAGAGTGTCCAAAGTGCGGAATGTGGTTGACGCCCATCGAACCCGCGGCCGCCGTAAGCCAGGGTCACGGGTCCCATCTCGACGGAGATGGCCTCGAGTGGGAGGACCTCATGCCCGCATGACCGCGTGGGTCGCGATCATCGCGACCGGCGTGGTCACGAGCGTGATCGTTCGGCTTCTGCTCACGGCGGCAGGTCTATGAACCGCTCCGGGTGCCTCGGGTATCTGACGATCGAGTAGCTTCGCGACCCCCCGATCGCTATTGACGCGGAACGGCCTGAGGCATATCGTGCTACCCGTGAGTAGCACGATGGGCGAGCCGGACGCGACGGCGCAGGGGCCAGGGTGGGCCGCCAGCCTGGGCTGCATGGCAATCGTCATGGGCGCCGCGGCCGTCTCGAGTGGCTATCTCCTGCTGTGCCTGCTCGTCTATGGATCGCACAGCGACCCGTTCGGCGCGACGACGTGGATGGCGCTCATCGCGATCGGCGCCGGCGTGGTGGCGCTCGTCCCGGTTGGGCTGGTGGGCCTGACCGTCCGTGTGTGGCGCCGCCAGTGGCGCGCCGCGACCGTAACCGCGCTCGCACTGGGCGGGGCGGCCCTGCTCGCCGGCGTTGGGCTCGGCTGGCTTCGGCTCGAGATCCCTCAGAGCGAGTGGCTTCCGCCCGCGCTGACGACGCTCGTCACGCTGGCGGGCGCGGTCGCCGCCGGGCGGGCTATCCAGCCATTCGGGACGGCGGCCCTGCTCGCTGCGACCGTCAGCGGCGGCCTGTTCGGATGGGGCGTCGCTTCCCGTCTCGACGTCGACGTCGTGCACACGCCGCAATCGATGCGCGCCGCGGAGGCGAAGGCCTTCCTCATGTTCGAGGCGAGCGAGAGCGGCGACTACGTGATCCGCGTCGGCGACGGGGGCTGCCTTCAGGGCCGGCCGATCGCCATCGGAACATATGGTCCGGGCTGGGAGGAGACCGAGGCGCCGCCCGCGATTGCCCGGGTGCCGCTCGGCGACACCGGTCTCGCCGAGGGCGAGAACTCGGTCAGCGTCTGTCTTCGCCACGGGACGGCTACCGGCGAAGACCGCACGCTCGTGGTCGTGGACGACACGGCGCCGTCTGTGGCCACCCTCGACGTCCAGCCAACGACCGGGGCCGGCGGCAACAGGACTGCCGGCACCCGCACCTTGATCTTCTCCGGAACGGCCGATCCGCATGGGCGCGCGAGCCTCGAGGTCAATGGCCTGCCATTGCATCCAGTCCCGGTCGTCGACGGACGATGGTCATTCGAATGGTCCTTCAGCGACATGCTCGACCAGGCGGCCTTCGGGCTCGTTACTCAGGACGGCGCCGGCAACACGAGCCGCTCGGCGATGATCCACGTGCGCTTCGTCGGCATCGACCCGCCGCCGGTGGCGCTGGCGGCGCATCCCGGCCTCTCCGTGGAGTGTCGGGGCGAGCCAGCCTTGGAGGCCGACCGATGCCGCGCGTGGGCCACGGTCACGCTCGAGCGGCACCCCGAGCTCCTGGCGGGCGCGACTCGATTCCTGCTTGCCCTGCCCGATCGATTCGACTCGTGCTCTGCCGAGTCACGCGGCCGGGACGGTTTCACCCTCGTGGGGCTCGTCGTGAGCTGTCCCGAGGCGCACAGTTGACCGGTCGGTTTCCTGTGGCCACGCCGGTGAGCTCTGTCGAGTCTTTGCTCCAAGCGAGGCGAGGCGTATGGTGGCCCGGTCCAGGGATGCCAAGGTAGGAGACGCTAGATGGACGACGAAGGATCGGTTCCGCCAATCGACCCGATCGATCAGTCGATGACGGGCGACGCGGACGGTAGCGGCGTCGACCCGATCGGGATGATCACGGACGTCGTCGGCGAGGTCTTCGACCGGGCCGGCCGAGTCGGCTCCGATTTACAGATGGCAGCGCAGGACCTGGAGATGGCCGCCGACTATCAGAGGCTCAAGGAGGCGTGGGAGCCGAGCTGGTTCGACCGGCTGATCTTCGATGACCCGGATCGGCTGGTCGAGATGAATGCCGAGCTTGAGCGCGCCCATCGCAAAGACGCCGAATATCAGCTGAAGAACGCCGTTCGCGAGGCGATCGGCGAGCCGCAGCTTCCGTACAAGGGGTCTCTGACCCATCCGGACGAGTAGGCTCGGGGCCGATCCTTCACGTCCGCCGGATCACGCGGGGTACCGCAGGCCGGTTGCAGCATCAGGGCCCAGGCGTTCAGGCCGGCACGATGTTGGTCGCATCCGCGGTCTTGACGAGCAGCAGTTGCTGCTGCTTGCCGGTCGTGATGATGATCGCCCGGAAGTCCCCGGATGAAAACGGGCTGCTCACCGTCTGGGCGACGCTCACCTTCACCTTCGGGCTGCCATCGAGCTTGAAGATCTGCTTGCCCTTGGCGAGGTGGAGCTTGACGGGCTTCTTGTCGGTGACGGGGAGCATCTCGACCTCCGAGCTTCGACTGGTGGCAAAGCCGATCTTCCGTTCAGATCCGCCGGCGTCGTAGTAGGCCTGGGCATCGGCCTCCTTGACGATCTCGCCGGCGTACGTGCCCTCAGGCGCGAGTGGGTCGTCCCACAGGAATGTGCCATCCGGAAGGCGTGCGATGAACACGCAGTGGAAACCCACGAAGTCGGGTTGGTGGCGCCGCAGCCGGTGGCCCTCCTTGAGACCGGTGAGCTTGCCGATGACGGCCGCCGACAGACCCGGGGTCAGGACACTCTTGAGGCTGGATTTAGAGCTGATCGCATACGAGCGTCCGTAGCGCTTCGCGAATGCCGCTTGATGCCCCACGAGTCCCGTCGCACCCGCGATGGGAAGGTGGGCGGCCGCTCGCAGGGCGTGTGCCTCCACGATCGTGGAAGGCGCCTTCGCGCCTGCAGCCCGGGCCAGCATGACGAGTGAGCACGGAACGCAATCGTCGACGGCAGTCGCGGTCTCGAGCTCGGAACAGTGATCTGTGGCGTCGTGCGTGCCGCCGACGCCGAGGTCGAACCGCAGTTTGGTAGCCATGGCCCCGTCCCCACCCACGCCAGATGCTCGACCCGACGGCACGATGCCCGCCGCAGCGGCACTGGTGGGCCCATCCTGCGAGACGGGCGTCTGGCGAGCGTTCTGACCCGAGCGGGTCCGAGCCTCGGGGACGAGGGCTCAGCCTGCGTTCGGCACGGGCTGGCGCATGCGCCGCCATGCCACGAAGGCAACTCCCAGAATGGCCGCCATCGCGGGAGCCATCCAGTCGCCGAGGGCGACATGGACCACCGTGTCGACCGCCACGGCCGCCCAGAGCACCGCGCCGATGATCAACAAGCTGTTGCGAGACATCGTGTCCACCCATGCTGGCGGGATCTCATCCCTTCGTCCCCGCCTGCGCGGCCATCGGGCCGGCGACGACGAGAGCGAAGTGCCTCCACCGTAGCCGATAGTCCTGCCCTTGTATGCCCCAAAGGTCCCAATGTGGTTCCCTCGGGCACCGGTTAACGAGGGATCCCGGGATTCAATCGCCCAGCAGCGAGACGATGCCCTGGAGCGGGATGGACACCCAGTCGGGGCGGTTGTTGAGCTCGTAGCTGAGCTCGTAGAAGGCCTTCTGGAGGAGGAGCGCGTCGAGGAGGATCGCCCATTCATCGCGATCGGCGGGCAGGAACGGCGCCCCGGCCACGGCCGCCCGGTAGCCGCCCAGGAACGCGGCCGCGACCCACACGTACCAGTGCCGTGCCCAGCCGTCGAGCCGGACCGCGTCGGCCGTGGGGATCGCGCCGGCGTCGGTCATCCGGAGAAGCGCGCCGCTTGCCGCGTAGTGGAACGACCTGATCATGCCGGCCACGTCTGTCAGCGCCGAGCGCTTCAGCCTCCGCTCGCTCAGCGGCCGGCCGGGCTCCCCCTCGAAGTCGATGAAGGCGACGTCACGTCCGGTGTAGAGGATCTGGCCGAGGTGCAGGTCGCCGTGGCAGCGGATACGGGCGCCCCCGATCCGCCGATCGAGCAGGCCGCTCAACCGATCCTCGGCCGTGGCCTCCAGGTTCAGTGCCGCCTGGGCATCCGCGCGGACCGCGTCCGGCAGCGTGTCGAGGCGACGACCCAGGAAGCGGAGGTTCTGCGCGATCGTCGTCCGGACCGATTGGTGGAGCGATCGCTGATAGAGGGCGCTGAACGGCTCCGGCGCGAAGGCCGGATCGTCTTCGTCGGATGCGAGGGCCTGATGGAGCTCGCCGGTCCGGGTGCCGAGCAGGCGGGCAGTTCCCAGGTAGGCGCCGACCGTTTCCTGGACCGCCCTGGGGAGCTCGCCGTCGGCGCGCTCCAGGAGGGCGGCCGCCGAGGCGGCCCCTGCGTCGCTCGCGGACCCGGTGATGATCGCCCGCTCCAGGTAGTCGCCGAGGTCGTCCAGCGTGAGCTCCCAGACGTCGCCCTCGTTCGGCAGGAACGCCTGGGCGATCGCGGCCGCGGCCGGAGCGCCGCTCGCGGTCCGGTATTCGAGCGAACCGGCAACCGGCGGGACGTGCCCAAAGCCGCGCTCCGTGAGGAAGGCGGAGACCTCGAGATCCGGGTTCAGGCCGGAGTCCAGGCGCCGGTACAGCTTGAGGATGAGGCGGTCGCCGATGATCACCGAGCTGTTGCTCTGCTCGGCGCGAGACGGCGTCACGGCCAGCTGCTCCGCGGCATCGCCACGGAGCTGACGGAATGCACGCGTGGGCTGGCCGGCGATCTCACCGCGGCCGCCGCGCAGCCGGCGCCGGCCCGCGATGGCGGCGAGGAGGACCTCCGAGAACGCGGGCAGCCGCATCGCGTCGACGAGGATCCGTGTCCCGGCCCCGTCACCTTCACCTTCGAGCCGGGCGATTCCGGCCCAGGATGTCTCTGCCAGGAGGGTCGCGGCAGCGGCCTCCGGCAGCGCGGCGAGCGGGACGAGGTACTCCTCCGGGTCGCCATCGGTGAACTGGACGCCGAGGACCACGAGCAGGGCGCTCGCCTCGCCGGCCATCATCGGGATCGCGTCGCGGATCTGCGCCGCGGCGATTCGACGGGCCTTGCCGCGGAACCAGCGTCGGTGGCGGCCCCACGACACGAGCAGCTCGGCGAGCCTTCCGGCGCGGGTACCGGTCGTGAGCTCGACCAGGTCCTCGACCGGCGCCAGGCGCGGCAGCTCGGATGGATCGGACGAGAACGGTCGCTGTTCGACGGCCGGCCGCTGGAGCGTGAACCACAGGAACGCGTGTGGACCCAGGCTCAGCAGGTAGGGCGTTCTGGCGATCGTCGGGAAATCGACCTGGCCGAACATCTCCACGGGACGGCTCCCGTCGAACGCCGACAGGTCCAGCTCGGCGTACTGGGCGAAGCGGGAAAGGTTCGCGACGATCAGGAGCGTCTCGTCGGCGTCGCGACGGACGAAGGCCAGGATGTGGCGATTGTCCGGGTGGAGGAACTCGATCGAGCCGCGGCCGAAAGCCCGGTGTCGCTTGCGGAGCGCGATGAGCCGTTTCATCCACCACAGCAGCGAGTGGGGATTGGCCTGCTGGGCTTCGACGTTGATGGCCTCGTAGTGGTACTCGGGATCCACGATCACCGGCAGGTACAGCTGCTGGCGGTTGGCCGAGGAGAACCCCGCGTTGCGGTCGCCGCTCCACTGCATCGGCGTGCGGACGCCGTTGCGGTCACCCAGGAAGACGTTGTCGCCCATGCCGATCTCGTCGCCGTAGTACAGGACCGGCGTTCCCGGTAGCGAGAACAGAAGACCGTTCATGAGCTCGATCCGGCGGCGATTGTTGCCGAGCAGGGGGGCGAGGCGGCGCCGGATGCCGAGGTTGATCCGGGCCTGCGGGTCGCTGGCATAGGCCCGGTACATGTAGTCGCGTTCCTCGTCGGTCACCATCTCGAGAGTCAGCTCGTCGTGATTGCGCAGGAACAGCGCCCACTGGGCCGTCTCGGGAATGGCCGGCGTCTGGCCCAGGATGTCCACGATCGGGTAGCGATCCTCCATCCGGATCGCCATGAACATGCGGGGCATCACGGGGAAGTTAAAGGCCATGTGGCACTCGTCGCCCTTCCCGAAATAGGCGACCGAGTCCTCCGGCCACTGGTTCGCTTCCGCCAGCAGCATCCGATCGCCGAACCGCTGGTCGATGTGACTCCGCAGGTCGCGCAGGAATGCGTGCGTCTCCGGCAGGTTTTCGCAGTTGGTGCCCTCGCGCTCGTAGAGGTACGGGATCGCATCCAGCCGGAGGCCGTCGACGCCCATCTCCAGCCAGTAGTCCATCGTCTTGAAGATCGCCGCTCGAACCCGTGGGTTCTCGAAGTTCAGGTCCGGCTGGTGAGCGTAGAAGCGATGCCAGTAGTAGGCGCGGGCCACGGGATCCCACGTCCAGTTGGAGGTCTCGAAGTCCTTGAAGATGATGCGGGCGTCGCGATAGCGGTCGGCCGTGTCGCTCCAGACGTAGAAGTCGCGCTGAGCGCTGCCGGGCCGGGCTCGGCGCGCGCGCTGGAACCAGGGGTGCTGGTCCGAGGTGTGATTGCAGACCAGCTCGGTGATGACCCGCAGGTCGCGCCGGTGGGCCTCCCGGATGAGGGTCCGCACGTCCCGCAGCGTCCCATAGTCGGGATTGACGGTCGTGAAGTCGGCGATGTCGTAGCCGTCGTCGCGCAGCGGCGAGGGGTAGAACGGCAGGATCCAGATGGCCGTGACGCCCAGGTCCTGGAGGTAGTCGAGCCTGCTGGTGAGCCCGACGAAGTCCCCCGTGCCGTCGCCGTTGCTGTCGCGGAACGCCCGGACGTGCACCTCGTAGATGACCGCGTCCTTGTACCAGAGGGGATCCGTTGCGGCAGCCGCGGTCGCGCGCCTCGCAGCCGGACGGCGAAGCGCGATGGCAGTCGTCACGGACCGATTCTCACAGGTAATGCTCGAATTCGGCTTCGCTGCGCAGCCGAGGCCGGATGTGGAGGATGGTCGCCGGGCAGACCGCCGGGTCCAGCTCCACCCGGTTGCGCGGTCCCTCCCAGAGATAGGTCGTGCCGTCGATGAGATCGACGGCCTCGTATGCCCCCGCCGGATCGATCCCCAACTCCTCCAGCGGCAGCTCCAGCGTGCCGCTCCGGACCTGGCGGGGATCCAGGTTGACCACCGTCAGCACGACATCCGAGAGGTCCGGTGTTCGCTTCGTGTAGGCGATGAGCCGCTCGTCGCCGATTGGGTGAAACGCCAGGCCGTCGTTGGCCTGGAGCGCGCGATGCTCGTGACGGATCCGATTGACCCGGCCGATGAACTGGGCGAGGCTGTCCGGCCGGTCGATCTCCCAGCGTCGGAGCTCGTACTTCTCTGAGTTCAGGTATTCCTCGCTGCCGGGCTCCCGAGCCTCGTGCTCCATCAGCTCGAAGGCGGGTCCGTAGATGCCATAGCTGGCCGAGAGCGTGGCGGCCAGGACGAGGCGGAACTCGAAGGCCGGCCGGCCGCCGTGCTGGAGCACCTCGTGGAGGATGTCCGGCGTGTTCGGCCAGGCGTTCGGCCGGAAGAACTCCCGCAGGTTGGTCCGGGTCAGCTCGGTGAAGTAGTCGGCCAGCTCCTGCTTGGAGTTGCGCCACGTGAAGTACGTGTACGACTGCGAGAAACCGATCTTGGCCAGGCGGTACATGACCTTGGGCCGGGTGAACGCCTCGGCCAGGAACAGCACGTCCGGGTGGTCCGCCTTGATCTGGGCGATGAGCCACTCCCAGAAGACGAACGGCTTCGTGTGCGGATTGTCCACGCGCAGGATCCGGACCCCCTGGCCGATCCAGTATCGGGCGATGTCCGCGAGGGCGGCCCACAGCTCCCGCCAGTCGGGCGATTCGAAGTCGAACGGGTAGATGTCCTCGTACTTCTTGGGCGGGTTCTCGGCGTACTGGACGCTGCCGTCCGGCCGCTGGCGGAACCAGCTCGGGTGCTCACGGACGAAGGGATGGTCCGGCGACGACTGGAAGGCGATGTCCAGGGCGATCGAGATGCCTCTGCGCTCGGCCGCGGTGACGAGCTCGCGGAAGTCGTCGATCGTGCCCAGGTCCGGGTTGATGGCGGTGTGGCCGCCCTCCGGCCCGCCGATCGCCCAGGGCACGCCCGGATCGGCGGGCAGGGCCCTGGTCGCATTGTTGGCGCCCTTGCGAAAGGTCCGGCCGATCGGGTGGATCGGGGGCAGGTAGAGGACGTCGAAGCCCATCCCGGCCACGTACGGCAGACGATCGATGACGTCGCGGAACGTGCCGTGTCGGCCGGGCTCGGGTGATGTGGACCGGGGAAAGAGCTCGTACCAGGTGGAGAACCGTGCGCGGACGGGGTCCACCACCACCGCCAGCTCCCGGTCGTAGGTGGTGGCCAGGCGGCGATCGGGGTGGTGGGCCATGAGCGCGGCCAGGTCGTCATCGAACGCGAGGCTGGTCCGGGTCGCCGGGGATCCCTCGCCACGCAGCCCGGTCGCCCAGGTCTCGAGCACCGGCCGGTCGTCCTCGTCTGCCCGTTCGGCCGCGGCCGCAACGAGCTCCGCGCCCACGAGCAGATCGACGCCCACGTCCTGGCCGGCATCGACCCGCTTGGCGAGATCGCGCCGCCACGTCTCGAAATGATCGGCCCAGGCCATGACGGTGTAGAGGTAGCGGCCCAGGTGCTGGACCGTGAACTCGGCTCGCCAGCGATCGTTGCCCAGGGCGAGCATCGGCACCTCGCTCCAGCCGCTGACGCTGGCCCGCCGATGGAGGAGCACCACGGACACGACGTCGTGGCCGTCGACGAATGCGTCGGCCTCCACCACCACCCGGTCGCCGACCGTCCGCTTGATCGGGAATCGACCGTCGTCGACCTGGGGTGAGAGTCCCTCGACAACTGCCCGGCGGCGACCCTCATCGCTCGGGATTCGCTGGTCCATCACGCCCACTTCCCGCTGCTGGGGCCTCTACGGCCTGCTCGTCCGCGCACCCATGTCGAGCCTCGCGGACCGCCGGCTGAGCCGTTTCACAGGCTACCCGATCGGCGCAGCGTGCGTGCCCCGCTCAGCCGCCGTACGCAGCGCCGCGCTCACTGCGCGAAGGCCTCTCGCAGCAGCGCGAAGTGCTCCCGTCGGTCCCCCTGGAAGCCCATGGCCCACAAGCCGGTTCCCAGCAGCCCCGCCTTCTTGACGTACGCCCATTTGCGGGCGGTGCTCGGCACATCGTCGAAGTAGAGCTGCCACCACGTCCCGCCCACCCGCCACACGCTCCACGCGACGCCCTCCACCGGGTCGGTGCGGATGCCGTGCTCCGCGGCGACGCCCACGGCGTCGCGATAGAGGACGTCATAGCCTCCGCCGATCGTCCGTGCATGGAGTCCGCCTGTCGCGGTCGGCCAGGCGTGGCCGTAGAGCGGCACGCCCAGGATGATCCGCGACGCGGGAACGAGCTTCCGGAACGCCCGGACCGTGTCCACGACGTCGTAGCGCGAGCCGCCCATCGGCGCGTTCGAGCCGGCCGTCCGTGACCACGTCCCCCGGTAGTGATAGCCCATGATGTACACCGCGTCGGCCGCGCCTGGCCGGCCCAGCGCCGCCACGTCGTAGCTGGAGTAGTAGCCGGTCGAGTCGTAGGTCACCTGGTAGGCAGGGCGGTCGGGAGCGCGAGCGGCGTCGAGGGCCCGCCGGAGTCCTCGCACGAGCGCTGTGAAGTTGTCGCGCTGGCCCACCGGGATGGGCTCGAAGTCGAGATTCACGCCGTCGATGCCCCGCCTGGCGACCTCGGCGACGAGCTCGCGGATGAGCTGCGACCGGTGCGCGGGACGGTCCAGCAGCGAGCGGGCGGCCTCGATCTGCGAGGGGGACCAGGCGAACCGGGACACGGACAGGACGACGCGGGTCCGCGCGGCGTGCGCGGCGCCGATGAGGTCGGTCATCCGCTGGCCCGTCCAGGCGACCCACTTGGATGCGGGCTTGCCGCCGCTGGTCCGGACGAGGCGGCCCGCGCCGTTCGCCTCGACGCTGAAGAAGGCTACCGTTGAGATCGCCGAGAGATCCAGGCCGCCGGTGTGCCGGAGCTCGCCGGAGGTCACGAACGCCATCACCTCGTGGCTCATGCCCTTGGCTGCAAACCCGAACTTGGCAGTCGTCGACGCGGGCGGTGAGGGGCTCTCGGAGCCGTTCGGGGGCGCCGACGGGGAGCCGGCCGGGACCAACGGGCTGGCGAACCCTGATGCCGCGGTCGATGGGGCGGCGCTGACGGGTGAGCGGAGCCCCGTCGCCGGAGCGGTGGGCGAGACGTCGCCGCAGGCGGCCGCGATGACGGCCAGGACGACGAGCAGGGCGGCAAGGCGAACCCGGGGGAGGGCATGGGCGGTCACGGCCGGGGGAGGGTACCGCGATTGGCCGTCGGCTGTGGCAGAGCCGGCCGTGGCGGATCCGGCCGTGGCGGATCCGGCCGTGCCGCTCGGGCCGGGTATCCTCGCGCCGTGACACGGCCCCACGTTCCCCAGGAGGTCCTGGACCTGGCCCATGCCCGCCGCGACGCGAGGGCGGCGCGCGACTGGCAACGGGCCGACGCGCTGCGCGCGGAGATCGAAGGGGCCGGCTGGACGGTCGTCGACCGGGGCGTGGACTTCGATCTCGCGCCCGCCCATCCACCGGACCTGGAGGCCGGTGGGGTCGTCCGCTACGGATCGAGCGCATCGGTTCCGTCGCGCCTGGATGAACCGGCAACGGCCGGGGCGAGCGTGATCACGATCGCGAGCGACCCGCCAGGGGACGTCTCCAGGGCGGTCCGCGGACTGGCGTCCGGCGACCCCGGCGGGCTACCGGTCGTCGTCGTTGGCGACGATCCATCGTCGGATCAGGACGAGGAGCTGGATGCGCTCGCGGCCGGCGGTGCGGAGATCGTGCGGACGAGTGCTCGCCTCGGTCACGCCGCCGCGCTCAATGCCGGGATCCGGCGGGCGATCGGGGCCGTCGTCATCCTCCTGGACCCCAGCGTCGAACCCACGGGCGACATGGTCGGCCCGCTCGCCCGAGCCCTGGCCGATCCCAGCGTTGGGGTGGCCGGACCATGGGGCCTGCGATCGGCCGATCTCCGCCATTTCGAGGACGCTCCGGGCCCGGACGCGGACGCGATCGCGGGCTACTGCCTGGCCTTCCGGCGGGCTGACTTCAGCGCCCGCGGGCCGCTCGACGAGAAGTTCCGCTTCTACCGGAATCTCGACATCTGGTGGAGTCTCGTGCTGCGGGACGAGGGCGAGGGCCGGCCGCCCCGGCGGGCCCTTGTCGTGCCAGACGTGCCGGCCGTGCGCCACGAGCACCGCGGCTGGACGAGCGTGGCCCCGGACGAGCGTGACCGCCTGTCGAAGCGGAATTTCTACCGGGTGCTCGACCGGTTCGGCGCTCGACTGGATCTCGCGAGCCCCGAAGCAAAGGCCAGGCGGGGCTGACGACACTCAGCGGGTCTCGACAGACCGCCAGGTGGTCGAGCCGTCGGGCTGGTCGGTGACCTCGATACCCAGGGCGAGGAGCTCCGCGCGCAGCGCGTCCGCGCGCCGGAAGTCGCGCGAGCGCCGGGCGGCCGACCGTTCCGCCAGGAATGCGGCCTCGACTGCCGAGAGGGCCGGCGGAGGAGACTCCGGAGCAGCCTCCCAGACACGATGGAGGTCCAGCCCCAGCACGGCATCCGCATCGAGGAGCAGCCAGCGTCGCTCGTCGTCGGGCAGATCGGCCTTGAGCATCTCCCGGGCCATGGCCAGCGCGGTCGGCAGATCGAGATCGTCATCCAGGGCATCGACGAATCGCCGGTGGAACCGATGGCCCCCTGCGGACAGCGTCTCGGCAGGGTCGTGGGCACGGTCTGTCGCGCGCCAGCCGTCATTCGGCTCGCCGTGCCCGGCCACGCCGTCGGCGACGCCGACCGGCCGGTCGCCGGCAGCGCCCGCCAGCAGTGGCGGTGGCGGCTTCCACGGCCCGTCGGGCGGTGGCGGACCCAGCGCCCGGAGCCGCGCCCGGAGCGACTCGAGAGCGGCCCCGGCGCCGGCCAGCGAAGCGTCCGAGTACTCGAGCTTGTGGCGGTAGCGGGCGGTGAGGCCCAGGTACCGGAACGCGAGCGGATCCAGGGCACCCTCGCCGATCTCGGTGATGCGCTGGAAATTGCCCGCCGACTTGGCCATCTTGCGCCCGCCCATGAGCAGGAACTCGCCGTGGACCCACAGCCGCGCCGGCGGGCGGCCGGTGATCGAGGCCGATTGGGCGATCTCATCCTCGTGATGGGGGAAGACGTTGTCGACGCCGCCCGTATGGATGTCGAACTCCGGGCCCAGGTAGCGCATGGCCATGGCCGAGCACTCCAGGTGCCAGCCCGGAAACCCCTCGCCCCAGCGACGGGCCGGCCACTTGAGGAGCCGGCCCGCCTCGGCCGACTTCCAGAGTGCGAAGTCCGCCGGATCGCGCTTGTCCGGCTCGACCTCTCCGCGATGGCCGGCCCGGAGGTCGTCGAGCGAATTGCCGGACAGGCGGCCGTAGCCGGGAAACGCGGAGACCGCGAAGTAGACGTTGCCGTTCGCCGAGCGATAGGCCTGGCCACCGTCCTCCAGGCGCTCGGCCAGCTCGATCATGTCGGCGACGTGGTCGGTGGCCCGCGGGAACACGTGGGCCGGCAGCAGGTTGATCGCCGCCGCGTCGGCATGGAAGGCCGCCTCGTATGCGGCGGCGATCTCGGCCGGCGTCTTCTCCTCCAGGCCGGCCGCCACGAGCATCCGGTCCTCGCCGCGATCGAACCGCTCGTCGCGCATGTGGCCGACGTCCGTGATGTTCTGGACGTGGAAGACCTGCAGGCCGTGGTACAGGAGGACGCGCCGCACCAGGTCCGCCAGCAGGAACGTCCGAAGATTGCCGACGTGGGCGTACCGATAGACGGTCGGCCCGCAGGTGTACATCCGGATCCGGCCCGGCTCGAGGGGCAAGACGGGCTCCACGGCACGGGTGAGCGTGTTGCGCAGACGGAGCGTCATCGCACGGATAGGGTCCGATTCGGGTGGGGTTCCTGGGGCTTCCTATGGTCCTCGAGGGGGCTGCTCCAGGGCGGCGAGACGAGCCATGCTAGCGGTTCGAGCTGCGTCCACGGATCGCCGTGAAATTCCCCGGACTCGGCCATAACGTTCCGGCCGGCGGCTCGTTCCTTCCGGGCAGAGGCCTCGCAGCAAGACATCGTTCCCCCGGCGGTGTGGTTTCGGCGAGGCCTCATCTCCTGCCCGCCGATCGCCGGCCCGACCGAACCCACGGGCCTGTCGCGGCAGCCGCCTATACTCCGGTCCCATGTCCGGTCCAACGTCCGATCGCGTGGCGGCCCCCTTCATTCAGACCTCGCCTTCGCGCCCGCACGCCCGGTTCGCCGGAGGCCGCGCCGGCACGGTGCTCCTGGCAATGGCCGTCATGGTCGCGCTGGCGGCGCTTGCGATCTGGCCCGTACCGGCGGGGGTCCTGGCAGCGGCCAGGGACGAAGTGGCGATCCTGTCCAGTGAGCCCAGCTCCTACGACCCTGCGGTCCAGGGCGACATCGGCTCGGCCGCGGTCACCGCCCAGATCTTCGAGGGACTGACCGCCATCGATCCAGGCCTGTCGGTCCGGCCGGCTCTGGCGGCGTCGTGGGACGTCAGCGACAGCGGCCGCCGGATCGTCTTCCATCTTCGGCCCGGCCTCACGTTCTCAGACGGCTCGCCGCTGACGGCCGCCGACGTCGTCCGGAGCTGGCTCCGGCTGATCGATCCGGGCAGTCCCTCGCCGCTCGCTTCGCTGGTCACGGACGTGGAGGGCGCCGAGGACTACCTCCGCGGCCGATCGCGCGATCCGGCCTCGGTTGGCTTGCGGGCGGCCGGCAACGACGTGGAAGTGCGGCTCAGCCATCCCGAGGCTGAGTTCACCTCGGTCGTCGCCGGACCCTCCTTCGGCATCGTGCCGGCCGGTGCCGCGCCGGATGGACGTGTCGGAAGCGGCGGCTACGTGCTCGCCGGCACCGCGAAATCGGAGATCACCCTCCGGGCCAACGATCGCTACTGGGCCGGGCGGCCGGCGATCGCTACGGTCCGCCTGATCACCTCGCTCGGCGGCCGCAGCCCGGTCGACGCGTTCGACAAGGGCGACCTCGACTACACGGGCATCGGTGCCTTCGACGCCTCCTGGATCGCCTACGACCCGGACATGGGACCGCATCTCCGGGCGGTGCCCTCGCTGTCCGTCCAGTACCTCGGCTTCGACGTCCGCCAGCGGCCCTTCGACGACGTCCGGGTCCGCCGGGCCTTCGCGCTCGCCGTGGACTGGCCACGGCTCGTCCGTCTCGCCTCCACAGGCGACGACCTGCCGGCGACGAGCATGGTCCCGCCGGGTGTGCCCGGCCGCTCGGAGCGCGACGTCGGCCAGCACGCAGATCCGGAACAGGCTCGTCAGCTGCTCGCCGACGCCGGCTACCCGCAGGGACGAGGCTTCCCCGGCGTCACCTACCTGTCGGGCGGAACCGGGATCGACGAGGGGATCATCCGCCAGCTGCACGACAACCTGGGGATCGCCGTCCGCTACGAGACCATGGATTTCGGGCCCTATTTCACCCGTCTCGCCCAGGACCCACCCGCGATCTGGTCGCTCGGCTGGACGGCGGACTACCTGGGTCCCAACGACTTCCTGGGGGTCCTGCTGGGCAGCCGTGCCTCCAACAACTATGGCCACTGGAACTCGGCCGCCTTCGATGAGGCGATCACCGACGCGGGTGCCGCCACGGATCCGGCAGTTGCCCGGGCGGCCTATGACCGGGCCGAGGAGATCGTGCACGCGGAGGTTCCCGTCGTCCCGATCTCGTACGGGTCTGGCTGGGCACTCTCCCGGGACGGCCTGAATGGGGCGACCCAGAACGGCCTGGGCTACCTGCGCATGGCCGGCCTGACGTGGTCGCCATGAGCGGCTACATGGTCGCCATGAGCCGCCGCCGCGGAGCCGGCGGATGGCAGGCCCGTCTCGTGGGCAGCATTGCCGTCGCCCTCGTCGTCCTGTCGGTCCTGGCGCCGGCGCCGGTGAGGGCCGCGGTGGCGACCTTCGGCCAACCGTCGGCCAGGGCGACCTTTGGAACCGAGATCGTGTTCGAGCAGCCGGTCGAGCTGCAGGCGCCGCCCAGCCGGGTCGAGGTCCTCATCTCCTTCCCCGGCGCGGCCGGCCCGCTCGTCACGGAGGTCCGGTCGCCCAGCGGCGCGGGCCGCCAGACCCTTCGTTATCGGCTCCTGATCGCGGACGGCCACGTCTCGCCGAATACCCGGATGACCGCCCGCTGGCGCCTCACCGCCGGCTCGACCGTCGAGACAGGGCCGCCGGCGTCCGTCCTGTACGCCGATACCCGGTTCGACTGGAAGACGCGGAAGGGCGACATCGTCCGGATCCACTGGTACCAGGGCGACGATGCCTTCGGGCGCAGGGCGCTGGCCATCGCCGAGCAGGGCGTCGCCAAGGCGGAGGAGCTGTTCGGAGTGTCCGAGAAGGAGCCGATCGACTTCTTCGTCTACGCGTCCCAGGCGCCGTTCTACGACGCCCTTGGTCCCGGTACTCGCGAGAACGTCGGCGGCCAGGCACAGGCGGACATCCGGACCATGTTTGCGCTCATCACGCCGGGCGAGATCGACGACGCCTGGGTGGCGAACGTCCTGCCTCACGAGCTCACCCACCTCGTATTCAACACGGCCGTCAAGAACCCGTATCACTTCCCGCCACGCTGGCTGAACGAGGGCCTGGCCGTCTACCTCGCCCAGGGCTACGGGGCAGACGATCGGGCGCTGGTCCGGGGAGCGGCCCGCGACAGCGCGATCATGCCCCTCGCGTCCCTGACCGGACAGTTTCCGACGACGCGCGACCGGTTCTTCCTGGCCTATTCGGAGAGCGTGTCCGCGATCGACTACCTCATCCGAACCCACGGCCGGCCGGCGCTGGTCAAGCTGGTCCGATCCTACGCCGACGGGGTCACCGACGACGAGGCGTTCAAGGCGGCCCTGGGCATCGACGCGGCCGCCTTCGGCACCTCCTGGCTGAATGACATTGGCGCCGGTGCGCCGAAGAGTTACGGTCCCCAACCGGCGCCCGCCGGGCCCCTGCCGCCAGGCTGGTCGGCGGACGCCTCACCGGCGTTGCCGGATGCGGCGTCATCCCCGGGCGCACCGCCCCGCCCGAGCGCGCCCGCCATCGACGGCGCCGCCGTTGGCACGCCGCTCAATGCCGGAACCGTCGCGATCGGCCTCGCGATCGTCGCCGCCGTCCTGGGGCTCGGTGGGCTCGCGCTCGTCCTCCGTTCGCGGCGCAGCCCGTGAGCGCCCCGCCCGGTGCCACGGCACGCTGGCTGGGCATCGCCAGCTGGCAGGTGACGCTGGGCGTCGCGCTCCTTGTCCTCGGGTTCCTCATCGCGGCACAGCTCCAGTCCGAGACGCCCCGGGCGAGCTACACGAGCCAGGAACGCCAGCCGCTCGTGAGGACGGCCCTCGCCCTTCAGGCGCAGCAGGAAGCGTTGAAGGGTCGGATCCTGGAGCTCAGAGCCCAGATCCAGGCGCTGGAGCAGCGCGGCCAGGGCAACCAGGTCGTGACCAGCGGGCTCAATGGCCAGCTCCGGACGGCCCGCGTCACGGGTGGATTCATCGCGCTGCGGGGGACCGGCCTGGTCATCCAGCTGGAGGATTCCACCGACGCTGTCCCGCCGGGCGTCAACGAGACCGACTACCGGGTGAGTGGCCGCGACATCCGGACCGTCGTCCAGGAGCTGTGGCTGGCCGGCGCCGAGGCGATCGCCGTCAACGGCGAACGGGTCACGGTCTCCACCGCGATCATCGACATCGGCGGTTCCGTGCTCGTCAACTCGGCCTACCTGGCGCCGCCGTACCAGGTGAGCGCGATCGGCTCGCCGAACCTGTACGCGGACCTGGCGGCAGCGCCGGCCTTTGCCGCGTTCGTGCGTGCCCGTTCCGAGGCGTTCGGGATCAAGATCGCGTTCGCCCAGCCGGCCGAGGTGACGGTGCCGGCCTTTGCCGGCTCTCTCAATCTCCGCTACGCCAAGCCCGATGCCGCGGGACCGTCGGCGGCACCGTCGGCGGCACCGTGAGCCAGGCCGGCCGATGACCCACTCCCTTCGCCAGCCCGGCAACCAGCTCACCGTCACGGCCGTTGCCGTCCTGCTGGGAGTGCTCGTCGTCATCCAGATCCGGGCCCAGGGCGGAGGCTCCGGCCTGGAGGCGCTCTCGGCGACGGAGCTGACCGACCTGGTCGCCAACCTCAACACGCGCAACGACCAGATCCGGACGGAGATCGCGTCGACCGAGCAGGAGCTCGCCCAGCTGACAGGCTCCCAGTCCCGGGGAGAGACGTCTCTGGGCCAGCTCCAGTCCGACCTGGCCCGTGTCCAGGCCTGGGCTGGAATGCGCGCCGTCTCCGGCCCGGGCGTGGAGATCATCCTCAGCGGGCCGATCCCGGGCACGGCCGTCGAGGACCTGCTCAACGAACTGCGCAATGCGGGTGCCGAGGCGATGGCGATCGGGGGCGTTCGTCTCGTGGCGGGCAGCGTGGTGGCGGGCGATCCTGGCGACCTGTCCGTCGAGGACACGCCGCTGGACGATCCGTTCGCGATCGATGCCCTCGGCAACGGGGCCACGCTCACCGGCAGCCTGACCCGCGCCGGAGGCATCATCGCCCAGTTCCGGGCGACGTTTCCCGGGGTGGAGGTGACCGTCACGCCGGTGGATCGGATCTCCCTGCCGGCCACGAGCCGGCCGTTGGTCCCGAGTCATGGCGTCCCGCGGCTCTGATACGCTGACCCGCCGAATGCGCGACAGACCCGTCCTCGAGCTGTTCCTCGGCGACGTCGTCCGGCTTCGGCGCCGTCATCCGTGCGGCGGCGACGAGTGGCTCGTCGACCGGTTGGGGGCCGACATCGGCCTGCGATGTCTGGCATGCAGCCGGCACGTGCTGCTGGAACGAGTTGTCCTGGAACGTCGACTGGGGGGGTTCGTCAGCCGCGGGGACCCCGAGCTCGGCCGGGCGCTGCGGCCGGACGCGTGACCGGACATCCGCCGCCCGAGCTGACCGCACTCGCCAGCGGCGATCTGCCGCCCGAGGCAAACGGCGACGCCGAGGACGCGGAGTCCGGCGCACTCGCTGTCCTGCGCAATCGACCCTTCCTGCTCCTGTGGCTGGCCCAGGCGGCCACCCAGGTCGGCGGCAACGTCGTGCTGTTCGGACTCACGGTCATCGTCGTGGAGACGACCGGTTCGCCAGCCGCCGTCAGCGCGCTCATCCTGACGTTCCTCGTCCCGGCCGTGCTCCTGTCGGCGCTGGCTGGGGTCTTCGTGGACCGGCTCGATCCGCGGCTCGTCCTGGTCGTGACGAACGTGCTCCGGGCCGTGGCGATCGCGGCGATGGTGTTCAGCCGGGACAATCTCGCCGGGATCTACCTGCTGAACATCTTCGTGTCGACCGTGACCACGTTCTTCTCGCCGGCCGAGGCGGCGATGATTCCCAAGCTCGTCCCGCGCGGCCAGCTCGTCGCGGCGAATGGCATCTTCACGATCACCCTCAACGCCGCCTTCGCATTGGGATTTGCCCTGCTGGGGCCGCTCTTCACCAAGGTCGCCGGGACGACGGCGCTGCTGCTCGTGGTCGCGGGCCTGTACTTCGTGGCGGCCATCTTCTGCGTGACCCTGCCCGGATCCAATGGCAAGGCCGTCCGTCAGGGGATTGCCACGAAGCAGGCCGTGGTGGAGGCCGAGCGGGCGGTCTCCTCCACGTTCAGGCAACTGTGGGAAGGGCTGGAGTACATCCGGCTCAATCCGACGATCGCATGGAGCATCGTCTACCTTGGCGCGACGGCTTCGCTCATCGGCGTCCTGGGCGTCCTTGGCCCCAGCTTCGCGCAGCTGACCCTGGGCCTCGCACCGAGCGACTTCGTCGTCGTGGTCCTGCCGCTGGGCTTCGGCGTGGTCATGGGCATCCTCGCCCTCAACAACTTCGGTCACCTGGTCGAGCGTCAACGGCTGATCGAGACCGGGCTTGTGGCGCTCGGGGTGCTCATCGCCCTGCTGTCCGCGGTCGGGTCGATCCCGAGACTCGTGGCCGGCCTGGACGCGCAGACGTCGCTGTCGCTCTCCACGGTCGTGTCGGTGCTGTCGGTCGTCATCCCGATCGCCTTCCTGGCCGGGATCGCCTATGCCCTGGTTGCCATCTCGGCACAGACGCAGCTCCAGGAAGAGCTGCCGGAGGACGTTCGCGGGCGCGTGTATGGCGTGCTGTTCACGCTGGTATCCGTGGCCAGCTTCGTTCCGGTGATCGCCGTCGGGGGAATCGCGACCCTGGTCGGCACGACGCCGGTCATGCTGGGAGTTGCGGCGCTCATCGTCGCCACGGGCGCCGCATCGATCGTCACCCGGCAACGGCCGCAAGCCCGGCCCGCTGACAAGCCGCCCCGGGCTCGTGGTCGCCGGCGCGGCGACGGTAGAGGTGCTCGCCGCCCAGCCCCGGCCGAGTCCCCCATCCTCACCCCGGATTCGGCCGCCGCCGGCACACGATCCACCGAACCTCGCAAGCGGACGCGGCGGTGAGCCGGTCGGAGGCACCCCTGGTCGCCGTGGGACCGGGCACGCGGCAGCCGTCGAGCCAGCCCGACCCGACGACGGCCGGCTCGATGCCCGATTCGGCGCCCGATTCGGGGCCCGCTTCGACGCCCCTGGCCTGGCGCGCCACGGCCCTGGCGACCCTCTTCGGCGGTCTCGTCGTCGGGGACCGAGCGTCGAGCGGGGGAGTGGCCCGCCTTGCCGCGCACCTCGGCAGCTGGGCCGCGGCCGTCGGGGCCCTGCGGATCGCCCGGGCGAGTCGACGTCCGCCGGTCGCACCGCAGACGCGGCAACTGGACGGCCTGCTCCCGCCGCCCACCTTCAGCGTGGTCGTCGCGGCGCGTAACGAGGTCCGCGTCCTGCCCGCGCTGGTGGCCGACCTCGCGGCGCAGGACCACCGCGCGCCGGGCGGCCAGCCGATGTTCGAGCTGATCCTGATCGACGATCGTTCGACCGACGGCACGGCCCAGGCCGCCCTGCGGGCGGCCGCGGCGACTGGCATCGGGGAGGTGACCCACCTCGTGCGACGGGGCGGCGGCGACGGCGCGACCACTGCCCTCGAAGGCAAGGGCGCGGCCCTGACTGCGGCCCAGCCGTCGACCTACCGAGGCGACGTCGTCGTCGTCCTCGACGCCGACGCGCGGGTGGGTCCGTCCTTCTTGAGCAGCCTGGCCGGCTACGTGGCTGCCGGCGAGCGGGCGATCACGGCCCGCCGGCGCATCCTCCACGCGAGCTCGAGCGCCCTGGCCGGCGTCCAGGCCGACGAGCAGACGGTCGACGGCGAGCTGCAACGCGGTCGTTGGGCTCTGGGCGGGTGCTCGGAGTTCCGCGGCAACGGGATCGTCATCCGGCGTGACCTCCTCGAACGCGTCGGCGGCTGGCGCGCCCAGGCCCTCACGGAGGACCTGGATCTGTCGAGCCGCATCGCCGCGGCGGAGGGCGTCCGGGTCGCCTGGGCGATCGACGCGGAGGTCTGGGAGGAGCCGGTCCTGAGCTGGGCGGCGCTGTGGCGCCAGCGGCTGCGCTGGGCCGAGGGGGCGGTCCGCCGGATCCTGGAGCACGGGCCGGCTATGCTCGCGAGCCGCCGCCTGCCCTCCGCGGCTCGGGCTGACTTCGCCCTGTACGCGGCCCAGCTGGCCGCCCCGCCGGTCCTCATCGGGGCCCTGGCGGGCGGGCTTCGGCGCCGCCGCCCCGGCATGGCGCTGGCCCTCCTCGGCATGTACACGGCCACCGGCGTCGCGCTTGCCTGGGATGCGCTCCGCTGGGAGACGGACGAGACCGGGGCAACCCTGGAGCCGGCCGAGCGCGGCTGGCGGGCGGTGCGGGCCGCGGCATTCGGCGGCATCTGGCTGGCGGCCGTGCCGGCGGCGCTGTGGCGGGTGGGGACGCGGCGCGGGCGACTGCAATACGACAAGATGTCGCATGGGATGGAGCAAGCGACGACGGGCATCGTCCGGCGGGCGCCGTCCACCCCGTTACGGGAGGCCGTCGTTGCCCGACCCGAATGAGCGGACCGGTGAATCGCCGGTGCGTCGTCGGTGAAGCGCCAGTGAGCCGAGTCGCCGTCGTCTTCACGGGCGGCACGATCTCGATGGCGTACGATCGTGTGGCCGGCGGCAACGTGCCGACGCTCGACGGCGCGGCGATCCTGGCACG